>CAZJAK010000111.1:0-5929 GCA_964543935.1 uncultured Spirochaetaceae bacterium
GGCTCCGGTTTTTGGTGCCGGCATGCGTAGGTTCGAATCATGCCGCCCCTGGTGACCTAGTGAACAAGGAGAGACCCATGAACGACAAGCAATTGACCGGAGCATATAGGACGGAGGATTTCGGTTCAGCCGGATCCAGACGCCTGGTACGGGCCGGCCGACTCCCCGCCGTCATTTACGGCAAGGGCGAGAATATCCACCTTACCTTGGATGCCAAGGAATTCGCGTTGAAGATGCGGCATTTCTCCGAGTCGACCCTTTTGACCATCAAGATCGGCAAGAAAGAGCATAGCGTGTTGATGAAGACCTTCCAAGAGAACATCCTGCGCAACCAGTTGACCCACGTCGACTTCTTCGAGGTCACCTCTGACGAAGTGTTGCGGGCCAATGTCCACATCTCGTTGCAGGGGACTGCCTCGGGCGTGCGTGCCGGCGGTGTACTGGATCAGGTCATGTATGACCTCGAGGTCGAGTGTCTTCCCAAGGACCTTCCCGAATCCATCGTGGTCGACATCACCAAGCTGGGCCTGAACGAGAGCCTGCATGTCTCGCAACTGACCATTCCAGCCGGTGTCAAGATCCTGGTCGAGCCGGAAGCAACTGTCGCCACCATCAAGGCCATCAAGGAAGAGGTTGCCGCTCCTGCCGCCGAGGAGGCTGCCGTTGCCGCCACCACCGATGCAGCAGCAGCTCCCGCTGCAAGTACTGCCGCTCCCGGAGCCAAGCAATAAGGGATAAGGAGGCGCTTCTGCCACTGGTATTCGCCTTGGGCAATCCCGGTAAACGGTTCGAGCGCACCCGGCACAATGTAGGCTTCGATACTGCGGACACGATGGCAGCGTCTTTCGGCTTCAAGCTGAAACGACGCTGTTTTCGTCTTTACCGGAGCGCAAGCCTTGCTTTTCCGTCGGGTTCCCGCTCATTGGTTGTCCAACCATTGACCTACATGAACAACTCCGGTGCAATCGTTGGCCACTTCATCCCCAAACGGTTCAGCGTCTCTGATGTGGTGGTCGTTTGCGACACCCTCGACCTGCCGGTCGGGGCAGTGCGTATCCGTAAAGGTGGCTCGACCGCCGGCCATAAAGGCTTGGCCTCATTGTCGGACCATTTGGGCGAAAGCGGATTCATCCGCGTCTATATCGGTATCGGCCGCCCGGTTCCTCCCGAGACGGTGGTCCAGTACGTACTTGACGGGCCGCACGACCCACAGGAACGCTCGGCCTTGGACGATGCCATCGCATGGGCGGCCCAAGCCGTGGCTGCCATCTGCGAGGGCAAGGACCTGCAGGAGGTGATGCGTGTCTACAACCGCCGCAGCAACGGTGGGTGACCTCAAGGATTTCTACAGCCGCAACCGTCTGGATGTGCAGCTCGGTACCGTCGTGGCCTTCTCAGGAGGTTCGGATTCATTGGCTCTGCTGGTGTTGTTGGCCAACACGCTTGATGCCGGGCGGATGGTGGCCGTCTATGTCGACCACGCCTTGCGCGACGAGGCCGAGTTGGCATACGAGCGGGAAATGAACATCGCCAACTGCCACAAGTTGTCAGTCAAGCTGGAGATCGTTTCCTTGGGCCACTCGACCGTCGAGAAGACGGCCGCCCGGCGTAAAGGCGGCATCGAGGAAGCTGCCCGGCACCTGCGGCGCCGTGCACTGCAGGACATTGCCGAGCGCTACTCGTTCGCCTACATCGCCACCGGCCATACCGCCGACGACCAAGCCGAGACTGTCTTGATGCGCCTGTTGCATGGCGGTGGGACGGCCGGACCGAAGGGGATTGCCGCCGTCACGCTCCCTTACATTAGGCCGGTGCTCGACCGCACCAAGGATGAATTGTCCGCCATCGTGCGCGCAGCTGGTTTGCAGTGGTCTGAGGATACCAGCAACGCCGACACCCGCTTCGAGCGCAACGCCATCAGGCATCGCTTGATCCCCGTCGTCAAGTCGATCCAACCCAATTACCGTTCCATGTTCGCTGCCGTGGCAGAGCAGGGCTTGGCGATGGAGGCCTTTCTCGAACAGGCAATCGAAGAGGTTGCCACCAAGATAGTAACGGTGGAAGGCCATGTGGTGACCATTGCTGTGCACGAATACCGCCAGATGGACGTTCCGGTGCGCCATGGCCTTATCTACCGCGCCTGGAACGCCCTCGGGCCTGCCACAGGCCGCCCTCAGGCGCAACGCTTCCCGCATGACTCGGTTTGCACAACAGATGAAGCGCTCATGCAGGACCATGGCGGTATGGTTCATCTCGATTTCTGCGGTTGCTCGCTGACCATCGATGGCAATAAGGCCTTCATGACAGCCCAATTTCAAGGCCGCAGGCTACCGTTTGAAATCGAAGCGATCGAGGAGCAATCTGTCGATATCGAAACGGATCCCTGTTCGATCGTACCGTTGAACCGGAGCATGACCTTGATTCGTCAGCCTCGAGGAGAAACGGTTGATCCTTTGGTGTTGCAACTTGATGAGAGCCTGTTGGTTGCACCGGTCACCATCAGGGCGGCCTCAGGGGACGACAGGATCGCATTAGCCGAAGGAACCAAACGGATCGCCGATTTGTATTCGGCATGGAAACTGCCGGCCTTGCAACGCGCCAAGGTGGCGGTGCTCGAAGACGCCCTTGGGATCGTGGCGGTGTTCGCCCGGCATGTGGGGGCTCGCGACCGGTTGTGCCGCCGCATGCGCACATCCGGTGACCTAGACCGAAAATGCTTGACGCTATATAGTGTAACGGTACAAAAGGATTGAGAAGTGGATACAGACGAGAGGAAAGAACAGGAAGGCAAGCAAGAACCACCGCGCGCGAACACGCCGGAGGGCCCTCAAGATCAGGAAGGACGTCAGGAACGCCCCCGCCAGCCGCACGATGACGACAACCGCTATTGGAAACCGCGTTCATCCGAGCGGCCTGACCAAAGCGAGCGCCAGGGCCAACCGAAAGGCAAGCCGGGGCCGCAAGGACCGCGAGTAGATTTTAGCAATAAGAACCGGTTCGCCTTGGGATTCTTGTTGTTCCTTATCGTCACGTTCACCTTCTTGTTGTTCAGTGAGCGCAACAATGCCGGAGGGACCGAGGTCGCCTACAGCCAGTTCATCGCCTTCGTCGAGAGCGGGCAGGTCGTCAAGGCGGAAATCGAGGATGAGGACATCATCCGCTTCCAGATGCGCAACCAGGCTACCGGCATGACCCGCATCCCTTACCGTGACGAAGCGCTGATGAACCTCTTGAAGACTTCCAATGTGGTGGTGGTGGGTACGGTCAGGGGCGTGTCGGTCCTTGAGATCGTCCTGCAACTTGTGCCGTGGATCATTTTCATCGCCTTCAGCGTGATGTTGTGGCGGCAGACCCGCAATGCCAACGGCAATGTGATGGCTTTCTCCAAGAGCAGAGCCAAGGAATACATGGAAACCGATGTGAAGATCACCTTCTCCGACGTGGCCGGCCAAAAGGAGGCCAAGTACGAGTTGCAGGAGGTGGTCGAGTTTCTCAAGCATCCCGCCAAGTTCCAAGAGATTGGTGCGAAGATCCCCAAAGGGGTGTTGTTGGTCGGTCCTCCGGGAACCGGCAAGACCTTGTTGGCCAAAGCCGTCGCAGGTGAAGCCGGTGTGGCCTTCTTCCACATGTCCGGTTCCGATTTCGTCGAGATGTTCGTCGGCGTGGGGGCCTCACGGGTGCGCGACCTCTTTGAACAAGGCCGTAAAAACGCCCCCTGCATCCTGTTCATAGACGAGCTCGATGCAGTTGGCCGCACGCGCGGTTCGGGTTTGGGTGGCGGCCATGACGAGCGTGAGCAAACACTGAACCAGATGCTGGTCGAGATGGATGGTTTCGATACGGCTGCCGGCGTGATCGTGCTGGCTGCCACGAACCGGCCCGACGTGCTCGATCCGGCTTTGTTGCGTCCGGGACGCTTTGACCGCCAAGTGGTGGTGGACATGCCCGATGTGGCCGAGCGCGAGGCTATCTTGGCTATCCATTGCAAGAAAATTAAGAAGGATCCCTCGGTCGACCTCAAACGGATTGCTAGGGCGACCCCGGGGACGAGCGGGGCCGATTTGGCCAACTTGGTCAATGAAGCAGCCCTGTTTGCCGCCCGCTCGGGCCGCAAGACGGTGACCATGGATGATTTTGAAGAAGGTAGGGACAAGATCCTGCTCGGCGTCGCCCGCCAGTCCAAGGTGATGACTGTCGAGGAGAAGAAGGCCACCGCCTACCACGAGGCCGGCCACGCGTTGCTCCATTACCACCTCAAGCATCTCGATCCACTTCACAAGGTGACCATCATCCCGCATGGGCGGGCGTTGGGCCTCACCATCTCGTTGCCCGAAAAGGATGCCTACACCAAGAACCGCAGCGCGCTGTTGGACTGGATCAAGGTGTGCATGGGCGGGTATGTGGCGGAAAGACTGGTCTACGGGGAAACAACCACCGGGACGAGCAACGATATCAAGCAAGCCACCGAGATCGCTCGGCGCATGGTGACCGAGTGGGGCATGAGTGAATTGGGTTTCATTGGGTATGGCAAGGAGGACGAACCGCTGTTCCTTGGCCGTGAAATCGCCCAGCATAAGGATTATTCGGAGGAGACGGCCCGCAAGATCGACCAACAAGTTGTCAAGATCATGGACGGCGCCATGGAGGACACTACGGCGATCCTCGCGGCGCATCGTGACCAACTGGACAAGTTGACCGCCGAACTCGTGGAGAAGGAAACCCTCGACGATGCCGAAATCCGCATACTCCTCGGGCTTGAGAGTGTTGAAAGCACCACCAAGTTCGTCTGACCGTTGTAGTTTTCCGACCATTCAAAGAGAGCAACCGCATGGCACATGACCCGAGATACATCCGCAACTTCTGCATCATCGCCCATATCGACCATGGCAAGTCGACCCTTGCCGACCGGTTCATCGACAAAGCCAAGCTTGTCACCACCCGCGGTCCGTTGCAACAACAAATTTTGGACAACATGGACATCGAGCGTGAGCGGGGCATCACGATCAAGAGCCAGGCGGTGGTGATCCCCTATCTGGCGGCTGACGGCAACGAGTACGAGTTGAACCTGGTCGACACTCCGGGACATGTCGACTTCTCCTACGAGGTGTCGCGCGCCATCAATTCGTGCGAAGGGGCCCTGTTGCTGATCGACGCTGCCCAAGGGGTCGAGGCGCAAACCTTGGCCAACATGTACATGGCCATGGAATTGAACCTCGAGATCATCCCCGTGATCAACAAGATCGACCTCCCCAGTGCCGATATCGACGGTTGCCTGCATCAGATCGATCACGACCTCGGTCTCGATCCCGACATGACTAGCCTGGTCTCGGCCAAGACCGGCCAAGGCGTGGACGACCTGTTCGAAGCGATCGTCAAGCACATTCCCGCTCCCAAGACGGACCGCAAGGCCCCGTTGAAGGCCTTGATTTTCGACAGCCATTACGACGCCTACCGGGGTGTCATCGTCCATTTCCGTCTGTTCGACGGACAAATCGCCGAAGGGGACCAGATCATGTTCTATTCGAACAAATCGGTCTACACGGTCGAGGAGGTCGGGGTGTTCAAGCTGGGCTTGGTCCGCACCGGATCTCTTGGCGGTGGTGAGGTAGGTTACTTCATTGCCGGCATCAAGACCATCAGCGACATCCGGGTCGGCGACACAGTGACCTCGGCAGCCCGCCCGTGCACGAAAGCTCTGCCGGGTTTTAAAGAGGTGAAGCCGGTGGTGTTCAGCTCGATCTACCCGATCGACTCCAACGATTACGAGGAACTGCACGAGGCGATCGACCGCCTTAAGCTCAACGACGCCTCGCTGGTGTACGAGAAGACCTCCTCGGCTGCGCTTGGATTCGGATTCCGTTGTGGATTCTTGGGCATGCTCCACCTCGAGGTGGTCCAAGAACGCATCGAGCGCGAGTTCGACCTGTCG
>CAZJAK010000112.1:0-5900 GCA_964543935.1 uncultured Spirochaetaceae bacterium
TCGAGAACATCGAGTGTTCGATTCCCAACGGTATCCACGTCGATTTGTCCGATTGGTTTGCATCGTTGGCGCTCATCAAGCGTACCGGGGCCACTCTATTACCCGGGCATGACCTGAAAGTGTTCGAACGCAGTGTGTATGGAGTATCCTCATCGGATTAAGTTCGTGGATTTGCAGCGCTGGACGAACGGGCAACCAACTTGGGTTCAAGGATGATGTTGATCAGTTCCTTGCCATTGTTGACCCCTTCGATCAGGTTGATCAGGTTCAAGACAGCCTCTTGAGCACCACGGTTGATCTGGATGTCGACCGTGGTGAGGTCGATTCTGTGGTGGGCGGCAATCGGGATGTTGTCGAAACCGACCACTGAGACGTCCTCGGGGATGCGGTATCCCATGGAAAGGACCTTGTCCATCACATGCAGCGCCATGAAATCGTTGGAGGCAAAGATGGCGGTCGGTTTGTTGGGCATGCCCATCAATTCATGGACGGCCCGATTGGTGCGCGAGATGTCGTAACCACCCTCTTTGATAAGGCTGTTGTTGTTCTCGAGTCCGTATTGGGTGCGCAACTCCATGAAAGCTTTCAAGCGCTCTATGCCGGTGGAAAAGGTTTTCGACCCTCCGATGAACGCCACCCGGGTATGGCCGAGGGCAGCTAAATGCTCCATCGCCAATGCGACACCCCGGCCTTCGTTGCAACCGACGAAGTGGTGTTTCACCCCAGGCTTGAGATGGCGGTGGTAGAGGATGGTCGGCACGCCTTGCTCGATCATGTTGATGATGCCGCGGTCGTTCAACTCGGCCGAGGCGAAGATGAAACCGTCCACCTGTCGTTCTTGGAACGCCTCGATGATAGTGGTCTCTTCGTCAGTGCTGTTGGAAGTGTTGCCCACGATCACCGTGTAGTTCAATCGCCTGGCCTGAAATTCGATGGTTTTGGCTATCTCGGAGTAGAACTGGTTGGTGATGTCGGCCACGACCAATCCGATGGTATGGGTTCGATGGGTCTTGATGCTGCGGGCATTGTAGTTGACCTTGAAGTCCAAGCTTTTCGCCAAGGCGAGGATCTTGTCGCGGGTTTCTTTGTTCACCCCGGGTTTGCCGCCCAACACACGCGAGACGGTGGCAATCGAATAGCCCGACAAGGCGGCGATGTCGCGTAACGTGAATCCCATACGGATGCTGCTCCTTATCATGGTCAGCATAGCGTAATTAGCCGTTGCTGTAAACAGATGTTTGCAAAAATGCAAAGGTTTCAGCAATCGTTACAATCAGGAGGCAATGGTGGGATTTCATCATCTGTTTCAATGAATTCTTGGCGGACTTGCTGGGTGAATTCTCTTGACAATTGTCTTGGTTGTGTTACATTGTAAACGGTTACTATTTTATCATTCATGCAATGGAACAGCATGTGGATTCATGACGGCATCCGCTGTCCAAAGCGGTTGGTGTACCTAAGGAGGCACGAGATATGAAGAAAGTCAAAGTCGGAGTGGCAGGATACGGAGTGATAGGGCAACGCTTGGCCGATGGTGTGGCCCGCCAAGGGGATATGGAGTTGGTCGGAGTGGCCGATGTAGCGCCAACTTTAGCAGTGCAGGCACTCTATGAGAAGGGCATGCCCTACAAGTTGTTCACCGCTGTCCCTGAGAAAGCCAACTTGTTGACCGACCGGGGCATCCCGGTCAGCGGGACGCTCGAAGACCTGGTGAAGGAAGTCGACATCATGCTCGATGCGACCAGCGCCGGAGTCGGAGCGAAGAACAAGGAGTTGTACCAGCGCCTCGGTAAGAAGGCTATCTTCCAGGGTGGCGAGAAAAACAACGTCGCCGACGTGTTCTTCCATGGTTATGCCAACTACGAGAAGGGGCTCGGAGTCGACTACCTCAAGCTCACCAGCTGCAACACCACCGGTGTCATCCGCGCCATCGATTGCATCGACCGGGCGGTCGGAGTCGAACGTGTGGCCATGACGATCATCCGCCGGGTCGCCGACCCCGGTGATTATCACCGCGGGCTCACCAATGCCCTCGAGGTGGAGAAGGCTCCCAGCCACCAGTGCTTGGACCTCATGACGATCATGCCCCACATCGCCGCAACCGGTATCCTGGTCCACACCCCCGTCACCCACGGGCACATCATCACACCGGTGGTCACCACCAAGAAGTCGGTTTCAAAGGAAGAGCTTATTGCGATGTTCAAAGCCCATCCGCGTATCCGCATGGTCAGCTTGGCCGAAGGGTTCTTGGGCAACGCCTCGTTGTTCCGCTACGCCCGTGATTTGGGCAATCCGCGCGGAGACATGTATGAGGTGGCCGTGTGGGAAGAGTCGATCGTCAAGAGCGGAGACGACATCATGTTCGCCCTCAACATCCCCCAAGAGGCTGTCGTCATTCCCGAAAACATCGACGCGATCCGGGCCGCCCTCAAGATGCAGCTCACCCGCGAGACCGGTACTGCCGAAACGAACCGCTATCTGAACATGAAGGCCCGCTGAGCGGGAGGATCGTCTCCAAGGAGCAAGCAGATGGGTGGTCTATTGAAGTTCAAGTCCATGAAGGAATTCGATGTGAAGGGCAAGCGCGTGCTTGCCCGCATCGATATCAATTCGCCCATCGATCCGCTCACCAAACGGATTGTGAGCGACAACAGGATCGTCAAGACGGCTCCGACAGTCGCTTGGCTGGCCTCGCAAGGGGCCAAGGTTGCCTTGATCGCCCATCAAGGCGATACCGACGACTACCAAAACCTGATAACCCTCGAGGAGCATGCCGCCATCTTGGCCCGTGAAGTGGGCCGAGCGGTGCGGTATGTCGAGGATGTGTGCGGTCCGGCAGCCGTGCAGGCGGTCAACGACCTCCGTGATGGAGAAATCGTCTTGCTTGGCAATCTGCGCTATCTCGCCGAGGAGATCTCGGTCTTTGAAAAGGTCGTGCCGCTACAACCCGATCAGATGACCGGATGTTGGTTGGTGCGCACCCTCGCCCCGTTGTTCGACCTCTACGTCAACGATGCCTTCTCGGCAGCCCACCGGAGTTCGCCGAGCATGGTCGCCTTCCAAGAGCTTCTCCCCAGTGCCGCCGGCCCGTTGTTGTTCGACGAGGTCGAAGCGTTGTCGAAGATCTTGCTCGCCCCGGAACACCCCTCGGTGTTCGTGCTCGGCGGCGCCCGCATCGGCGATGCCTTCGGCATGATGCAGACCGTGCTCGAAAACGGTACGGCCGACACGATCCTCACCTGCGGCGTCACCGGCCAAGTGTTCCTCAAGGCCAGCGGGATCGATGTCGGAGCGAAGTGCGATGCGTTTCTCACGGGCAAAGGTTTGTTGGGGTTCGTCGACGATGCCGCGCAGTATTTGAAAAAGTATGGCGAGCGCATCCGCATGCCCCTCGATGTGGCCTATGAAGATGCCGCTGGTAAGCGCTGTGAGGTCGATGTCGTCAAGACGATGCCCAACGAGAGCTATGGCGACATAGGGCAGAAGACGATCGATGCTTACTCGGCATTGGTTCATTCGGCCAAGACGGTGTTCGTCAACGGTCCGACCGGCATCTATGAGAAAGCGGTCCTGGACAAGGGAACCCGCCTGGTGTGGCAAGCCATCGCTGCGGCCCCCGGTTATACCGTGGTGGGCGGGGGCGACAGTGTCAGCGCAGCAACCAAGTTCACCAATTTGAACGATTGGTCGTATGTCTGCACTGCCGGAGGGGCCATGGTGCGGTTCCTCTCCGGTAAAAAGCTACCGTTGTTGCAAGCCATGGAACGGTCACACGCGTGACTGCTGTGTGAAATCCGGCATGTAGGGTATGCATGCCAGTCGATCCGGTCCGTGGTTGCGAGGCCTTCCACGGACCTCTCTGTCTTCGGGAGGAAACGTGACTGACAAGACTGGAATCATAACGGTGCAGGTGCCGTATCGACAGGCTGACATTGCCGTACAGGTTGCTCGTTCGCGCATCGCCGGGATCATCGAGCCCAACGATGTCCCCTCGGCTGACGATCCGGTCGGGGCGGTGGCTCAAGCCTTGAAACATCCGGCTGGAGGCCCGCAAGCTTGTGACTACGCGACCTTCATGGCGCAACCAGGCACGTTGCTGGTGATCGTCAACGACGGCACCCGTCCGACTCCGACCAAAACGGTCCTGCAGGCCATCGGGGCCGACCTCGAGGCCTGCCAGGCCGAATTCATCATCGCCACCGGAGTGCATCGCGGTCCGACACCCGAGGAGTACCGTTTCATCTTTGGCGATTTCTATGAGGTGTTCAAAGATCGCATCCATGTCCATGATGCGCGCCAAAGTGAGCAGATGCGCTATCTCGGCACTACCAGCGGAGGCACCCGCTTGTTGTTGAACCGCCGGGTTGTCGAAGCCGGCAAGCTGTTGGTCATCGGTTCGGTCGAGCCCCACTATTTCGCGGGTTACACCGGCGGTCGCAAGGCCTTCCTGCCGGGCACGGCAGCATACGAGTCGATCGAGCACAACCACCGCTTGGCTTTATCACAAGCAGCCAGAGCCTTGGCTTTGCAGGGCAATCCTGTCCATGAGGACATGATGGAGGCGATGCAAGCGCTCACCATCCCGACGTATACCATCATGACCGTGCTGGACAAGCATCAGCACATCCACAGTGTCTACAGCGGCGGCCTTAGCGCGGCTTTCGATGCTGCCATCGCCGCAGCCGATGCCATTTTCGTGGCCGATATCGAACACAAGGCCGATGTGGTCGTGGCGGTGTCCCGTTATCCGATGGATGTCGACCTCTACCAAGCCCAGAAGGCCATCGATAACGGCAAGTTGGCGTTGAAGGAGGGCGGCACCCTGATCTTGGTCGCCTCTTGCCGCGAGGGGGTGGGCGAGCAGGCTTTCATCACGTTGCTCAGCTCCTGTGATACTGCTCAAGCTGTGATGGAGTCGATAGCGGCTGGTTATAAACTTGGTTACCATAAGGCGGCCAAGATGGCCGAGGTGTTCCAGTGGGCTACGGTGGAGGCGTTGACCGATCTCGATGACGCCTTGCTCGAGTCGATTTTCATCCACCCGGTCCATGACCTGCAACTAGCGTTGGACGCGGCCTTGGACAGGCATGGACCCGATTCGAGGGTGTTGTTCCTGCTCGATGGGTCGGTCACGGTCCCCCGTGTCACACCAGAGAAAATTGAGTGAAGAACCCGCCGCCCCATCAGCGAGGAGCGCGGGTTCTCAAGAATCGGTCAATTGAGTTTCAGCAACGCGCGCAGTTGGAGCACTCCGCTTCTGAACGAGTGGATGACAGGGACCGGCTTGTCCTTGCACTTCTCGACCAAACTGAGCATGCTTCCTTGGGCGAGGCAAACCACATCGTTCTCGGCACAGGCCTTGTCTATGGTTTCCATCAGGATCCGGTCATGCTTGGGCTTGTCCTTCTCGATCAACAGCGCATTGTAGGCCCCTTCGGCATAGCAGCGGTTGACCACTGTGTCCTTGCCCATGCGTTTGGCGACCGATTCAACGAGCCGGGCCGAAGGTCCGAGCGTGCTGTGGGCGGTGGCTACCACACCGACGCGTTTGCCGAGCGTGACCGCCTCGATCGCCATCGGCTCGTCGACCTTCACATAGGGGATCGAGATGAGCTTTTGGGCGACTTCGGAGGCCTCTCCGACCGATGAGCACTGGTTGAGGATGGCGTCGCAACCGAGCCGTTCCAGTTCTTGGGCGTAATTGCAGATCCTGCGGATCACGGCCGGTGTGGGCGAGCCGTTGGCGAGCACTTCCTTCAACAGGCTGTCATCGATGATGTTGACCATCTCCACTTCGGGAACGAGTTGAGCGAATAGCGCTTTCAAATCCTCGACCGAATAGAGGAACGTGTGGATCACTCCAACTTTTTTCTTCTTTTCCATATCTACCTCACTCATCA
>CAZJAK010000113.1:0-5783 GCA_964543935.1 uncultured Spirochaetaceae bacterium
TTCAACCTGGCGCTCCATCATAAAGTCATCCGCGATGTGTACAGGAACCTTGATGCTATCGATGACGTCCACTTTACCGTACAAGTCAGGGCAGCCTTGCAACGATCGTATCTGTTGGAACAATCGGCTAAGCAGATGTTGTCCAGACAATGGAGACTCTTGTCCCCCATCCTGAGCGGGCATGGTGTCCGTTGCATGGTCGTGAAAGGCCCCGCATCTTCATTGCAACTCTATGGGGATGCGAATGCCAGAGGATTCACCGATCTGGACATCTTAGTCGATGCCCCCGATCTGTCAATGGTAGTCCCGCTTGTCGAACAAGCCGGCTACCGCTTGAAAACAGCAGATGTGCAACCGCTCCCTCCGGCAACGTGGAGCAAGAACCTCATCCAAAGAACACGCCATCTGGTGTTTGTCAGCGCAGTCAGCCCGTTCCGACTTGAAGTCCATAACGAACTGTTCGAATACTCGGTGGACGAGGGCATGGAGAGTGCGGCCTTGTTCGACCGCCACGAGACTCTGCTGTGGGATACAGTCGCGTTGCCGACTCTCTCGTTGGTAGACCACGCCCTGTTCATCCTCGACCACGGCACCCATCTTGGCTGGATAGTGTTGCATTGGCTGGTGGATGTGGCGGCTTTGTTGGATCGCGACGATCCTGATTTCCATCGGGCTTTAGCCACCAAATTGGTGGAAACAGGGAGAGTAAAGCAGTTCGCCCTGGCGTGGAGATTGTGCCGGAGCCTGTTCCCGGTTGAGTTGCCACAAGCTTATGAAGCGATCATTGCAGGATGCAGGGCCAGGTTGCGCTATCAGATGGCTTTCTCACAAAGGCAGTTGGCAAGCGAAGGCGGTAGCGCTTCATCATTCGGATCGATCATGCGTTTTACTTATCGCTACCGCTTGCCCTTGGCCCGTTCCAGCAGAGAACGCTTATCCATCGCAACGCAATTATGGAAAATCGCCCCGCAGGATCTGGCCGACCTGCCGTTACCCGCTTGGTTGCTTCCGCTCCATCTACTGCTGCGCCCGTTTCTCGTCATCAGGCGACGCATCGGCCGGGCTGTGGCGGCCAGGAGGGCAGCTCCATGATGCATAAACTGGCGCTTGTGTGCTTCATCATAATTTCCAGCCTGCTCATCGGCTGTCCCGCTGTTCCCGATCCACCCCCGCTGCCTCCCGAGGCGACCACGGGAGCCATGCTGGTCAGCCATGGCAAATACCTCTACCGCATCGGTGGAGAAACCGACACGGGCAGCGTCTCGGCGCGGACTTTTTACGCACCGATTCCTGAAGATGCTGGCCAAGCCTTGACTTGGACCGAAACGACCCCGTTGCCAGCGGGACGTACCTACGGGGCGGCCTTCGCAGTTGGGAATTTGTTCTATGTGGTCGGGGGCAGTGATGCAAGCGGGCCGACCGACACCATCTTCTATACCTCGATCTCCTCGAAAGACGGAAGTTTGGGATTCTCGGGAACCCCCAAGTTTTGGGAAAACAATCAGATCCGGTTGCCTCGAGCGCTATCACATTTCTCGCATGCCTTGCACGACGGGCGTATTTTCGTCATCGGCGGCAAGACCACGTCCGGTGTGACCGACACCATCTTTCATGCCAGAGTGTGGCAGAAGGGGAATATCGGGAATTGGTATGAAAGCCCGCGCAGGTTGCCCGAACCACGTTTTGACACCTCTGCCGCGATCCTCTACGATACGAGCGGCCAAGTGGCGGTTGTCCGCTTGGCCGTAGTCGGGGGCATCGACGAAGACGGCCGGGTTGCCAATGACGGGGTGTTGTGCACGGTCGGCACCTCGGGTTATCTCGATGCCCAAGTGGAGGCATTCGCCTTGCCGAAGCCGTTGGCGAGTCCGATTGCATCCAGCCACGCTTCGCAGCTCATGCTTGCAGGAGGGCTTGACGAGCAGTTGCAGGCCTCTGCCGCCGCCTATCGAGCAGAACTCCCCTTCGACAGCTGGGAAACACTCGTCGATCAGGTTCCTGCCGAAGGCCCCTCTCTCGGCCACGGCCAGGCTGCCTTGTGGTACCTTGACCATGACCAGGCGCAGGGAGTTCCTGTCCGGCCGTACGTGTTGTCCGCATATATCCCGCAAGTTCCCACCGTAGGACCCGGGTCGGGAATCGTGCAGACCGACACGACCGTCACCGCCATCGGAGAGGCCGGCAGCACGCTCTTTTTCAGCAAAGATGACGGGCCTTGGCAGACCGACCTTGCTACGCTGGGCAAGATCAGCACCGATTGCCATGTCGCTTTCAAATCAGTCGCTGCCGGAGCAGGCAGTGAATCTCCCGCGATACAACGGGAATATTCGGTACGCCCGTTAGGCTTTTTAGTCCATGTTTCAGGCAGCGTGGCTGTCAGTCTTGTGCACGAGGAGGACCCGGTTTCCTACGTGGACATGTATCTGACCGAGGACTTGTACGATGACGGGGCGACCGATCTGACGGCAGCCTGGGCAAAGCTACGGTTGTTTAGCCCAAGCGAAGTCGAAATTCGCTGGAAAGATGCCAGCACCTGTGCAGATGAGCTTGATTGCCCCTATTCTGCCGATCTGCAGCTGTCGTTGTTCGAAGAGGACCTGCTGGCCGAGACCATCGATGTTCAAGGGCAGCCACTCATAGCCGCAAGCGGCTCGGATGGTCAACCGGTCCGGTTGAAGTTGCAAGCGGGCACCTACTATTTCTTGCTTGAAGACGCCAACGGGGCAACAGGGACTTCGTTCGCGCTAGCTGTGACCCGGACGGAGTGAACAGCATGTACCGCTATCTGGCATTCTGCATGGACATACGGTCGGAGATACCGTTACCGCTGGTAGATTTCGACGACCAAGCATACCTTTTCCCCAGCCAGCGACCGGTGTGCGTCAAGTATGGTACGTTCCCCGTGCCGGACACGCTCGACTATACCATCGCAGACATCAGCTACGCCAAGGTACATTCGGCCATCGTGATCCGAGTTCCCCGCTTGGCTGATTTTTGCCTCGATGCTTCCAACACGGTCACGGTCCAACCGGGTGAAGCGGCTCACCCCTCAGTCATCTCACAACTCATGATCGGCTTGGTGCTACCATTTTTAGTGAAGCGGCAAGCTGTGGTCACATTGCACGGCAGTTCGGTCGCCATCGCTGGCAACGCCTATATCATCATCGGTGAGCGTGGTAGCGGCAAGTCGACCACTGCTGCAGCTTTGACGTTGCGCAATGGATCGATGCTATGCGATGACATAGTCCCGGTTTCCCAAGGTCCCAACGGAGGGTCTCCTGTGGTGTTGCCCGGCATTCCCTTCCCCAAGTTATTGCCGGACGCTCGCCGCAGCATGCTCGGGGCGGTGGGTGAGGCCAGTTTCCAGTTCGACGGGATCGATAAATACCAAGCACTGCTGCAAAACAGCCGTCACTTGGCCCCTTTGTCCATGCTGTTCATCTTGTCGAAAGGGCAAGAGGGGACTCCCGTCCGATGTTCCCGGCTCCAAGGGCAGGAAAAGATCGCCCGGTTGACCAAGCACCTGTCGGTGCTGCCGGGAATCGAATCGTTGCAGCAGGCTTTCATGCATTCGCTGGAATTTTTTGCACCGGTTCCCGTCTTCTCCATCGTGCGCCCACAAGGCACCGACACAGTGGGCGAGGTGGCCGAGATGATCACGCAACTGGCTATGGGTCACTAGGATCGGGTATGTAGCTCGACCTGCATTCCGGCATTGCCGCTCGGGTCCTCCAGTATGTGCCTGTGGCTGATGATGAAGCGGATGGGGACGCCCCGGGTTGCCACATGCACCATCATGCGGGCAGTTTCCGCCGGGAGGTTGTTTTCCGGTTCATCGAGGATCAATACGGAAGGCTTGCGTACAAGTGCCCGGGCGATGGCGATTTTTTGCCGTTCTCCACCCGAAAGCAACAATCCGCGTTCGCCGACCGGAGTGTCCAAACCCCTTGGCAACCGCCCGATGGTATCTGAAAGGCCGACCTCGCTGCACAAGCGCATCAGGGCATCGTCATCGACGGCATGCTCTGAGCCATACGATAGATTCTCCCTGATAGTACCGCTGAACATGACCGGATCTTGCATGACGACACCAAAGTGGCGGCGCAAGGCTTTCACGTCGAGCTGCTCCATGGGAATCCCGTTGACTGAAACAGTGCCCGTTTGCGGTTTGTAAAAGCCCATCACTAACGCGGCGACCGTGGTTTTACCGCATCCAGACGGTCCGCTGAGTAGCACATCTTGGCCTGGATGGCAACAAAAGGAGAGTTGTTCGATGAGGTTTTGGCCGTCACGATAGGAGAAATCCACAGCATCGAACGCAATCGACTCGATGGAGTCGACCACCATGGTGCCGCTGTAAGGCTGGGGCTCTCCCTCCTGCTCGATTTTGGCCAACCGCTGTAGAGATTCGGAGCCTTCAATGATGGCCGGCAGCGCGCCGATCGCAGAGCGGACATGGCTTGAGGCCAAGCCCACCGCCACATAGAACGAGACCAAGGTACCGAGCGATGCGCTTCCGTTGTTCACCCCCAAACCTCCGATCAACAACACGAGTGCACCGGCGATGAGGATGACCTGATGTTGGGCCAAAGCGTGCATGGCGGCGATGAACGACGCTGTGGCCGTACGCTTGCGCAACGATTCTATCCGGGCCAAAGCCCGCTCGCGTTCGAATTGCTCTGTTGTCGAGGTTTGAATGAGGTCATCGTGCTTGACCAGGAAGGACATCGTCTTGCTGAACAGGCTGAAATCCTCATGATGGGCGCGCACGGCCGACCGATAGATGCGGGCGATGAAGCGGTCAAGGAAAAAGACCAACGGTAGTAGCACCACCAGCACTCCCGACAGCATGATGTCGATGCTTGCAGCAACGATTGCCAATGCTATCGCGATAAGGCTTGAAGGGATGAGTTGGTTCAGCAAGGCCGACAAGAAGTTGTCGACGCGTATCGAGTCTTGCACGATGTGGGCATGCAGCAAGTCGCGGTCCTTGTCGGCCATGCTGCGGCGGCTTCGATCGATCAGCGAACAGGCTGCTTCATAGCGCAACCTGGCTGTCTGTCGTTTTACGATGCCGATCGTGACACGCTTGTGGGTTACCGTCGCCACAGCGTGCACCATGAAGAGCAGCACCATCAACAGCACTGTCACTGTCATGGCTTTTCGGTCGCCCTGCGGTATGTAACGATCGAGGATGCGGTTCACCAGGAGCGCGATAGGATACAATGTGGCCGACTGTACCAAGGCAAGGGCGATTGAAAGGACCACCGCTCGCCATGATTCGCGAAAGAGCCGTAGCCATGAAGGAATAATCCTGCCCATACCGGTTCACATCCTCTGGATAAGGTGTTTTTCCAGCATGGTCGACACTAGCGCCCCGACATCGGTTGCGACAACGCTATAGTCCATCCCGAATGTGGAAGCCAATGCATTCATCAACTCATCGGCGGTTCGCGGTACTTCAAGCAGAGACCATAGCGCGGTTGCCGTTTTGTTCAATCCAAAATAGATTCCGCTGTCGGTGTTGAGCAACACCGCTTCGCCATCCACCACATTCCACAGCACTTGTTCAACCCGCGCCAACCGCTCTTGCATACAGTGAGCATAGGTCCACCGGCTGTGCAAGTCAATCGGGCGCTGTCCTTCGGCATGGTAGGCAAACAGGGAAAGTCATGGAAATATTGCAATTGATGTAAAATATCCAGATAATATGCAATCATGTGAACATAAGCAGATTAATAATGGTGTTCTTTGTTGCATATGGTCTAATATATCACTTAAAG
>CAZJAK010000114.1:0-5747 GCA_964543935.1 uncultured Spirochaetaceae bacterium
AGTTGGTGGTCGATACCTCCGGCAGCGATACGGTCGATTCGTTGCCCACGAATCCATCTTTGACCAACTACTCCTTTGCCGGATGGTGGACGGCCGAATCGGGTGGCGGAACTGAATTCACCGCTTCTACGGAAGTCACCGGGGACGTTACTGTCTATGCCAAGTGGGTGTCCAAGGTGACGTTTGACAATCTGTCGGCGACGACCCAGTCCGATCCCATCTCAAAGGATGTGACCAAGACTGTCGGGCCCGATACAGTAGGCCAGTTACCGACTGAGCCGTTGAGAAATGGCTATGCATTCGCGGGTTGGTGGACACAATCCAGCGGTGGCGGTACGCAGGTCCTCGACACCACGATTGTAAACGGAAACATGACGGTATATCCCAAATGGGTCGCTACGGTCACGTTCGACAGTCAAGGAGCGACAATCCAAGCCAATCCGCAGACCAAACAGGTGGTCTATACTTCGGGAATCGATACGGTGGATTCTTTGCCGACCGAGCCGACCAAAACAAATTATACCTTCGGTGGTTGGTGGACGGGAACCACAGGTACCGGGACACGCTTCGAGGCGAGCACCGGGGTGACCGGCAACCTGAAGGTGTATGCTTTATGGTACCCTGACCGCACCGTAACATTCCAAAGCAATGGCGGATCGCTTGTTCCAACCATGACGAACGTGCCCCATGGCTCAAAAATATCTGCTCCGACTGCACCGGTGAAGAGTGGCAAAATTCTCGTCGGGTGGTACAAGGAAAGCAGTTTGACCAACCAATGGAATTTCGATTCCGACACTGTGACTGCAAATATCACCTTGTATGCCAGATGGCGGGATTACCAAGTCAAGGACATCGGGCCTGCCGGTGGCTACATCTTCTACGACAAGGGTTGGGTCAGCGATGGTTGGCGTTACATGGAAGCTGCTCCCGCAAGCACGCAATTCGGCGCTATGTGGTGGGGGGATGCTGTGGATATCCTTCCCACCGAGACCGGGATCGGAACCGGTGAGGAAAACACCCAAGCAGTCATCGATTCGCTGGGGAATTGGAACGGGGGAAACTACCCAGCCAAGAAGTGCCAGGATCTGGTGGTGGTGAACAATGGTGTGACCTACGATGATTGGTTCTTGCCTTCGAAAGATGAGTTGGACATGATGCACGACGTGTTGTGGTATACACCGTATTATGAATACTTGGGATTGGGTGGATTTGGCGATGAGGTCTTCTGGAGTTCTTCCGAAGCTTCAAATCCCGATAACCCGTCATACCCCAACTCTTACGCTTGGGCTGAGAATTTCACCGGGGGCGGGCCTGTATTCCTCTTGTTGCGCCACTATGACAATGTCTATACGCGGGCGGCCAGGACCTTCTGACGATCCAGACGAGCCTCCGGCTCTTAAACGGAGGCTCGTCCCGTTTGGTTTGTATTTGATATGCATTATAGCTTCCCCAAAGTATTGGATGTCGGTTAAACTCGTTTTCAAACAGGCAAATCCAGCTGGTCCGGTATGCTTCTGACAACATGGATGGCGGCCGTGATGCTTTGGTTGGTGGCCTGGTTCCGGTATGGACATGAAGGAGCGCACGAGTGATGTCTGCCAGCATGTTGATCGTAGGGGTGTCGGAACCGATCCGGACCGTGATCACCAACGCTCTCAGCGATGTCCATGTGATGACGAGTGTTCCGGACAGTGCTGCAGCGCTGCATCTGCTCGAACAGGGACGATCGACCGACATCATCATTGCCGATATGGCGGGAACGGGTGAAGATGGCTTTCGCTTGCTTGAAGCACTCCGTTCGCGACCGGATTTTTCCGATATCAGCGTCATCATCCTGACCGATGCGGACAATCCCGAACGGGAGATCCGTGGCCTGCGCTTGGGAGCCAAGGACTATTTGCGTCTTCCGTTGCGAATCGAATCGTTGCAAGCCCGCATCGACATGCATCTCGAGCTGGTGGAGAAACATCGCATCAAGCAAAAAGCCCGTGAACAACAGATGCTGTTCAACGCCATCTTCTCGCAAGCCCCTATCGGTGTGTCCATTTCGCATAGCAAAGAGCCCAATGGGAATCCTCCCGGAGTACCCTTCATGGTCAACCCCATGTACGAACGCATCATGGGCAGGCCCAAAGAGGAGCTGTACAAGCTCGGTTGGGCTCAGATCACCCATCCCGACGATTTGGCAGCGGATGTGGAACATTTCAGGAAGCTGCAAGCCGGTGAATTGTCCACCTATTCGATGGAAAAGCGCTTTTTGCGACCGGATGGCTCCTATATCTGGGTCCACATGGTCGTCTCTCCGCTGAATCTCGTCAATGACCACACCTACAACCATTTCTGCCTGATACAGGACATCACCGAACGCAAGGAGATGGAGCGCACCTTGGCCGAGAACGAGCGTAGCAAATCGGTGCTGTTGGCAAACCTGCCCGGCATGGCTTACCGTTGCCGCTATGATCGTCAATGGACGATGCAGTTTGTTTCTGCCGGTTGCCGGGAATTGACCGGTTATGGTGCTGAAAGCCTGTTGGACAACCGCGACCTTTCGTTCAACGACTTGATCGTGCCCGAGTACCGGGTGGGCTTATGGAACATGTGGAAACGCGCCGTAGCCAGGAAACAGCCTATCAAGTGCGAGTATGAGATCATCCGCGCCGATGGGAAATCGGCTTGGGTGTTGGAGGTGGGCCAGCCAGTGTACGGTCAAGATGGCGAGGTGGAGGCGCTCGAAGGGATCATTCTGGATATCTCCGAACGCAAGATGTATGAGAATGAACTGAGTTATCTGATCGAGCATGATGCCTGGACTGGAATGCACAACCGCCCGTATCTAGAAAATTTGCTTACCCGCGATGCCCTTGGCGCCGTCGAAGGAAAACGGGCGCTTGTGTCGGTCAATATGGGGGCGGTACATGCCTTGAGCATGACGTATGGGTTCCAGTACAGCCAAGACCTCATCAAAAAAATCGCCGAGGGGCTCAAGGAGCTTGCCGACGAGCATCATCTAGTGTTCAAAACCTACGAATACCGCTTCGTGTTCTATGTGAAGGACTATCAAGACCGCGCAGAGTTGGCTGCGTTCTGTGAAACCATATCCCGTGCCTTGGCTTCTCTGCTCACCGGTGAGCGGGTCGGTTGGGGCATCGGTGTCATTGAGATCGATGAAGGCAACCAACACAACCACCGACAACTGCTGCGCAACTTGCTGGTTGCCTCCGAGAAAGCCTTGGGAGCGTCGGACAAGGAGGATTACGGCATCCAGTTTTTTGACAAAGAGTTGGAGGTCGGCATCGATCGCGAGGAACACATCATCAGCGAACTGAGCTCGATTGCTCAGGGGTTGGGTATGGAACGATTATTCCTTCATTTCCAACCAATCATGGACCTAGCTAGCGGACGCATCTGTTGTTTTGAAGCGCTGGCCCGTTTGAAGAGCACCGCATACGGACTCATCCCTCCGTTGGAATTCATCCCTATAGCTGAGAAGACCAGGTTGATCATCCCGTTGGGCGAATGGATCGTGACGCAGGCTTTCCGGTTCCTGAACATGATGAAGAAGCATGGCTTTGACGAGGTGGGCGTATCGATCAACATCTCGCCGATGCAACTGCTCAAACATGGATTCGTCACCAATCTTGTCAAACGGGTGCAAGAAGCTGCTGCCGACCCCGCCAGTGTGAATCTGGAAATCACCGAATCGATCTTTTTCGCCAACTTCCAAGAGGTCAACGCCATCCTTGGCGAGTTGGAGCAGTATGGTTTTTCTGTTTCCATCGACGATTTCGGCACCGGTTATTCATCGTTGTCCCGCGAACGCGAAATGAACGTCAATTCATTGAAGATCGACAAGGAGTTCATCGACAAGTTGATGGTGCTCAAACCCGAACAGGCCATAACCGGCGACATCATCTCGATGGCCCATAAACTCGGCCACATCGTAGTGGCCGAGGGGGTCGAACATCACAAGCAGTTGGAGTACCTCAAAGCGCATGGATGCGACAAGGTCCAAGGATATCTGATCAGCAAGCCCATGGATGAGGTTGCCGCTATAGTGATGTTGCAGCGCGAAGCGCAAGGGAATCCGACGAATGATGAAACCTGAACACAAGCAGGTGTCGATCAAGTCGGCCACCATCCTCGTCTTCGTCGGCATCATGGTGGTTGCCGCCAGCGCGATCGGGTACTTGATCTTCACCAGCTGGCACGCCTCGGCCAAAGCCAACATCCAAGCGATTGCCGATCATGTCAGTGAGAGCATTCATGAACGCATCGATTCGTTCATGAGATTTCCGATGAGAATCAACCAAGCCAACAGGACCGTGTTGGAATTGGGACTGTTGGACATCGCCGACGATCAAGCTCGCGACACCTACTTCGTCAACGGCTTGGTTGCCCAAGCACAACCAATCTACAGCATCAGTTATGGCATGGCCACTGGTGAATATTACGGTGCACGACGCAACGAACACGGCGTCGTCGAGGTCATGCGCAACAATGCCGCCACAGCGGGCAATTCTTGGTACTACTCGGTGAACGATGACTTGAGTACCGGCGCCCTGGCGGTGCAAGCCGGTCCGTTCGACCCCCGCACCAGGGCATGGTATCAAGCAGCCGCCACAGCACACGGGCCATCCTTCTCTCCAGTCTACAAGCATTTCATCATGGATGACTTGGCCATCTCGGCTGCAGAGCCAGTCTACGGAGCAAATGGAGAGTTGCGGGGAGTGGTGGGAACCCATCTGTTGCTCTCCGGTCTGGCCACATTCCTGCAGGAGATTGTGCTGGATCACGGCGGTTCTGCTGTCTTGGTCGAGCGCACCAGCGGGTTGTTGATCGCCAACTCGATGGGTAAGGATAATTTTTCTGTCTCACAGGACGGCTCTTGGCAGCGTAGCACCATAGATGCCCTGGGCGATTCTGTGATGAGTGCAGCCTATGGCATGCACCGGGCCGAAGACTCTTCGCGTTTTGTCCTGAACAACTCGGGCGATGCGTTCCATGTGATTGTGCGGCAGATCGTGGCACAAGGCTTGGATTGGATCGCCATCTCGGTGGTTCCTGAAGGAGCTTTCTTGGACAAGGTCTACGAGAGCATCCGCCTGACAGCCCTCCTCGTCGCCTTCACGCTGGCGCTGGCGGCATTGCTCTACCATCTCGTAGCGCAACGGCTGTTCAGGCCGGTGGATGAGCTGTTGAGGGTTTCCTCGGCCATCGCGTCGGGTGATTTGTCGAAGCGGGTCGCGGTGGTGCGCCACGATGAGATCGGCGGGATTTCGCACAGCTTGAACAACTTGGCAGACTCGATGCAGGTGTTGGTCAACGATTTGGCTTCCGAAGTCGAACGCCGTACCACCGAGTTGCAAACGGCCAACCAAAATCTGGAAGAGAGCAACCATCAGTTGCAGCTCATCTTGGACTCGGCAGCAGAAGGGGTCTATGGCATCGACCGCTCGGGAGTATGCACGTTTTGCAACCTCAGTTCGTTGCATTTGCTGGGTTACAGCAATCAAGATGAATTGCTTGGCAAGAATATGCATGCCATGATCCATCACAGCCGCCGTGATGGTAAGCCGTTTTCTATCGAAGACTGTAAAATCTTCCAATCGATCCAGAACGGTGAGGGCTTTGAAGCCGAGGATGAAGTGTTTTGGCGTAAAGACGGCACTTCGTTCGATGTCTCATACCATGCTTATCCGCAAATCAGAGACGGGAAAGTGATAGGAGGGGTCATCACCTTCTCGGAC
>CAZJAK010000115.1:0-5645 GCA_964543935.1 uncultured Spirochaetaceae bacterium
TCATGAAGGGTATAGATTACTCCTATTATTATGAACAGGAAAACGATATAACAGAATTTTGATGGATGGGCTCTGGTCGGCCCCATCAGGCCATGCCCTCGGGTCCCGTCACCGCTCCCGCTCTCTTTTGTCCAGGCCAAAAGAGATACTCCGCTTTGCCGGTGGCGTGTGTCGAAAAAGATGCTGGATGCTTGTAATACATTAAAAATCCACAATTGGAAATTTGCTTGACATAATACATGGAATCTGCAAAGACCTCTCTGTGGCGGACAAAGGCCAACAAGAATCGGATTGCGCCATCCGATGGCTCCTTGACGACTGCAGGGCCTTGATGTAGTGCCTGTCGCACCTCGACAAGGTCGTCCGGCTACCGACCAGCAGCAGCTCTGTTTGATCTTTTCAGCCAAGCTTTTTCAATAATTCCACGGCCTTATCTCCCAGTTTGCTCACGGTAGGATGGTCAATGGTCCTGTTTCCCATTCTGGCAAACCAGCTCCGAGTTGGCCGTTGCCGTTGTATCCGATGGTCACTACTTCGCCAGCTTTTGTCAGGACCACGACATGGTACCAACCGGCTGAGGCCGCGGCCACATCGCCCATGACCAGCACCGGGGAGAGATTGGCTTGGCCTTGTCCACTGCCCGCTTGTCCGAAGCGGTTGTCCCCCATGTGATACAAATTGCCGTCTGAGGTGATGAATATGGTAAAATTCCTTCCTGCAGAAACAGATACGACCTTTTCGGCTACTGCTGTGAAGGTGGACGAGTCTTGTAATGTACCGATTCCCAGCTGGCCAGCCTCGTTAGCCCCAGCGGCCCACAGCCGGCTATCGGCATCGATGTACAGAGTGTGGAACGCTCCGGCAGCGATGGCTTTGGCACCATCGGCCACCTTGATGAATTTTATCTGGGGGACCGTGCTGCCATCCCCCAACTGTCCATGCAGGTTGTTCCCGGTTGCCCATAGGGAACCATCCGTATCGATGACCAGCGAGTGATAGCCTCCACATGCGACGCTTGCCACCGCCTCTTTGACACGTACCGGCTCAAGACGGTCTGTGGCGCTGCGGTCGCCCAACTGCCCGTTGCGGTTGTTGCCCGAAGCCCACAATACACCGGCTTGGTCGACCATCATGCTGTGGTACCATCCGGTTCCGAGCGAGGCGATACCCTCTATGACCTTGACCGGGTAGGGGACCGGCTGTGTCGACCCGGTTGCCAATTGCCCGTAGCTGTTGTCCCCCCACACCCATACCGCATGGTTGCCATCAAGCGCCATGCTATAGCGCCCAGCTGCCATGACCGAGGCGAAGCTATACGGTAAAGCCGTCACTGAGAATACATCTTCTTTGATGCTCAGTCCCAGCTGTCCGTTTGCATTGCTTCCACTAGCCAGCACCGTTGCGTCATCCTTGAGGATCAAGCTATGATAAGCGCCTGCGGCCACAGCTTGCACGGTTGCTGAAACCTGCCTGGGCGGCACGCCTTTTGCATTCCTCCAGTCGGGTGCCCGGAAGCGGCTGACCACTTGGCGTGCTCTTAGCGTTGCCAGCAGGCTGTTCGTTTCTGTGTTCAAAACGCTCACCGTATCGATGACGATATCGAAAGAGTCCTGCTCAGCCGAAGGCACGATCGACCAAGTGCCTTGCACCGCGATGCTGCTTTCACTGAGGGTGGGAAAACCGCCAGCTTGTAGCGAGGCTAGTGTGCCTTCACTATGGACTTTCCATTTCGTGCTGCCAAACGGGGCCCCGCTCAGTTCGACATCGAATGATGGCGGCCACATTGGTCCGTTCGAATCGTCGATCGCGACCCGCAAAACGTCGCTGGGGATGGCTTTGGGCATGGCCAAGCGGTACAGCGAGGCCCGTATGATGGCCTCCTGCAATAAGCCGGTCGTCTGGTCGGTTGCCAGTCTTGATGCTGTGGCATTGGCCAACAACAGATCGATGTCGTCTGAATAAAGCCGGGCTAGCGGGACAGATAACGCCAAGCGTTGCAAGCCAGTGGCTTTCGCTTTGATGAAGGAATCGATCAAAGCGAAGCTTGCATCGTGTTCAATCGCTTCGTCCAAGATCGTCTTACCCTGAGCATTGACCGCCAACACATCGGCCCCTTGCGCCAGCAGTTGCATGGCGAGCGTCTCGTTGCCGGCTTGCACAGCTTGCCTGAGCGAGTCGTCGAGTTGCGTTGCAGCAACCCGTGACATGAGCACGAGCACAAACAAGATGACCAAGATGGTACGGGATCGTATTGGATTCATGGCGCTTATTCCTTGTACGAAAGTCGATTCAACTTGTGAGTCAATAATAAAGCGTCGAGGAAAATGAAACAAGATTCAAAAAGCCCCAATCATTCAGTATGGTAAGGAGGTCGTACGAGGAGCAGTATTCCTGGTTGGCACCTGCCAGCCGGAGTGCTATGATGCACCATGGTGAAGACAGGGGGAGAGCGAGATGAGTGAAGGCCGGGTCAAGGAAATTCTATGCTATGGTGATTCCAACACGTGGGGACACAATCCGTCACAAGGCGGAATCAGGTATCCCTACAGTCAACGATGGACTACGGTGATGGCCGACGCCCTCGGGGCAGGTTACCACGTCATCGCCGAAGGGATGAATGGGCGCACCACGGTCTTTGACGATCCGGTCGAAGCTGGTCGCAACGGTGTGGAGTACCTGCACACCTGCCTGCAATCACACAAACCCCTCGATCTCGTTCTGATCATGCTGGGCACCAACGATTGCAAAGAGCGCTATGGATTGCTTCCCATCGATATTGCTTTGGGAATGAAACGCTTGGTGAAAGCTGTCTTGGCAGACGAAGCCGGGCCGGCCATCAAGGTCGGCATCATCGCTCCACCTCCAATCGACGGCGCGGTGGTCTCGGGTGTTTTCAGCGGAGGGCACCGGCGCTCGGTCCTGCTCGCACACGAGTATGGTCAAGTCGCCCGGGACCTCCATGTCGCCTTTTTCGATGCCGGATCGTGTGTCAAACCCCCGATGCCCGACGGAATCCATCTTGGTCCGCAGGAGCATCGGGAGCTTGGCTTGGCGGTCGCCGAATGGGTCAAGACATTGTTTGCTTGAGGTAGACTCTCTCTTTTGGAATTGTAGAATCAGCTGGTCATGCCAACGGGAACTCGATGGTGGTCCTCAATTGGGATTCGGGCACTTCTTGCGGTCCGTTATGATAAAACTCATACACCAAGCCAGTCGGATGAAGATTGTTAGCTTGCATCCACGCGGTCATGGCGGCGTAGGTTTTTTCCATCGTGGTATACGGTCCGGTATGGGTCGCCACTGCTTTGGCCCCGGCCGGTACCGAACCGGCGACGATGTCCCCGGCTCCTTTGAGCGGGTGTACGACGACGAACCCCATCTCGACTTCAAGGTGTTGCATGTCCATGTTGTAATATGCAGCATAGGCCGGACCTTCGGTCAGGCCGCCGATTTTGCCGATGTAGGCGATTATCCTGCCGTAGGCATCGGCCAAGGCGTTTTTCAAGTTGGCGACCGTCGTGGTCGTCCGGATGTACAGGACGGGTCGTTCAGGCTGTTGTTCTACCGAAAACTGCTGCTTCATGATGAAACCTCCTAGGCAGGATTGTACGGCATGAGCAGGCAGCAGGCAATAAAATGTCCTATATTTGTGGCATTATGACATCAGTTGGTGTATACTCGTCCCCATGACGACGATTGACAACAAAGTGGTGCAGGCGACCATCGATCAGAACGGGGCCCAACTGGTGAGCTTGAGACACACCTCGCATGATGGTGAATATCTGTGGCAAGGGGATCCGAGGTATTGGGCCAATCGCGCTCCGCTGTTGTTTCCGATCGTGGGCATGTTGGACAAAGAATCCTATCTGCATCGAGGCAAGCAGTATGTCATGGGCCGGCATGGTTTCGCCCGATTCTCCCGCTTTGACGAAATGGTGACAGGAAGCGAGCGGTGCGTGTTGCGCTTGACCAGCGATGAGAAGACCCGCTCTGTCTATCCTTTCGACTTCGCGTTGTGGGTGACGTACGGGCTCAAAGGTGCTTCGCTTTCCATGCGCATGGACATCGAGAACCGCGGGGACAGCCCCATGCCGTTCTCAGCTGGATACCATCCCGGCTTTTGGTTCGAGGGGATGAATCCCGGTTCCTGCATCGAGGACTATGCGTTGGTGTTCGATATGGATACGGTGGCCGATGTGGTCGGCATCTCCAAAGGATACCGGACCGGTACGGTAGCCAAGGGGGCTTTCTCGGCCAGTGAAGTCCCTTTGAATGCCGCTTTGTTCGCCGATGATGCTTTGGTGTTGGCCGACTGCACGTCACGTCAAGTGACGTTACGGGCGCAAGGAATGCCGCACGGGGTGAGCGTGTCGCTCAGCAAGTTCCCTTATGTCGGCTTTTGGACGGTCCCGGTCGAGCACCCACCGTTCGTGTGCATCGAGCCGTGGCAGGGAATCGCCGATGCAGCCGGAGCCGGTCCACTCGAACTGAGCGTGAAAGAGGGCATGATCGTGCTTGAACCATACCAAGCATACAGCTTGGAAACGGTCGTGACGCTGTTCTGATACAAATGACTGTGGCCGCCGTGCACGGCCATTGACCATAAGGAGGAAACAATCATGTCTAAGAGACTCATCGGTATCGTGTTGATTCTGCTAGTACTGGGAAGTGCGGCCGGTTTGAGCGCTAAGGCAAGCGTGTTCGACATCGGCATCATCAATGCCATGCCGGTCGAAAGGATCATCGCCACTGATTTCACCGTCTATTTCCCCGGATTGCGCTTGCAAGCCAATGTGGCGCCTTGGTTCGGTATCGCTGTCGCGGGATTGTATGATCAGGTTGAAAGCGATTCCAGCCACCGGGTTTATGTCTCGACCGATGCCGTCATGCGCATCCCGATGGGATTCATCGAACCCTATATCGCATTGGGCCCCCTCTTCGTCCTCCGTTTCCCCAATTCGTTCGATCCCACTCCGCTCGAGGAGTATGGATATCATGTGCGGGCTGGATTCGACATCAATTTCAACAGCTGGTTTGCCTTGGGCTTCGATGGAGAGCTCCCCATTCTCGATGTTGAGGAGTTCATGGCCAATCTGGCGAGCATCGACGGTCAATATTTCTTGGACAACGTGCTCGCTTCCATCGTGGTCAAGGTGAAATTCTAAGCTTGATCAAAGACTCACTGGTTTCGTGCGGAACGCTGCACCGTCGGCAATGAGGCTGGCGGTGCGGTGTTGAGCTTGTCGCTGTCAGAAAAAAAACCAATCGGCAGATCGGTATCCACATACACCCGCCATTTTCCATCGGAAACCCGAAACACCACTCCAATGGACGGTTGCATCATCACCGTTGAATGAATGGTGAAATCAGCATGCAGTTCGGCTCCGACATAGACATCTTCTTCCCAGGTCAGTCCGGTCGCATCGGCCAAGACGGCTGTCTGGGCAAACAACAAACCACCCATCGCGGTCAATCCACCAAAGGGGACCGGAATGTCCCACAGGCCCAAGGGGAAACCCCAGGTCGTTGTCAAGCGGGCTTTGGCCTTGCCTTGTTTGGGTACCCCCCATGCCACATTCCCCTTGGGCAGCAGGGTGTAACGGTCGAGCAACTCATCGGAGGTGGCGATCGCATCGATTTCGGCT
>CAZJAK010000116.1:0-5546 GCA_964543935.1 uncultured Spirochaetaceae bacterium
AGCGTTCACGATGAACCATGTTGACTATGCGCCGGGAACGATACTGAAAGCACGTGGCCGTGACTGGGTCGTCCACCCCTATAAGCGGGATGATGTGGTGTGCTTGCGGCCCTTGGGGGGCAGCGACGAGGATGCCGTGATCATGATCCCCTCTTTGGAACGTGAAGTGCCGGTCCACTCCGTGTTCCCCGATCCCGATCCCGCAAAAGTCGGCAACTACCAAGCCGGAGCCCTGTTCAGGCAAGCGTTGATGATCAAGCTGCGAAACGGTGCCGGGCCTTTCAGGTCCTTCGGCCACATCGCGGTCGAACCCCGCGCCTATCAACTGGTCCCGTTGTTGATGGCCATGAAACAGGATCCTGTCCGGCTCCTGATCGCCGACGATGTCGGGATAGGAAAAACCATCGAGGCCGGATTGATCGTCCGGGAGTTGTGGGATCGTTACGAGATACATCGTTTCGCTGTCCTCTGTCCCCCACACTTGGTCGACCAGTGGGTAGGCGAATTGCAGAATCGTTTCCATTTCCCGGCGGTGGCCCTTACGTCCAGTTCGGTTGCGCGGTTGGAAAGGACCCTGCCGACCGGCAGGACCATTTTCAACCATTATGAGGCTGTGGTGGTCAGCCTGGACTACATCAAGAGCCAGTCCCACCGGGCTCACTTCCTTTCCACAGCTCCCGAGTGCATCGTTGTCGATGAAGCCCATACCTGTACGATGAAGGGCAAGAACCAACAGCTGCGGTTCGACTTGGTGAAGAACCTTTCCAAACATCCCGGCCGCCACATGATACTGCTTACGGCGACTCCCCACTCCGGCGATGATGAGGCATTCCACAATCTGCTCGGCATCCTTGATGATGCATTCAAGGACTTGCGCGGCAGGGAGACGGCGGCGAACGATCCCTTGAGGCTCGCACTCGCTTCCCATTTCGTGCAACGGCGTAGGAAGGACATCGACGAGTGGCAGGATGCCAGCATCTTCCCCCGCAGGATGACCAAGGAGATCACCTACAAGCTTACGGGAGAGTGGGGGACGTTCTTCGATGATGTACGGGCTTATTGCTCCGATATCGCTAGCTCGGTCGAGCAAGCTGCTTCCCAAGCACAGCACATGATCTGGTATGCCGTCTTGGCGTTGTTGCGTTGTGTCTCTTCCAGCCCCGCGGCTGCGGTGCACGCATTGAAGACAAAAGCCTATGTCGGACAAGACCGATGGGAACAGCTGGCCACTGATGGCGATTTGATGGACGGAGCCGTGGACGACCTCGATGTCACCGACATGGCCCCGACCGAGTTCTTGGAAGACCGTGCCCGCATCCATGACCTGCTCAAGCAAGCCCAGAGATTGGAAGGGAAGGGCAACGATCCGAAACTCGCTTGCCTGGTGGGGCACTTGGAGGAACTTGTTTCCGAAGGGTTCAAGCCAGTGGTGTTCTGCCGCTATGTCGCCACGGCGCATTATGTGGGGGAACAGCTGAAAGGAGTGCTGAAACACGTCAGCCTTGATGTCGTCACCGGTGAATTGGTGCCCAAAGAGCGGGAAGAACGGGTATTGAACCTGGCCAAGGAGGAAAATCCAATCCTTATCGCCACCGATTGTTTGTCCGAAGGCGTCAACCTGCAGGAGGGCTTCAACGCTGTGGTCCATTATGATCTGGCGTGGAACCCGACGCGGCACGAGCAACGGGAAGGCCGGGTGGACCGGTTCGGGCAAAAGGCCCCCGAGGTCCGCTGCACGATGATTTACGGCCACGACAATCCGGTCGATGGCTTTATATTGGAGGTTATCCTGCGGAAAGCCGAGACGATCAAGAAGGAACTCGGAGTCCTCGTCCCTTTGCCTGAAGACGATAGAAAAGTGCACCAAGCGATGCTCCGGTCGGCTTTCTTGAGAAAGCGGTCCAACGATGCCCACCAGCAAGTCTTCGATTTCGGAGAGATCTGGGATGCGAAAGATGAGGTGGAGAGCGAATGGCAGGATGCCATGGAGAAGGCGAAGCGCAACAGAACCATCTTCGCGCAACAAAGCCTGCATCCAGAGGATGTCATGCCGGAGTGGGACAAGCAGCAAGCCTTGCTGGGTGATTGGAAACTGGTGGAAGACTTCATGCGCGACTCGTTGGCCCGCTTGAGTTGTCCGCTGCTTCCCCGTAAGAAATCGGGCTTCCTGTTCAATCCCGAGACACTCCCGGTTCAAGTGAAAGAACGGGTCGCCACGTTGGGGATCCAAAAGCCCATCGCGGTCGGTTTCAAGTATCCCACCGGGCCTGGCGTCCAGTTCCTCCACCGCAGCCATCCTTTGGTGGAGCTGATTTCCGAAGTGATGATGGAGGGGGCATTGTCGGGGGATCTGGGCCTGGTCTCGAGAAGCGCTGCGATCGTCACCACAGATGTCGATGTCCTGACGACCATGTTCCTTATCAGATTGCGGCACCGGATGGAGACCCGCCGGGAAGGGACCGCCAACCATACCATGGCCGAGGAAGTGATCGTCTTGGCATGCAAGGGGCGCAAGGGGGAGTGGCTCCCGGAGGAGGCAGCCAAAGACCTGCTCCATGCCAAACCGAGTTCGAACTTGGACAAGGCCACCCAGGAACGGGCGGTGGAAAAGGCCTTGGGACTGTTCACGTCATTGGGAGCACAAGTAGGCCGCCATTGTGAAAAACGGGCACAGCAGCTGCTGGAGGACCATAGGCGGGTGCGCAAGGCGGCCATGGACCGGGGCCGGTATGATGTGAAGCCGGTAGTGCCCCCTGACTTGATGGGCGTGTATGTCTTGCTTCCGGAAATGAGCGAGGGGTGACGGCATGGCCAACCGACAAAATTACGATATTTCGATGGATAGCATTCACCTTGAGGGATCCTTGTTCGTCCCCGACATCTTGGAGAAGGCAGCCAAAGGCACTGCTTCGTTCCAATCCGTGCCCGAGTACCGCATTCCCAAGGGCATCAAGTTCACCGATGAATTGGGACGGGCGTTCAGGATAGCGCTGGCTGTGTGGAAGGATTTCAAATCCTCTTGGGAACGAGAAGATGTCGAGCGAATGCTACAGACAAGGTGCTTCACGGTCGAGCTTTTCTATGAAGCATTGGGGTGGGAGTTCCTCAATGGCGTACGCCCTGTCCGGATCGGGGACTTTGCCTATCCCGTGCAATTCATGGGACCGGCGGACGTGCCGGTGACTGTGACGGAGTTCACCAAAGGCATCGACGACTCGGACGAGTTGTTCGCCGTCACCAATTCGGGATACCGTAAACGAACACCGTTCCAGATGCTCCAAGAATTCCTCAATTCCCGGGATTCCCGAGGCTGGGGCGTGGTGACGAACGGAAGGCAGGTGCGTTTGTTGCGCAGCAGCGCCACCCTTGCCCGGCCGCAGTATCTCGAGTTCGACATCGAGAGCATCCTTGAAGAAGAACGGTATGCCGATTTCACAGCCTTCTGGCGCATCATGCACGGTTCGAGAATTGTGCAAGGAACGGGTGCCGAGGCATTCTGCGTGTGGGAACAGTGGCGGCTCAACGGCATCGATGAAGGCCTGCGTGTCAGGGAAGGATTGCGGGAGGGTGTCACGAAAGCCCTGCTCTTGCTCGGGACCGGGTTCATCTCCCACCCCAGCAACGCTCAATTGCGGGAAGACCTGATGTCCGGAAAGCTTTCGAAGGACGGCTATTTCCAACAACTGCTGCGACTGATCTATCGCTTCCTCTTCCTCTTTGCCATGGAGGAGCGCAAGAGTGAACGAGACTTCAGGTTGTTGCATGTACAGGACGACACTCCGGAGATGGAAGCAGCGCGTGAAGTGTATGATGAAGGGTACAGCCTGCTGCGTCTGCGGGAGAAAACCCTGCGGTGGATGAGCCGTGACTCCCACGACGACCTGTGGCAGTCGATTCTGGTGGTGTTCAATGGTCTTGCCACAGGTGAACCGTTGTTGGCGCTGCCTGCCCTCGGCGGGTTGTTCGACCAAGCCCAATGTGAAGCCCTTGATCGATGCATGCTCGGCAACAAGGACTTGCTCCACGCGATGTATCATCTTCGCTGGACCAGCCAAGGAAGCACGGTCTCGGCTGTCGATTACAAGAACATGGGGTCCGAAGAGCTGGGGTCGGTCTATGAGAGTCTGTTGGAATTGGTTCCCATGGTCGACATCCCCGCAAAGAAGTTCAACTTCATCGGTGTTGAAGACGAACATGGATCGACAGCGGGCAATGCCAGGAAGACCACGGGAAGCTATTACACACCGGATTCATTGGTGCAGGAGTTGATCAAATCCACCCTTATCCCGGTGATTGAACAGAAACTCAAGGACCATCCCAAGAATCCAATCGAGGCCTTGCTGTCACTTTCAGTGATCGATCCAGCATGCGGCAGCGGCCACTTCCTCCTTGCCGCAGCACGGAAATTGGCCGAGTACCTTGCATCCAAACGGAGTGTCGACGGAGTAGTCCTGCCTTCGCAGTACCGGCATGCATTGAGGGATGTGATCAGCCATTGCCTGTATGGGGTGGACTTGAATCCCATGGCGGTGGAGTTGACCCGGATGGCCTTATGGCTCGAGGGGTTCGAGCCGGGCAAACCTTTGTCGTTCCTGAACCATCACATCCTGTGTGGCAACTCATTGTTGGGCATGACCGACATGGATGCTGTGTACAAAGGGATCCCGAATGAAGCGTTCAAGGCCCTGACTGGCGACGACCCAGCGGTATGTGCAGAGTTGCGAAAGGAAAACGCGAAAGTATTGAAGCAATTGCAGGGGCTTGTGCTGCATCAGAAACAGCCGGGACTCTTCGGTGGAGAAGACATTTTCGTCAACCAAGTCAGGAATGTCGAAGCCCTCGGTGAAGACGACTTGGACGGCATCGCTGCCAAGGAACAGGCTTGGAAAGAGCTGCTGGAAACGGTGGACAGTGATCCCAAGACCATTGCAGCGGATCTCGTCATCGCGGCTTTCCTCCAGACCAAGACAGCTGCCAGCAGTTCCCATGTGGCCACCAACCACACGGTATTGCGGGTGCTGACCGGATACCCTCTTTCTGCAACGGATACCGCGACCATAGCCAACGCCAAACAGCTTTGTGATGAGAACCATGTCTTCCACTGGCCGACGTACTTCCCTAAAATATTCGAAGAGGGTGGTTTTGACGTGGTGCTGGGGAATCCCCCGTGGGAAGTGTCGCAACTTTCAGAAACAGAGTTCTTTACCTCACAAGGCTCTGAGATAGCATTGCTTTCAGGGGACGAAAGAAAACAAGCAATAATGTCACTGGAAAAGGAGAACTACCGATTATTCTCAATGTTCACTCTCGAGAAGCATGGATATGAGGCAGTGAACACATATTATAAGGAGAGCGGACGGTTCGACCAATCAGCCATCGGTAAACTCAACTTATATCCCCTTTTTACTGAGTTGGTTTATCGCATTAAAAAAGAGAATGGCAGGGTGGGCTTCATCGTACCGACCGGTATCGCAACCGATGATTCGACGAAGGTGATGTTCTCCACATTGGTTTCTCAACAACAACTGGCATCCTTGTATGATTTC
>CAZJAK010000117.1:0-5330 GCA_964543935.1 uncultured Spirochaetaceae bacterium
AACAATTGTCGCACCGGTATTCGCAATATCGCGACATATGATGATCCATACTCATTCCCAGCAACTGTGTTCATGTTCTTTTAATTGCTTTCTACATGAAAAATAACCCAATCAACTGTCTCATTCTCTTCTTAGTTGGCCCGCTTATTGCTCACTAGGTGGCATGAAAGTCGCATTCGCCGTATGGAGACAACGCATTGCCCCATTGTTCGATTCGACTGGCAATTGCCTGGTGGGTGAGACCCAAGGCTACGGCAAACCGGTGGAACACTTGGTTTTTGTCAAGTTGCCACATGAGTCGTGCCGTGAGAAAAGTCGGCTTCTTGTTGAAATGGGTACACAAGCGATCGTATGCGGTGCCATCTCGATGCAGTGCGAGGTCCAACTGCTACAACAGGGTATTGAAGTATTCGCGTTCTTGGCAGGGGACGTGGACGAAGTGGTCGATGCATGGACCCATGGGCGATTGCACGATCAAAGGTTCTGGATGCCGGGTTGTCGATGCCCGCATCGCCGGTGCCGGCGCCATGGCCGCCCGGGAAACATGGGAGTACATGGAAACCAGATGCCGTGAAGGCAGGGAGGATTCATATGCCAAGAGGAGATGGAACTGGAAGATTGGGAATGGGGCCGCTCACTGGCCGTGCTATGGGATATTGTGCCGGGTACCCGCATCCTGGATATGGTGCAAGATTATATGCCGCGCGCGGTCTTGGCTGTCGTTGTGGTTGGGGCTTGGGACATGGCTTTGGCTTTGCCACGAATATGGCACCGCTAGATGTCGGAAGTTTGCACCAAAGGGCAGCGGTTCTTGAACAAGAATTGGCACTGGTGAAAGAGATCATTGCCAAACAACAAGAGACGGAGGCCGAGTGATGCGTGTGGCGATACCTTCTGCTGGTGCAGGGCTGCAAGCCGCTTTCGACGATCGCTTTGGGAGGGCAGCTGGTTTTGTCATCCTCGATACGGAAGGCGATGGCATGGAGTATCTTGATAACAGCCACAACCAACAAGCCGGTCACGGGGCGGCTATCCAAGCTGTCCAAGACTTGGTTGCACACAGGGTGCAGGCCGTGCTGGCCGGTCATTGCGGACCCAAGGCCACCCAAGCGCTCGCTGTGGCCTCTATCGCGGCATATGTGTGTCAGGCTGGCACAGTCGAACAAGCTTGGCACGCGTTCAAGGCGAACCAACTGCACAGGCTTGATAGTGTCGAAGGCAGTCATCGGTGAACATTGCCATTGCATCGGGCAAGGGTGGCACCGGCAAGACGCTGGTGGCCACCAACCTGGCCCGATGCGCCATGAGCGCGGTGGTGTTGCTCGACTGTGATGTCGAAGAACCCAACGACCGCCTTTTTTTGCAATCGTTGGTTCCGTGTGGCTCACAGGATGTGCATGTCGACATCCCGTTGGTGGATGGTCAGCGATGCAACGGGTGTGGTGCGTGTATTAAGTCTTGCCGTTTCAACGCGTTGGCGATGTTGGCCGGTCATGTTGTCGTGTTCGATGAGTTGTGCCATTCGTGCGGTGCCTGTGCCTATGCCTGTGCGCACGGGGCTATCAAGTGGCAAAAACGCCATATCGGCACAATCCGTTCGTGGGAGACTCTTCGATGCGTGTTGCACGAAGGATGCCTCGATGTGGGCGTCTCGATGGCGGTGCCCCTCATACGGGCTGTGAAACGGGTCGAAGTGCCCGACGGTGTACTCGTGCTGTTGGACAGTCCTCCGGGAACCAGTTGTCCGATGGTGTGGACTGCTGTAGGGTGTGATGGAGTTCTCTTAGTGACCGAACCGACGCCCTTTGGCTACCACGACCTGGAATTGGCTGTGGACACCATCAGGGAGGTTGGTTTGCCGATTGCCGTGGTGGTCAACAAGGACGGTCTCGGAACCGATGCCGTCGATCGGTTGTGCGAGACCAATGCCATACCGATCATTGCCCGCATCCCTTACGATCCGTTCATTGCCCGCTCGTATGCCCGCGGCCACTTGATTGTAGATGAGTCGGACACCTACCGTTCACTGTTTGAACGGTTGTGGAAGGATCTGTTCCAGACATTCAAGGAGGAGCCACATGCGTGATGGTGTCCAGCAGGTGGTGGTCCTCAGTGGGAAGGGGGGCACTGGCAAAACCAGCCTTACTGCAGCGTATGCTTCGTTGGCGGGGACAAGCATTATTGCCGATTGCGATGTCGATGCAGCCAATTTGCACCTGATTCTCGATTCGCGCGAACTGGAGCAACATGAATTTACCAGCGGTCATGTCGCCACGATCAGGAGCGATGATTGTGCGGCATGTGGCCTGTGTGCCACACTGTGCCGGTTCGAAGCAATTGCAGTGAAGTCTGGCATCTACTCGGTCGACTCTATCCGTTGTGAGGGGTGTGGCTTGTGTGTCGATGCATGTCCTGTCGGTGCCATCGATTTCCCACCATCGCTTTGTGGAACGTGGATGGTCTCACAAACCCCGTTCGGGCCATTGGTGCATGCCCGTTTGCAGGCTGCTGCAGAAAATTCGGGCAAGCTCGTCACCTTGGTGCGTAAACATGCCCATGCCTTGGCTGTGGCCGAAGGCCTGCCGTTGGTCATTGTCGATGGGCCTCCGGGAATTGGCTGTCCAGCCATAGCAAGCATGACCGGGGCAGACCGGATAGTGCTGGTGACCGAACCTAGCATGAGCGCCATCTGTGATGTGAAGCGAGTGGCTGATTTGGTTTCCTCGTTTTCCATTCCGATCTCGGTGGTCGTGAACAAATGCGATATCGATGAAGGGTTGACCGATGAATTGATACAATGGTGTGAGCAATCAGGATACTCCTTTGCTGGAAGCGTCTCGTTTGACGAGTCGATCGTACAAGCCCATATAGCTGGGTGCAATCCGATCGGGTTCGTCAGCGAGCGCACCGAAAGGCAGATCCGTTCAATATGGGAGAATATATGCAAGACGATGTGAAAACGGGTCACGAGCACGAAGGGAAAACGTTGAAGACCATCATGGTCATGTCGGGGAAAGGCGGTGTGGGGAAAAGCACGGTGGCGGTGAACATTGCGGCGGCTTTGTCTGGCGCAGGGTACACAGTCGGTTTGGTCGATGTCGATATCCACGGACCGAGCATTCCCACCATGTTGGGGTTGTTGGGTGTGACGGTCTATTCCAATGAACAAGGCAAGATGATGCCGGTGGTCCTCGGCGATCTCGATAATCTCGAAGTCATGAGTCTGGGTTTCTTGTTGGAAAAGGATGACGATCCGGTCATTTGGCGCGGCCCGCTCAAGCATTCGTTGATCGGTCAATTCCTCAACGATGTCCAGTGGGGCCCGTTGGATTATCTGGTGGTGGATTGTCCGCCCGGTACTGGTGATGAACCGCTGTCGGTGGTGCAACAGAACAAGAGCGAAGCCCATGCTTTGTTAGTGACGACTCCGCAGCAAGTAGCTACGGCTGATGTGTCCCGCTCGGTGAATTTCTGTCGCCAGTTGAACCTGCCGATTGCCGGCATCATTGAGAACATGAGCGGTTTCGAATGTCCGCACTGCCACGAAGTGACAAACATCTTCACCAGCGGCGGGGGGCGTAAGCTGGCCCAAACATACGGTATCGAATTTCTCGGCGCTGTCCCCATTCAAGTGGAGGTCGGTTTGACTTCCGATTCCGGTGTTCCCATCGTGAAACAGTTGCCTGATTCTGCTGCAGCGGTCAGTTACCGCAAAGCTGCTCTGGCGCTGGTAGGTTCACTCTCGAAATAAGGAGAATCACAGCATGACTATCGCAATTCCTTCCGACCATGGCAAGCTTACTTCGCATTTCGGTCATTGTGCCGAATTCGCCCTCTTCGATGTCGATGCCGATTCCGGTATCGTCACCGGACACCACACCATAGCGGCACCACCGCACGAACCCGGGTTGCTCCCCAAGTTCCTCAGCAGCCAGAACGTCGATGTGGTGATCGCCGGCGGCATGGGTTCGCGAGCCAAAGCCCTGTTTGATCAAGTTGGCATCACGGTGATAACCGGAGCGCCCGAGATCTCTGCCGATGAAGTGGTGAAGGAATACCTGGCGGGAAAGCTCAAACTTGAGCCGAACGCGTGCGATCACTGAGGGTGGTTGCGAGGCAACTTGGACATAGGGAACACAAGAAACAGCTTGTGCAATCGGGTGTGCGTGCGTGGCACACCCGTCGTCCATGCAGGTTAACTGTCATGGAAAAGCGGTAGTGCTGTCCGCTTGGCAACAGTGCCGCTATCTCTCGCTCGACTACGTTGGGATTGGTCGAATCGGTCAACCCCAACCGTTTAACCACCCGGCCGAAATGGGTGTCTACGATGATGGCCGGCTTGCCTCCGAGTTTACCCAGCATGACATTGGCGCACTTGCGTCCCACTCCGGGCAACTTGACCAACTCTTGCATCTCCATGGGCACCATCCCATCGTGGTGTTCCACCAACATGCGGGCCAAGCCAATGATGTGGGCGGCTTTGACCCGGTAATAGCCGGTGCTGCGGATGATCGCCATCACTTCCTCGATATCGGCCGTAGCCAAGCTGAAGGCATCGGGGTAGCGGGAAAAGAGGGTGGGGGCCACGGCATTGACCTGCCGGTCGGTTGTTTGGGCTGACAAAACCGCGCTCACCAACAGCTCGAATGCATCGGACTGCTCGAGAAAATCGATGGTCGCCGGGCTCTGTTCATCCAACAGACGGGCTATGGTTGCGGTACGTTCAATCAGCTCAAAATCCATGGTCGTCCTGGCTCCTTGTCAGTCCAATGTATGCCTTGACGCAGGTTGTGTAAAGCAAGTATACTCCAGCAGACCGTAATTCGGGGCGTTGCCTAGCGGCTAAGGCGCTTGCTTTGGGAGCAAGAAATCGGAGGTTCAAGTCCTCTCGCCCCGACTCTCTCGCGCCAATAGCTCAGCTGGATAGAGCAACGGCCTTCTAAGCCGTAGGTCATGGGTTCGAGTCCCCTTTGGCGTAAATATAACTCTTTATAATAGAAGAGTCTATAGAAACCACCAAGAGTTTGGCGTTTCTCCAAAACCAAAGTGTCAGATAAGTGTCAGATAGATGCTTATTGGGGAGGAGAAATTGAGTCGGTATTCGCTTTTCAAACGAGGCAAGGTTTTCTACGAACAAATTAAGAATCCCGAGACTGGAAAGTATTTTTCTGCTCGACCCACCGGTCAATCAGATGAGACGGAAGCACTCCTGGTGGTATCGGATTGGCTGAAAAATGGATTGCCTGAAAAGGAGAATCTACATCAGATTTATCATCGATGAAGAGGACTATGTTGTTTGAATCAAACAAGCAATCTTCAACTCTCCCCTT
>CAZJAK010000118.1:0-5122 GCA_964543935.1 uncultured Spirochaetaceae bacterium
TCCTTAGGTGGCCAGCGGAACTTCTCTCCCCACCCCAACAACCCTCCCGCTGGCCACCTGCTTTTTACCCACCCGACTGACATGCTATACTGCACCCATGGCGACTTCCAGACGCGACAAAGCCGACTCTTATACGCTCAGGGCCCACAAAGAGGGCTACCCGGCCCGTTCGGTGTATAAGCTTGAAGAGATACAACAACATTTCGCGGTTGTGAAACCGGGCGACACGGTGCTCGATGTCGGTGCCGCTCCGGGCAGTTGGACACTCTACACCCACCGGCAGCTGATCAAAGGCAAGGGGACGATCGTCTCGGTTGATCTCAACCCGCTGGCCCTCAATCCCGTTCCGCCTACCGTGATAGCCTATGTGGGGGACGCTTTCAGTTCTGCCACCAGGGAGAAGCTGGTTTCACACGGTCCGTATGACGCCATCATCAGCGATGCCGCCCCGATGACCACCGGCAACCGCTCGGTGGACACTTCGCGCAGCGAATGGCTGGCCGAGCAAGTCCTCGCCTTGGCCAAGGAGCATCTGAAGGTCCACGGGAATTTGGTGATCAAGCTCTACCAAGGCGGAGCCGAGGTAGAGCTGGTCAAACAGATGCGCGCGGTCTTCAAGCGGGTCAAACCGTTCAAGCCGCAGGCGAGCAGGTCCGACTCGTTCGAGATATTCCTGGTCGGCATCGACCGGCTGCCGCCCCAAGGCTGAACGTCACGTCGATGATTGCTCCGATTGCACCAATGCGAAACCTTTCACATCGCGCACATAGACATCCACCTGTTGGAACGGGATGGCGATGCCGGCTTGCTTGAAGCGTTCCAACACATCCTGCTGGAAGCGGAAGTAGACCGCCCAATAGTCAGCGGGCTTGGTCCACGGCCGCACCACGAAGTCCACTGATGAATTATTCAACTTGTTCACTTCTATGGTGGGGGCAGGGTCGAGCAAGACTTCGGCATAGCCATCCAGAATCTCCTTGATGACCTGCTTCGCCTTGGCGATGTCGGAACCGTAGGCTATCGACACGCCCATCTCGACCCGGCGGTTGTCGGTGTAGGAGTAATTGACGATGGCGTTGCCCCACACCAGCTTGTTGGCCAAGATGACGCGCTTGTTGTCGGGGGTGGAGAGGGTCACGCACATCATGTCCATTTCACGCACGGTGCCGCTGAGCGATCCCACATCGACATAATCCCCAATCCTGAACGGTGAGTTGAGGATGATCATCACTCCGGCCAACAGATTCCCGATGGTCTCTTGGAAGGCGAAGCCGAGGATGAACCCGGTGATTCCCAAGCCGGCGATGATGGGTGCCAAGTCAACACCCAGCCGTCCGATGATGACCAACAGGACCATGATCCAGCCGATGGTGGCCACCACCTTGACCAGGAAACGGGCCATCAAGTCGTTGATCTTGCGGCTGCGGTTGAACACCTTGCGCAGGATGCGGGTGATGAGCATGATGGCGATCTTGCCCACCACCAGGATCGCCACGATGCCGAGCACGTCGAGCAGCATGTCCAAGGCCCCTTCGTTGAACCACGTTTGCACACTATTGATCAGATTGTTCCACAATCCGACTTCGGTTGTCGCGACAGTCTCTTCCATGTGTTGACTCCTTACAAGACAGCGGGGAACGGCGGTCACGGCCGTTCCCCTTTCATGATGCCCTACACCCCTGTGATTATCAACGGGCGAGCAATGCGTTCAAGCGTTTTACAAACTCAGCCGGATCTTTGGGCATGACCCCTTCGTTGATCAACGCTTGGTCAAGCAACACTTGCGAAAGGTCGTTGACGAAAGCCTCGTCCTCCGAATCGGCGATCTTTTTGACGATCGGGCTCTCCAGGTTGACTTCCAAGATCGGGGTGGTCTCGGGCATCTCGGTCTGGCCCATGGCCTTGAGCATCTGCTGCATCTGGACCGAGGGGTCGTTGTCGTCCACGACCACGACGGCGGGTGCGTCGACAAGCCGGGTGGAAGCGACCACGTCCTTGACCCGCTTATCGAGGGCTTTCTTGATCTTTTTCAGGACCGACTTGCCCTCTTTGGCCTTCTTCTTGCTCTCTTCCTTGTCCAGTTCGTCCACAGCCCCAGACTTGTTGATGGCTTTGAGGGTCAGTTCCTCGAACGTCCCGATCGAAGGCACGACGATATCGTCGATATCATCGGTCATCAACAGCACCTCGAGTCCCTTCTTGCGGTAGCCTTCGAGCAGCGGGGAACGCTTGATGGTCTCCTCGTTGCCGCCCGCCAGGTAGTAGATCGTCTTCTGGTCCTCTTTCATGCGGCTCTTGTACTCGGCCAAGCTGGTGTATCCATCGACAGCGGTGGATTTGAAGCGCACCAGCGCCAGCAACGCCTCGCGGTTGGCATAATCGCCGTACAAGCCCTCCTTGAGGGGGCGGTTGAACTGGTCGATGATCTTGGCGTACAGCTCGGGATTCTGCTCCGATATCTTCTTGAGTTCACCGAGGATCTTCTTGATCGACGCGGTGCGGATGTTGCTCATGATCTTGTTCTGCTGCAGGATCTCGCGGCTGACGTTGAGCGGCAGGTCCTCGCTGTCGATGACGCCCCGCACGAAACGCAAGTAGGTCGGCAACAGCTCTTTTTCGTCATCGGTGATATAGACCCGTTTGACGTAGAGTTTGACACCCGGTTTGTAGTCGGCATGGTACAGGTCGTAGGGGGCTTTGGCGGGAATGAAGAACAAGGTGGTGTAGTTGTTGGCCCCTTCGGCTTGGGTGTGGATGTACAACAGCGGGTCCTCGCTGTCGTAGGTCGAGCTCTTGTAGAACTCGTTGTAGTCCTCGGGCTTCAGGTCGCTCTTGCTGCGCCTCCACAGCGCGGCGGCGCTGTTGACCTGATCGATTTTGCGCTCGCTGCCCTTCTTCGTGCCTTTGTCGTCGTATTCGTCCTTGTCGTAGGCCAAGAAGATGGGGAAAGCGATGTGGTCGCTGTAGCGCTTGATCAAGCGTTCCAATGTCCAGCGGTTGGCGAACTCGTGGCCGTCTTCGTTCAAATACAGCGTCACGGTGGTGCCATGGGTGTCCCGTTGTGCTTCTTCAAGGCTAAAGGTCCCTTTGCCGTCGCTGGACCACTTCCATGCTTCGGTCGAGCCAGCCTTGCGGCTGACGACTTCGACTTTGGAAGCCACCATGAAGCTCGAATAGAATCCGACTCCGAATTGTCCGATCAGGTTGGAATCCTTTTTTTGTTCCTCGGAGAGGTTCTTGAGGAAGTTGCGGGTTCCCGAACGGGCGATGGTCCCCAGGTCTTCCGCGAGATCGTCGTGGTTCATGCCCACGCCGTTGTCGCTGACCATCAAGGTCTTTCCATCTCCGTCGGTGAAGGAGAGGTCGATGCGGGGGGAGAAGGAGAGTTCCTTGAGCTTCTCGTCGGTCAATGAAAGGTACTTGAGCTTGTCCAGCGCGTCGGAAGCGTTGGAGATGAGCTCACGCAGGAAAATTTCCCGGTTCGAATAGAGCGAGTGGATGATGAGGTGCAGTAGCTCGGACACCTCGGTCTTGAATTTCTTCTGTTCCATGAGTTCCTCCGGATCGTGTGGTTCATCAGACAACATAGTGAATTTCAAGCCGTTCGGCAACGCAATCGAATCATCCTCGTGCTTAACAAACAGGTGCTGTTCGGGTATGCTTGAGGCATGCAGTTCTCGCAACCCTCCACGGCCCGTCTGGTCAACCGCTTGCGCATCCTCAACCTCATCGCCAAGAACGAGGGGTTGTCGCGGGCCGACGTGGCTCGCGAATTGGCCTTGAACAAGGTCTCCACTTCGGAAATCGTGGACTTGCTCATTGCCGACAACTTGTTGGTGGAGACAGGCCGGCGCCAAGTTGCCAACGGCAGGCCCCCGACGGGCCTGGCCCTGCAAAAAGATGCCAAGGCCGTCGTGGCCATCGATGTGGGCATCCGCACCACCAACGTGGCCTTGGTGAACATGGGGGGCGACTTGTTGCGTTTCGAGCGCTTTCCGACCGAGCGCAAACCTACCGCCGAGCTCTTGGCGGCAACGATCATCCGCAATGTCACCAAAGTGCTCTCCCGCATGAAGGACCCCAAAATCGTGGCGGGTCTGGCTGTTGCGATCAACGGCACGATCGAACCGGCCACCGGGACGGTGTTGTCGGTCCCCGATTGGGAGTGGGACCATGTACCGCTGACGGTGGCGCTGACCAAGCATATGCCCTTCCCTGTAATCGTAGAGAACAATGTCCGTTCGATGGTGTGCGGTGAACGCTGGTTCGGCACCATCGACGACAAGCGTTCGCTGTTTTATGTGAACTGGGGCGAGCATGTCGGGGCGGCCTCGGTCTCAGACGGCAAGGTTGTCTCCAATGATTGTCAATTCGGCCACCTGCCGGTCTCTCGGACCGGATTGTGCCGGTGCGGGGCGATCGGTTGCCTGGAGACGCTGGCGGCCGGATGGGCGTTGGCCGAGCAAGGTTCGCACCACAGTGGCGAAGCCGACATGACGGTGAAGCAACTGTGCACCCGTTCTGAATTCGATCCGTTCATCGATACGTTGCTCAAACGTGCCTGCGATGCGATGGTCGGCAGCCTCATCAGTGCAGCAGCGATCCTAAGGCCTGACGACATCCTCATCGGCGGCGGAATCTCAGCCCTGCCCGACCGTTACATGGAATCGATCATCACTGGGTTCGGCGAGCGCGCTCCCCGCATCATCGCGGCCAACACGACAGTCCGCAGAGCCTCATTGGGGGAACGGGCCGGTTTGATGGGCACGGCGGCGGTCGCATTGGACGAGTTCATCTTCAAGCGTTCGGTGATCGAACAGCTGACCCGCCAAGGGACGACCTTGAGCCAATAAAAAACCGCTATCCCCATCACTAGGGAGAGCGGCACCTCCTTCAGGCGTTGAGTAGCGACCTCAAGCCAGAGTGTTCCAACGCAGCTTCCGCACTACGCAGGAGCAACCATCGAATAGAATTATTGCATGGTTTACTGTGGATGGAAAGTATTTTTTTCTAAACTTGGTTATTATTGTAAGTAATTATCGATACATGAAAAAAGCACCCCGCAGGGTGCTTCTTTCTTGCTTAGCAGACAGATCAGTCAGCGCTCAAAGCAATGGTCACT
>CAZJAK010000119.1:0-5107 GCA_964543935.1 uncultured Spirochaetaceae bacterium
TTCCAGATTCTTGTTATACACAAGAGCCTTTTTGAATGAATACAGAGAGGAATGCATAGCAAGGAATTCGATCCCGGGCCAGCACCGGTGCCCAGGAAGAGGAAACCATCAGTACCGGGTCCGGACCACCCATGGAGGACGAAGTTCCTCTCCTCGAGAGTGCTCGAGACCCATGTGGCCAAGTTGAAGGAGGACTACCAAGCATGAAGCGAAGGATGGAATTCAAAAACCTGCACGCGCTCCTGGAGGAGCACGTCTTCTCTAGCGAGGAGCTCGACCTGATACAGCAACGCATCAACGAGGAGCTTGAATTTGATTCGACCACCACCATGCGGATCCGGGATAATGGGTCCTAAAAACACCGGAATGCTGATCGAGGCAGGTTTTAGGGGAAGGAAAAATCATTTTCGGTTTACATGATGAATTTACACAATCGCATCCAACAGAAACAAGCTGCTGTCTCGATGCCACGGGCTTGCTTGCATCAGGATTTCGACCGTGAATTGTAGCCAAGGCTCTGCGAGATGGTGCGGGCCACTAAGGCCAACTCCTCCCCCATCTCCTCGATCGGGCCGACGAAGACATCCGACAACGAGATGGCGGCGATGACTTCGCCGGTGTAATCGAAGATCGGAGCCCCGCAACAGACGGTGGTGTTCAAGTGTTCCTTGATGTCGGTCGAGTACCCCCGTTGGCGGGTCTTGTGCAGCTCCTGGAGCAAGGTGGTGCGGTCGGTGATGGTGTTGGCCGTCAACGGGTTGAGTTCGATGCTTTCCAAGATCTTGTCGCGCGTCTCGTCGTCGGAGAAGGCCAGGATGGCTTTGCCCAAGGCGGTGGCGTGGACCTCCTTGCGCGAGCCGAGCGCGCAGGAGGCCAACATGGCGTCCTTGGAGACGTATTTGTGGATGTAGACGACCGAGTTGCCCTCCAACACCCCCACGAAGGCGGTCTTGTGGTATTTGTCGGCCAACGGGTTGAGGTACAACGCACATTGCTCGACCAGGTTGAGGTCGTCGACATAGCGCATGCCCAACGTGAACAGCTTCAGTCCGATGCGGTACTTCTTCTCGTTGTAGCGCATCGGGGCCAGGTAGTTCTGCGCCAGCAGGGTCTGCACGATCACGTAGGCGCTGCTCTTGGGAATGCCGAGGGCGTCGGCGATCTCCTGCAAGGTGGTGCCCTTGTTGTTCTTGGAGACTATCTGAAGGATTTGCATGGCCCGTTCTACCGTTCTGTTCATAATGATAAACCTCTTTCATGAATATAAGCGAGATAAGGAAAATCCGCAAGTGAAGTCTGCCAAAGAGGGTGAATTAAGCCATTCCCTGGTGGTGAAAACCACCACAAGGTTCACAGAAAGTAGCCGGTTTGGGACAACGTGGACCATTATTGGAGTGGATTGAGCCAAAAAAGGACATTCCCAATACATGGTCGTTGTCTTGGCACGCTTTGTGCATCCCGATAGGTGGATGCATCGGCATCCATATCGCATGTGATAGGAAACGAGAAGTATGAAACACGAAACTTGGAAATTCGCTGTGGTTTTCACCGTCGTCCTCATCGTTGGGTCCGCGGTATTCGGCTCTTCGCAGGATGACGCCTACATGGGGCTGAGCCATGGCAAAACCGATGTGCTGGGCCAACGGGCCCGCTTCATCGGAGTCAATGTCGGCTCGAATGTCTCCGACCGGGTCAGCATAGGGGCATTCGCCCAGCTGAACCTATTGTCCGATTTCCCTGGCTACGATGCCCAGGTGGACATCACCGAAACCGAAGCGGCTTATGCCTTCAGCGCCGGGATGGACATGGTCGTGCGGATGTTCAGGGATGCTGGCTTGAACCCGTTGTTGCAACTCGCAGTAGCCAACACCACCATCGGCTATCTCGAACGGGACGAGCAGACCGGCAAGGACTCGCTGGTGATGGCGGCCAACGCCTTCACGCTGCAGGTGGCGACCGGATTCGAGATCGGCATCTTCGACAGCTTGAAATTCCTCTGCACCCACGGCTACCGCTATGTCGCCCACGGGCCTGTGCTCGATTTGCCGGTCCAAGCCCTCAGCGGTCGCTACAACTCGTTTGCTTTCCGCATAGAGTGCTTCTGATCACGATTCACCATGGAGCAGGCGTTCGATCAACACCGAGCCTGCTCCAGCGGTGATGGGAGACTGGAAGGCCCCGAATTTCTCGAAGCGGGTCATCCCGTTCTTACGGAGCAACTCGGTTTTACGGTGGGCGGTCTCGACAGCGACATCGTAATAGAGGGAGCAATCACGGATGACCAGACCAGAAAGGATGATCAAATCGGGGGCGAACAAGTTGATGTAATTGGCCATGGCCGTCCCCATCACGCTGGCAGAGCGGCTGACGACCTCTTTGGCCAAGACGTCGCCGTGCTCGACCGCTTCGCACAGGTCTTTGAAGAGGATGTCGTCGGGCAGTTTGGAAATGCTGCATGAGCGGCCTTTCTTGATCTCGGCCGCCAAGTTTTTCAGCATGGCCGGGATGCTGGTGTAGGTGGCCACGCAGCCATAATTCCCGCATTCACAGCGTTCCCCGTCCATGTCGACCGTCATGTGGCCGAAGGCATCCTCGTAGTTCACCGCCGTGCTGATGATGCGTCCCTCAAAAATCACAGCCGAGCGGATGTTCATCGCGCAGAGGATGTACAACATCCGTTTGGACTGCTTGCCGGCGCCGTACAAGTATTCGAGTTGGGCTGCCGCATTGGTCCCCTTCTCCATCACCACCGCCATGGAACAGGCTTGTGCGAGCATCGCCGCCACCGGGACCTGCAGCCAACGCTCGTTGACGAAGAGCATGATGGGACGGGCAAGGCGGCCGCTGGCGGCATCGAACGAACTGAACACGGTCAAGCCCACCCCGAGCATGCGCGAGCGCTCTATGCCCAAGGACTCGATGTGGTTCTCCAGCAGTCCGGCGATGCGGTCGATGACCGCTTCGGGCAGATCGAGCGATGTCATGGCGAACCGTTCGATTTGCAGGATTTCCATCTTGAGGTTCATCACGGCGACCTCGCAATAGGTCGACGAGATGTTGACCGCCCCCATGCGGTAATGGTTGGGATCGACATCGTACAGCACCGGCTTGCGCCCTCCGGTGGAGTCGCCCTTGCCGTGGGCAATGACCAACGAACCCTCTTCAAGCGGGGCGATCATGCGGTTCACTGGCGTCATCTTTTTATCGAGCATGGCGCACAGTTCGGTCTTTGCGACCGGACCGTACTTCTGGATGAGTGAGAAAACGCGCAGACTGTTCTCTTGCAGCGTGGAAAACACCGTATCGCCCATCGTACCGCTCCCATACCCTCCATCGGGACTTTTATCGCAGTATAGCATCGTTTACGGGTTTCTCCTCCAACTTCCTTGCATATGCCGCTCAAATACCTTTCGGTACGGGGGTGAACAAGGCTGGTTTGAAATTGCGCAGGAATTCGGCTTCTCCGCCATAACGGGCCAGCACAGCCTGTTGCGCCGCTTTGGCTTGCCGATCAAGTTCCTCGGGGTCGGCAATCGAACGCAATTCGGCCTCCATGGCTTTCAGCACTTCTGCATGCCCCTCGTCGGCAGCCAAGTCGACCGTCTCAGCGGGATCCTGCTCGAGGTCGAACAGCTGGGGGCGTTCGCCGACATAATACACATACTTGTACTTCCCTGTACGGACCATGCAGGTGGCGGTATAGACACCGAAGGCGTGGTATTCGGAAAAGATGGTCCGTTGGCGCACAGTTTCTTCCTGTGCGATCGTCAGCAACGATTCTCCGGGCAATTTCAGGTCATGCTCATTCGCTGTGGCCCCGACACAATCGAGGACAGTGGGATACACATCTATCAGGGAAACTGGAGTTTCACTGACCTTCCCGCTTGGAACCCCGGGTCCGGCCATGATCATCGGTATGCCGACACTCCCCTCGTACATGGTGGATTTATAAAACAGACCATGCTCGCCCATCGTGTCGCCATGGTCGGTCGTATAGAGCACTCGGGTCGAGTCCTCCAATCCGGCCGAGCGCAAAGCCGAGAGCACGAGGCCGACTTGGTCGTCCAGGAACGAGCACATGCCGAGGTAGGTCCGCAATGCGTTCATGCGCACCGACCTTGGAACCTCTTCCATATGGCAATAACGGCGGTAATCGTCCAAGACCGGGTGGTGCGGCCACAGAGCTTCATCGCTTTCGATCGGATCGCTCAACATGTCAAGCGGATACATGTCGTAATACTGACGGGGTACGGTCAACGGGAAATGGGGCGAGACAAAGCCGACATAGAGGACGAACGGTTTTTTCTTGCCAGAAGCCTCGTTGTGCAAGAATTCGGCGGCTAAGCGGGCGACCTCGCGGTCGTAGCGGGTGTAATCGGTCTCGCCAGGACCGGCTTGAGCCAACGTTTTGTAGAATTGCGGACGGCTGATGGTCTTGGTACGGATGCATCCGTAGATGTCCCCTTCCCCGTTGATCATGTGGATGGGGATGCGTTGATCCAAAAAACCGGTCTTCGGCGTATCGGAACGCAAGTGCATCTTGCCGATGGCCGTCACCGCATGGCCTTGCTGATGAAGCCGGGTGGCGAAACTATCGCTCTCCCCGCCATACCCGCAGGCGTTGTCCCAATACCCGCCCTTGAAAGCATAATCACCGCTTACCATGGCCGCCCGCGAGGGGACGCACACCGGCGAGTTGCAATAGGCATGCTTGAAGCGGGTGCCCCGCCCCGCCAAAGAATCGATGGCTGGCGTCTTGACGATGCGGTTGCCATAGCAGCCGACCATATGCTTGTTGTGCTGGTCGCTCATGATGAACAGCAAGTTTTGTGGTGAAGATGTGGACATGACGCGACGCTCCTTGTCTATACAGGTCGTTGGTCTTGAATAGCGTTACTAGCCTTAGCGTCCTCAATGGGTACCGGAGCTTTCCTTTTTTCGGTAGTTCTTCCAACCGGTGTATGCCAGAATCAAGACGGTGATGGCCAACACGACCGCCGAGATAGGCCGGGTGAAGAAGGCACCGAAGCTTCCATACGTCGACATCAGGCCACGGCGGAGGTTGAGCTCCACAATCGGTCCGATGACGAATCCTAACACCAACGGA
>CAZJAK010000120.1:0-4732 GCA_964543935.1 uncultured Spirochaetaceae bacterium
GAATGCTGATCGAGGCAGGTTTTAGGGGAAGGAAAAAATCATTTTCGGTTTACACGAAAACCCCTCCAACGTGTGGAGAGAACGGCAGTCAGGCGGGGGGCAGTGCTTGCCAAAAAGATGGTTGGAGTGTCAGTCTTCCGACTCGCCAAGGATCCTGACACGATCTGGCGGGAACTCAATCGAGACTTCCTCGCCTTCCTTGCGGATCCGTTTGGAGTGGGGATCGTCGATTTGGACCAATACCTCGCCGAATTGGGTATGGATGAACGATTCCAAGCTGTTGCCCAGATAGACGTTCATGCGCACCCGGCCGTCCAAGTGGCCTTGTCCCTTGTCGACCAAGCGCAATGATTCGGGTCGGGCCATGAGCACGCCCTTGCTGTTCTTGGCGATGTCCGGGGCAGCGTCGGCAACCTTGACCGTACGGTCTCCCAGTTTGCATGTCCACAATCCATTGTCTTGACTGGCGATGTCGACCGGGAAAAAGGCTGCTTTTCCGACAAAACCGGCCACGAACCGCGAATCGGGATGCTCGTAAATCTGATCGGGAGGCCCCATTTGGCGGATTTTTCCATTTTTCATGACGATGACCCGGTCCGACAAACTCATGGCTTCGACGCGGTCGTGCGTCACATAGACGGCCGTGATTCCCAATGAGCGCTGGATGCGTTTGATTTCTACCCTCATTTGTTCTCGCAGCAGTGCGTCGAGGTTGGACAACGGTTCGTCCAACAACAACACCGAGGGGGCGACGATCAACGAACGGGCCAAGGCAACCCGTTGCTGTTGGCCACCGCTGAGCTTGCCCGGAGCCCGCTGTCCATACGAGGGCAGTCCAACCAATGCCAAATAATCGTTTACCCGTTTGGCGATTTCGGCTGTTTCAATCTTTCGAAGCTTCAGGCCGTAGGCTACATTGTCGAATACGCTCATGTGGGGGAACAGGCCATAGCTTTGGAACATCGTGGCCGTGTCGCGCTTGTTGGGCGGCAGCATCGTCACATCGTCGTTGCCGATGAAAATCTTGCCGTCGGTCGGCAACTCGAATCCGGCGATCATCCGCAACGTGGTGGTTTTACCGCATCCGGAGGGCCCCAGCAGGGTCACCAATTCGCCCGGCTCGACAACGAAATCGGCATTGTCGACTGCAACCACATCGGCCTTTCCTTTGACATCCTTGAACCGCTTGGTGACGTTGTTCAGCGTCACGGACACACTTTTCTTTTCCATAGGTTCACCTTTACCGGGTGGATATGCTCTTCTGGGTCAACTTGTCGTCTTTCACCAGCACCTGCATGAGGGCGAAGACTCCCAGGACGATGACGATGAGGACCGTGCACAGCACGCTGGCCAATCCAAACCTGAGATTCTCCGAATAACTGAGGATCTTGACCGTCAAATGGTACCACTTGGCGGAAATCAAGAAAATGATGGCGCTGACCGCCGTCATCGAACGCACGAACGTATAGGACATGCTTGAGATGAAGGCGGGGCGCACCAGCGGCAGCACGATTGTCTTGAAGACTGTCGGCACATCCGCCCCCAGGTCCTGGGCAGCCTCCTCGATCGAGGGATCGATTTGATGCAATGCGGTGATGCCGTTCTCCAAACCCACCGGCAATTCGCGGATCACATAATTGATCACGATGATGGCGGCGGTCCCCACCAGCAGCAACGGGCTCTTGTTGAATGCGATGACGTAGCTGATGCCCACCAGGGTGCCCGGTATGGCGTAGGGGGTCATCATGAGGACTTCCAGGATCCGTTTGCCAGGGAACTTCTTGCGGACGATGAGCATGGCCGCGATCATGGAAAGGATGCCGGCCAACGGTGCGGCGATGAGCGAGAGCAGGAAGGTCGACGTGATGGCCTCCCAGCTGTCGGGGATGGCTTTCCAGTTGGCGAGCGTAAAGGTGTAGTCGATGCCCCAGTTGCGCACGAAACATCCGGCGATGATGGTCAGGTAGAGCGAGAGGATGAAGCCGAGGATGGCCCAGGTGGCGATCGAGAGGGCTTTGCGTACCGGCGGGCTGGTGAGTTCGGCCAACGTGGTGGAAGGTTTGCCGGTCACCGTCACGAAACTCTTGCGGGCGACCCAGAAGCGTTGGACCATGAAGGCCGTCAGGGTCGGCAGCAGCAACATGAACGAGAGGACGGCGCCGCCGCCCAGGTCGTTGGTCCTGCCCGTCACGATCATGTAGGCCTCGGTGGAGAGCACTTTCAAATCTCCGGCCAGCAGTTGCGGGTTGGCGAAGTCGGCCAACGAGTTGGTGAAGACCAACATCCAGGCGGAGAGTATGCCGGGCATGGCCAGTGGCAGTGTGATCGAGCGGAAGGTCTGCCACCTGGTCGCGCTCAGGTCGAGCGAGGCATCCTCGACCGTGGAGTCTATTTGCCTGAGCACTCCACTGATGGTGAGGAACGCGATGGGGAACATGCTGATGGTTTGGACGACAGTCAAACCGCCCAAACCATAGATGGATATGTTCTTGAGATGGAGCAGCTGGTTGGTGATCAACCCATTGTTGCCGAACAACAGGATGATGGACAACGACAGCGAGAACGGCGGTGAGATGACCGGCATGGTGGCCAAGGTCGACACCACCCGTTTGTGCTTGAACGATGTGCGCTCGACGAGGAACGCCATCATGAAGCCGACCACTGTGGAGATGGTCGCGGTGGAGACTCCCAACTTGAGCGATCCCCATAACGCGATGATGTAGGTGGAAGACAAGCCCATCTTCCACGTCTGTAGCGAGAACCTGCCGTCTTTGAGAAACGATAAGCGGACTGCTTCGAGCAACGGATACGCCACGAAAATGGCGACAATGACGAACAGCCCCAGCACCATGAAGCTGGTGATAGGGTCGCGGGTGAACGTGATGGCCCATGCAATGGCGAGAAAGGCAATGGCGCTACCGATCGCGAACGTCCTGAGCAAGCCGGCGAATCCCGACGCTGCCGTAGTGGGCACCAAGATCATCACGGTGCCAAGGGCTTCATACCCGTTTTCGGCGATCAAGGGGATAAAAAAGACGTTCACATTGGTCTTGGTGGTGGGGACGGTGCTTTTGGTAGATTGGGAACTCGAAGGGGCTTCCAAGTCGTAGCGGGCCACATAGGTGGTCTTGAGCCTGATCGGCTCCAGATAGTAGGAGCTGTCGAGAGCCTCCTTGAAAGCGGTTGTCTTGCCGTACGATTCCCACATGGCCCCGGTAGCCGGCGTGATGCCGGCTGCCGGAACGAAATCGAACGCGGTTTGATCGTAATCGAGGTACATCGCCTTGGAACCGGGGATGATGTTCTCCACTTGGGTCAACCATTGCGGATAATCTGTCTTCTCCTCGGGAGCGGTGCGCACGAACAACTCCACCTCGTTGAAGTTCCTCTGTTCCACATACGTGGTGAAAGAGGTACTGAGGGAGTCGTACATCCAGATGTCCGCGGCGATGAATACCATCGCCGCCAGACAGAACTGCAGAATGCGTTTTTTTGTAAACATCGGATGACCATTTCAGCCCAAGGCTGTCCGTCGATTAGCGATTGTTTCCGATTTCCTTGGTCCACCGGTCGAGCAACCGGGTCTTGTTGACGGTGTCCCCGTCCCAAGCGAAGTCTTGGGTCACGGTTTTGATTTGATCGATCGAGAGGGCGTCGGGATGCTTGGCGGCACCCTTGGCGACCAGCACGACGTACCATTCGGTGAATTTCTTCTGGGCATCGGGAGAGGAGAGGATCCAGTCATAGAGTTTCTTGGCGTTGACGGCATCCTTGCCACCCTTGACGAGCGACATCGAAGCCAATTCGAAACCGGTGCCTTCAGTCGGGGCGTTGATCTGGATGTTCGCTCCGGCCGCCTTCAGTTTCACTTGGTCATGGGCATAGCCGATGGCGATGGGGATCTCACCGATGGAGACGCTCTTGCCGGGGGCCGAGCCACTCTTGGTGTACTGGTCGATGTTCTTGTCGAGACTCTTCATGTAGTCCATCATGGCGTCTTCGCTACCGAGTACATAGCGCATGGTGGTCAGAACGTTGTAGGCAGTCCCTGAAGAGTTCGGGTTGGCCATGCGGATGTAACCCTTGTATTGGGGCTTGGTAAGGTCGGCCCAGCTGGTGGGGGCCGCAAGACCCAGTTCCTTGGCGCGGTCGAGGTTGGTGACGAACGTGAGCGGTCCTACATACAGGCCGATCCAATAGTTCTCAGGATCCCGATAAGCGGTTGGCGTGTTCGCTGCATAGCGCGACACATAGGGGGTGGTCAGACCTTTGGTCTTGGCGGTGATGTGGTCGAGACCGACTCCGCCGACCCAGATCGAGACCTGGGGATTGGCCGATTCAGCTTCCAACCTGGCGATGCATTCGCCTCCAGCCAAGCGCACGAAGTTGACTTTGATACCGGTTTCCTTCTCGAACATCTCGAACAAGGCAGCCGCAAGAGGCTCCTCCAACGTGGTGTAGGCATTGACCGATCCGGCGGCCACAGCGGGGGCTGGAGCGGGAGCAGGGGCCGCAGGGGTGGGCGCGGGGGTGGGAGCGGGGGCAGGTTCCGCGTTTCCTTGTGCGGCTATCATGCCGACAGCAAGGAAGAGCAGCATGACAGAGAACAGCAGCTTCTTCATGGGTGATTCTCCTTATGGAATGCAGTGGGATCGAAAGTTCCGATTGTCCGGAATCTTCTTTCGATTTCGCCCATCAGTATAGTGGCCGATATGGTATTTGTCAAAGAATA
>CAZJAK010000121.1:0-4723 GCA_964543935.1 uncultured Spirochaetaceae bacterium
GAGGATCCGGGCGTTCGAGAACTCCTTCTTGGGGACAGTCATATGCACGACGACATATTCCGCGCGTTCCAGCGTGTCGGGAAGCAATAGCTTCATATTCCGTGATGCGACGTAAAGGATTTTCCGTTTCGCCACCTCGGCGGCTTCCCTGGCCGCACCCGTCTTGCTATAATGCTTTCCCATGAAAAGGCACATGGCAGTGGTGGCTGCGATGGGAGTGCCCTAGGTGGAAAGATAGGGGCAGAGGAGAGTCTTGAGAAAGCGATAGTGCGGGAAATCCAAGAAGAGCTTTCCTCCACTATCGTCACACGATTGCTCGCCACGGTAGAACACCGGTACAACTCATTCGATTTCACCTGTTCGAGTTGCGGGATAGATCAATCCCCCTTTGCGGGCTTGTCGCTTCCCGCTGGCACGAGGGGTGAACTGGAATCCGTGGATCGGGCCGAGGCCGACATCCCCATTGTGCGCATGCTGAAAGAGGTTCTGGTGTCCCGATTCACGAGCACGACGTCATCGAGGGACATCGATATTTTCCCAATTGCAAGGAGTCGAGGTATGGTTGATCTGTTCACAAAGCTATTGGTCGCGATTGGAAGCGTCGCCTCCATTGGCTTCGGCGTCTGGCATTATTCTGTCCCGAAAAATTGGAAATGGTATTCCTACATCGATGCGCAAGCAACCGAGCTGGTGCTCGCAGTGGAAGCTGTGAACATCTTCTTATCGCTCGCCCTGGTCCTATTCGGTCTGATGAACCTGTTGTTGATGATAGGCAACAAGTCCAACACCTACTCCATCTCCATCGTGCTAGGCGCCACCTGCATTCTGTGGCTCACCAGAGTACTGACCCAGATAATCCACCCCCAAGGTTCGATGCGACCCATCCTGCAATATTCCATGCTCGCGGCATTCGTGGTCATCTTCCTCTGCTATGCCATTCCTTTCGTGATGGTCCTGCTGAGAAAGGATTTGCAATAGAGTTTTATATCAAGGTAATTTCCAGTTGATATCATCCGGTGCACTCAGTACTTTGCACCTGCATAGCGATGGACTAAATCCTAATTATCCGGATAAAAGTATATAGAATTAGGTAGTCCCATCTCAGCAAAGAAAATCTGTGACACCATCATCGCAAACGGAAGAAAGATATCGGTTAATACGGTGGACGCTTATCTTCAGGTGCTGTTGGACAGCTGCATTTTCTACAAGGTCGACCGGTACGATATCAAGGGGAGGAACTTTCTTAAAACCTTGGGCAAGTATTACATCGTCGACATGGGACTGCGCAACCATCTCCTGGCAAATTCCGAATCGGATATCGGACATCAGATCGAGAATATCTTGAACTCAAAAGACGCGGGTATCAAGTTTCCATCGGCAAGTTGGCGGACAAGGAATTCGACTTCGTGGCGACTTCACAGGAGGGATTCACCTATTTTCAGGTATCCGCTTCGGTTCTTGATGAAGCCACCCTCAAACGCGAACTGGCACCGCTTCAAGCGATACGGGACAACCATCCCAAAGTACTGCTTGCCTTGGACGAGATAGGAGCTGGCAGCAACCATGAAGGCCTCCAGCAAAAGAACTAGCTACAATGGCTTATCACAAGATAGCCACCGTGCCATTTCCCAAGAAGATCTCTACCGACCAAAGAACAATCTCTCCTAGATAGTCCTTTGAAACCCTTGGCAAAAGCAATGGAACATCCATAAACGGTCTTTTTTATCGACGCACTGAAGATGCATTAGAACGCCCGCACTGGCCTTATTCTGGAGGTGTACCACCTGGCATAGCTGTAGTGGGAACCCGACTGGAAAGCAAAGCTCCAGGCCTTGTAGGGGTCGAACTCAGAAGAGGACCAGTACAGGTCCCACGACAAGCCGCCCAATCCTTGCCTATACAGGTTGCGGCACATCAAATCCATTTCATCGATGCTCGGGAGGAACCAACCATCATAGCCTCCCCCATGATAGGCCGCACACGCCATCGCGGCATAATTCGTTATCGGAGTTGTGGCATAATACATACCATAGGCATGGCTGGTCCCCATTGCCGACACCATCGCGGATGTATTGCTTTTTCCTGCACCCACCGCTGTCCCCGTCCCGACCATCAAGTCAATCACCTGGTTGATATGGTAATACCCGAACAGGATATAGGGGTCTTGGGATGTCCCGTTCCATCCAGCAGGAGCAGCCTCAAGAAAGCGCCAGCCATCACTGTAATAGCCTTTGTCGTAGAATACATAGCCCCCGGACGGCCCCAGTGATCCTACTTCGAACGGCCCCGTCCCCAAGTTGGGAGGGTCAAACAATGCGGGACATCCTGTGACCAGCAACGACAATGCAATCAATGTGAATAATAACTTCCCATGGCCTTTTGACTTCTGGTTCATATGAGACTTCTCATCTCTAAGCAATTGTCATGATGGTTGACATTTTTCTGCTTGAATTGAACCATGGATTCCTAGCTGGGTCAATGGCCGTACATGAGATGCACCATCTTTGTCAAACCAACCGCTGGAACCATTCACAGGACATGGGCACCCGGAAGGTTCTGCAGGACCCTATGGGCATTCTCTACCGCCATCAGCCCCATCTTCAGGCAAGCCTCGGTGGTGTTGGCCGAACAATGCGGAGTGCACACCACCCGATCAAGCTCGAACAACTTGTTTTCCCTTGCCGGTTCGCGACTGTAGACATCAAGACCGGCTCCGGCGATCTGCCCATGTTTCAGCGCATCATACAACGCCACTTCATCGACGAGGTCACCTCTGGCGACATTGATCAAGAAGGCCGATTTCTTCATCAACGCCAACGACTCCGTGTTGATCATCCGATAGGTCTCATCGATGCACGGAGCATGCAAGGAAACGATGTCACTGGTTTCGAGCAGACGATTCAAACCAACGCGTTGCACGCAATATGTTTGGGCAATCTCATCATGAAAATATGGATCATAGGCAATAATATTCATTCCAAAGGCATGTGCGCGTTTCGCCACAGCTTGCCCAATGGCCCCGAATCCGACAAGCCCTATCGTCTTCCCTTCCAACTCAATGCTTGGGAACCTCTTCCATTCCCCCAACCTCGTGTGCTCATCATGGAGCGGAATCTGCTTGGCCAACGACAAGATCAAACCCATGGCCATCTCCGCCACAGAGGTGGAATTGGCGCCAGGGGTGTTGCACACCGTGATGCCCCGCCGCCTTGCGGCAGGAACATCTATCGAATCCACCCCGACACCATAATGGGACAATACCTTCAAGGTAGCTGGTGCCGCTTCAATCATTTCACTGTCAAACGACTCGGCGCCACAGATGATCGCATCCGCATCATCCCAGATCTCCTTGATCTGTTCTTTTGTGCCGCGACGTCCCCAAGGATTCGCAACTATGGCATCAAAATACCTTTCGGCCAATTCCCGGATCGGTTCCAAGCCTTTTTCCTGTAGTCCATTGGCTGTTATGACGAGTTTCATGTATCATCTATCCTTTGTGTTTCTGCCACTCATACATTCACAGGCAGAGAATTGACTTGGTCCATCGTCATTATCGCCCCCCTCTCCAGAAGCAAATCCCGCAGTACCTTCACATCGACATCCTTGGGAGAGACGCCACACCTGACCGAGACAGCCGCAGCGATGCCTGCAGCCATGCCCATGGACATGCATTGGGGCATGACCCTGGCCGAAGCAAGAGCAGGAGCGTCCATTGAAATGCAACGTCCCGCATACATCAAGTTGGTACACTCGGAACTGACCAAGGCTCCATACGGAATCCCATACGGTTCACGTATGCGGGTGAATATCGTCGAACTATCGGTGCCGCTGTGGATATCGATCGGGTAGGCGCCCAAGCAGATTGTCCTGTCGTCGATTCTTCCCTCGAGAACATCTTGCTGACACAACCGATCGATTCCCTTGAACCTTCGCGTCTCGCGCACCCCAAGGTTTGGGGCGATAGAGGAGATGAAACTGTGCTCAAATCCCGGAACGGATGCTTGCAGCACGCGCGCCAACGCATCGGCTTGGAGCGCACCTTCCATCTCGGCCCTGGTCAAATCGAATATGTCGGTAGCGTCTGTTTCCAACAGCCTCGTTGAATTGACATACACCTCATCCTTTTTCAAGCTCTTGATGTAGATGAGCGTATTGCGGTTCACCGGCAATGTTCCTGCTGCCTTAAGCCTGGCGAACGTCTCGCTCAAACCAACGAAGACATGATTCAGGCTTGCCCTGAAATACTGGGCATCATACCCGGGCCTATGGTCGATCGAAGCGGCAAATGTCATTTCTCCGGGATGCTTTTCGATATGGTCGAACAGCTGTTCAGTATCGACATCCTCCATGGTGAACATGACCGTCGGTGGTTGCAAGATTCCGCTCCCACTCTGCCCCGACTCAAACGAACAACCGGCCAAAAAGGCAACATCCCCGTCCCCGGTCGCATCGATGAACACCTTTGCAGAAATAGCGACTCTATTGCCTTTGCCATAACATTCCACCGTCTCGACAGTGCTGCCGTTTTTCGTGACAGAGACCGTCTCGATATGCAGCAGGACATCCACTTTGGCCTCTTTACACATCTCTATCGCCAAGATTTTTATTCCAACCGGATCGATATTCGTCACTGAATTGTGCTTGGGACACATCCTATGGCCCAGACACTGCTGTTTATGGCTGAGCCTGGTAACAACCTCTTGGGCAAACCCTCCCACAACCC
>CAZJAK010000122.1:0-3879 GCA_964543935.1 uncultured Spirochaetaceae bacterium
AACGGCGCGGGGGCCGGTCGCGGTCGAACGGGCGGTCCGAGCCACGCCGATCGTCATCGAAACGGCGCGGGGGCCGGTCGCGGTCGAACGGGCGGTCCGAGCCACGCCGATCGTCGTCGAAACGGCGCGGGGCACGATCGCGGTCATACGGACGACTTGGGCGCTTGCGTTCTTCGCTAGTAGCTGAACGGGGTGCAGCTTCCCGCTGATCGCCCTCTTGCGGATGACGCCGTTCAAAGCGCCGTTCCGCAGAATTTCTATCAGACTTGAGACTCTTTTTCGGGGCGGATTCCCCCTTGCCTTCTTCTACCTCAGCATCATCTTCTTCGTCCAACATCAGCAATTCGGCTTGTTCGTCATCTTCATCTTCGGCATCGGCGTTTTGTTCGTCCCAATCCAGGACTAATGTGTCGTCTTCCAGCAACTCTTCTTCGTGGGTTTCCTGCATGTCTTCTTCTCTGGCGGAATCCTGTTCCGCAATCAACTCTTCTTCTTGTTCCACATCAACGGGAACTGCGCTCGAAGCGCTTACGACCGGTTCCAAATCTTCAACCGGTGCTTTCCAATCCTTGTTTTTTTCCAACATCCAACTCCTCAGGGAATGTCTCTTTTTCGAGAACCCAGGCGCCGCGACCAGCCGGGTAAGCTCGTTCACCTCATAACCGTGGATATGTCCCGCATTGAATTCGAACGTGCCGAGATTCGTCGAAAACAGCAGCATCCCACCTGTAGCCAATACTCCATTGATGAGCCTGATGAATCGAACGTAGTCGCGTTGAACGTCGAAATCATGCTCCATCTTCCTGCTGTTGGAAAAACTTGGGGGGTCGAAAATGACGAGCTGCCATCGTTTACCCTCTTCTCTTGCTTCCAACAGGTAATTCCACGCATCCGATGTGATGCACGGATAATTCTTGCCCTCGAACCCATTTTTTGCCAGATTCTTCACACACCATTCGGTATAGGTGGAGGACAAATCGACCGACGTCACCGTTTTGGCACCGCCGGCAGCGGCGTACACCGAAAACGATCCGGTGTAGGAAAACAAATTCAGCACATCCAAGCCGAGCGACATCTCGCGAACGAGGTTTCGTGCAGGCGCTTGATCCAAAAACAAACCGGTGTCGATCCGTTTGGTCAGATCGACGATGAACGACAATCCTTGCTCTTGCACCACCCATTCGAGCGACGAATCGCTTTGCAGGTCGTGCTGTTGGCGACCTGACCGTTTTCTTCGCTGATGGAAGACCACCTTTTCTGGTTCCACATAGAGCATGCGGGAAGCGATATCGCATAACGTAACCACGTCTTCAGGATCAAGGTGTCCATCGCTATAATCGGTGATCCGTGCATATGCACCGTACAAATCAACTGTGACGGGCAACTCGGAGAGGTTCTGGTCGTACACCCGCATGACGTCGGTATCTTGTGCCTTCATGATTCTGCGCGTTTGCAGAGCATTGCGCTTCAATAATTTACCGAAGTCTTTACGTACGTGTTCATCCATCGTTTTTCCGATTGCCTTCCACCGGCGGAGTATATATGATAAGATAAAAAAAAGATAGAGAAGAGGATAGGCGATGGAAGACGAAGCAACACAATTCCTTCATTCGCTGGAGACAAGATACGGTGGTCCGGTCGGTTTCAGGACCTACAGCACATGGTACGCCTGCAGCGACGGTACAGTGCGCGATTACGGGGTGTTCTTGTTCGTCATCGGCTCAACCTTCCATTTTGAGGATTTCGAGCGCAAGCCATCTTTGTTCGGATTCCCTTTGAAACCCCGCAAAAACGAGCCTTCTTATGTGAAATACGAACGGTCGTTCCTGGCTTCGGAGGTTGTATCGGTTGCCTTAGTGCAAAAACAGGTTGCTTTGGACTGTGCACTCGGCTATGTGAAGCCTGACCAGATTGCTCCGGCAGGCTCAATCGCACGATTATTCAAGCCACTCGTATCGCGCGTCGTGTTACAAGACGGCACAACATTCTTCTTCGAATTGATCGATCAAAAGAAATTCTTGCTGGCACTGAAGGAGGGTCAAGATGGGAGTGTTCAAAGCGTATGACATCCGTGGCATCTACGGAAAGGATTTCACCACCGACCTGGCCTACAAGGTAGGCTTCCACCTGCCCGAGTTATTGCAATGCGACCATATCGTCGTAGGTCGGGATGTGCGGGTCTCGAGCGAGACCATTTACCACTCTCTCTGCAGCGGTATCACCGATGCGGGATGCGATGTATGGAACATTGGATTGGCGACCACACCGATGGTCTATTTCGCCACAGTACACTTGAAAGCGGGCGGATCGGTCCAAATCACTGCCAGCCACAATCCTCCCGAATACAACGGGTTGAAAATTTCACGCGCCATGGCCCTTCCCGTCGGCGAGAATTCTGGTTTGAAAGAGCTTGAGAAGATGACGGCAACCAAGCCGATCGTCGTGGCCCACAAGAAGGGTCGGATTATCGACAAAGGAGTGAAATACGATTATATCTCGTTCCTTCGTCAATATGTGCCCGATTTGAACGGGATGAACTTAAGTATCGACCTATCGCACGGGATGGCCAATCTCGTGATCAAGGAGTTGCTTGGCACTCAACACCATTATCTGTACGACCACTTGGACGGCACCTTTCCCGCTCATGAACCAAATCCGCTTGAAGAGAAAAACTGTGCCGATATCAAAGCGGCTGTCTTGTCCAACCAAAGCGATCTGGGAATTATCTTCGATGGCGATGCCGACCGCGTCATGTTCATCGACGAAAAGGGACGCTTCATCCAACCCGATTACGTCACGGCGGTGATCGGTGCCTATTACTTGAAACAGGAACGAGGCAACGTGTTGCAAGACATAAGGACGAGCAGGTCGACCACCGAGTATCTTGAAAAACTCGGCGCCACTGTAGTGACGTGGCGGGTCGGACATGCTTTTGCCAAAGCCAAGCTGAAGGAAATCAATGGAATATTCGGTGGAGAACTGGCGGGACATTATTACTTCCGCGATTTCTACAACTGCGATTCGGGTGTCTTGGCAGCGTTGATCGTGTTGCAAGTGGCGGTTGAACTTCACCGACAGGGTAAGTCCTTCTCCGCTCTGATCGATTCCATCATCGCCTACGCCAACAGCGGTGAGATCAACTTCAAGCTCGAGCACAAAGACGAAGCCATGGCCGAGTTGTACGAGCGATTCGCTGTCCAGGAAAAACCGACTGCGGTGTATGATTTCGATGGCTACCGGATTGAATTCCCCACATGGTGGTTCAATGTGCGCAAGTCGAACACTGAACCGTACCTGAGGTTGGTAGCCGAAGCAAAGACCTCGGATGAGTTGGAAAAACGCGTCAAAGAGATTTCTGCCATCATTCGACGGCATGCTTGAGAGGAGACTGAGCATATGAGAGTATTATTGTTCGGCGGAGCCGGTTATATCGGTACCCATGTAGCGCTGGGTTTCCTCGACCATGGCGACACGGTAGGAGTATTCGACGACCTCTCATCCGGGCTCCGCTCGAATATCCACCGCGACAGTGTATTGTATGAAGGCAACGTGATGGACCGTCCACGGGTCGCCCAGGTTTTGTCGGAGGGGTGGGATCTGGTTGTCCACTTGGCGGCTTTCAAAGCCGCTGGAGAATCGATGATAGCTCCCGAAAAGTATGCCGCCAACAACATCTCCGGTTCGTTGAACATCATCTCAGAGTGTGTCGCCCATGGCGTAAAACAATTCATCCTCTCCTCATCGGCAGCAGTCTATGGTGAGCCATCCTACCTGCCCATCGATGAACTGCACCCATGCCATCCCGAGAACTATTATGGCTATACCAAATTGGCCATTGAAGAGAACCTGGCGTGGTTTTCAAAGCTCAAGGGCCTCAAT
>CAZJAK010000122.1:3889-4701 GCA_964543935.1 uncultured Spirochaetaceae bacterium
ATGTCTCGCTGCGGTACTTCAATGCAGCAGGATATGATTGTGACGGCAGGATGACCGGTTTGGAGAAGAACCCCGCCAATTTGATCCCCGTGGTCATGGAGACAGCAATCGGCAAGCGACCCAACATCCTAATTTTCGGAGCGGACTACCCCACCTTCGATGGGACCGGCGTTCGGGATTATGTCCATGTCAGCGATTTGGCTGACGCGCATGTGAAAGCCGCCGAGCACTTGCAAAGCGGCAAAGGCTCGCTTGTAGTGAACCTTGGTAGCGAGCACGGTTTGAGCGTGAAGCAGATCATTGAGGCAGCCCGCAGGATTTCCGGTCGCCCCATCCCATCGGAGATTGTCCCGCGACGTCCTGGGGATCCCGCCAAGCTGGTGGCATCTTCGGCCAAAGCCAAGGCGACCTTAGGCTGGAAAGCCCGCTTCAGCGACCTTGACACCATCATCTCCTCCACCTGGAAGGTCTATCAAGGGGATGTGCAGAAAAAGGCTACCCACTCGTGAAACGTATTGACAGAAGCTGGAGAATCGATTAGATTTCCATCTGTTCGTGACCGACTTTCGGCCATTCCCCTGTAGCTCAGTCGGTAGAGCAGGTGGCTGTTAACCACCCTGTCGGCGGTTCAAATCCGTCCGGGGGAGCACAAAATTGGGAGTCAATTCTTTTTAACACAAGAACTTGACTCCCAGTTTTTTTGTCAATGTCTACAAAAATGTCTACAAGTCTGGGAAACAATCTATCCTGCAGAGTAAGAAAAATAGAACTATATCTTTACAATGTATAGAAAAGGTTTCTTTTACTTTTTA
>CAZJAK010000123.1:0-4588 GCA_964543935.1 uncultured Spirochaetaceae bacterium
AATTTTTTTTCAATTTCTTATGTACTATTTATAAAATTTTTTATTGAAAGATATGCTGTCGAATGCTACACTATGAGAAATTACCAATCTCACAAGAGACATGATAAGGAGAATGACATGAAAAGGACACTGATGCTCATGATGTTGCTGCTGCGTGTGGGGGTCCAGGTTTTTGCAGCCGGTATGGCCGAAACACCTGTCCAACCACCAAAAAGCGATAAGTTGGTGATGATCACCCCGACTGCGGCGGACAATCTTGAAGCCGTCATCCCAGCGTTTGAACAAAAGTATGGGCTGAAGGTTGAACTCATAACCGGGAGCACCGGGGAAGTGTACTCGAGAATCCAAGCCGAAAAGGAGAATCCCTCGAGCGACATCACCTGGATCGGCGAGTACTACACTCGTGATAAATCGTTGTTTGAGAACTATATCTCGGTCAATGACAAAGACTACCCCGAAAGTTTCCGCAACAAGTCGGGAGTTTTCACTGCCATCAACGGAACATGTCCGACCATTGTGTTCAACACTCAGTTGGTTCCCGAAGGCATCAAAGGATACAAGGACCTGCTCAATCCAAAATACAAAGGCAAGATCGCCTTTGGCGATGCGGCGACCTCCTCGTCGGCCTACAATCATCTCGAGAACATGCTGCTCGTCTTTGGGCAAGGCGATGTCAACGCCCAAGCTGGTTGGGATTATGTGGCAGCGTTGCTCAAGCAATTGGACGGCCGGATCGTGAACAGTTCCTCTGTCACCTACAAGGGTGTGGTGAGTGGGGAATACGCTATTGGCTTGGCATGGGATGCCCCCGCCTTGGATTTGGTCAAGAGCGGTACGCCCAACGTTTCCTTCTGCTACATGCAAGAGGGGGCTGCCTCAAAATTGTCGGGACTTTCGATCATCAAGAACGCCAAGAACATGGAGAATGCCAAGCTGTTCGTGGACTTCCTCTCCTCCAAAGAGGGCCAACAACTATTGGCGATGAACACCGCCGGAGCCAATCCTGTCAGGACCGACATCGATTTCCCTGCTTCCAAGCAGATCATGAAGACCGCGAATATTTTCCCGGTCGACTCAGTTTGGTCGACTGAAGTGAAGCCTGCTGTCGCAAAACGGTTCGGTGACCTCATGATGACCATTATCAAATAAAGACTGTCTGATGCAGCCGGGAGGTAACTCGTGGACCTCCCGGCTTCTCATTTTCATGAAAATTCCCGACACTACAAGGAGCATGCGCGATGAGCGTGCAGATAACGATCAAGCATGCCGTCAAACGGTACGGCAACACGACCATCATCCCCGACCTCAGCCTTCATATCGAACAAGGTGAATTCTTCACATTGCTCGGGGCCAGTGGGTGCGGAAAAACGACCCTGTTGAGGATGATCGCCGGGTTCAACACTATCGAGGGCGGTGAATTCTACTTCAATGACAAGTTGATCAACGATATCCCGCGCGACAAGCGCAACATCGGAATGGTGTTCCAGAATTATGCCATCTTCCCCCATATGACCACCGCTCAAAATGTCGGATTCGGGCTCGACCAGCGCAAGATAAAAGATCCGGAAAAATCGCGTCGGGTGAATGAAATACTCGATACGGTCCAAATTGCCGCCCTCAAGGACCGTAAACCCCGCAACATGTCGGGTGGGCAGCAACAACGCATCGCCCTTGCCCGGGCGATTGTGATCCAACCCGATGTGTTGTTGATGGATGAACCGTTATCGAACCTCGATGCCAAACTGCGCATCGAGATGCGTTCGGCTATTCGTGAGATCCAAAAAAAATTCGGCATCACCACCGTCTATGTGACCCATGATCAGAACGAAGCATTGGCCATCTCCGACCGGATTGCCATCATGAACCATGGCGAGATCATGCAAGTAGCCACACCGTGGGATATCTACCGTCATCCAGCCAATCTCTACTGTGCGACCTTCATCGGGGAGAGCAACCTGCTCAAAGGTGTCGTCGCATCCGACAATTCGGTCTTGGTCACACACGGGCATATCCCGTTCCACATCGACCGGCTGCGAAGCGGTTTGAGACAAGGTCTGGAAGTTACTTTGTGCGTGCGCCCCGACGAGTTCATCATCGGAGCTTCGGGTCTGAACGCCACCATCGTTGAACGGACTTTCCTAGGTTCGAGCTTCGAATACATCATGGCTTTGCCGCACGGTGAGACCATCAAGGTTGATGCAAAGTCAACCGATACCGTTCATGAAGTGGGCGATGTGGTACAAGTCGGATTTGTGACTGAGCTTACCAATGTATTCGATGCAACCGACGGCACATCGCTGATGGTCGATAATTGAGGAGCGCATTCATGAAGACCCGATGGAAAGTCGATTATTGGGCGGTGATCACGGCAACGTGCATTGCATTCTTCCTGCTCTTCTTCCTGTTCCCCGTTTCAAAAATTTTCTTCCAAAGCTTGGTAGATGCAGAAACCGGGAGACTCTCGTTGGGAGCATTCCAGCAGTTCTTCAGCCGCCCATATTACACCTCCACCATTTTCAATAGTTTCAAAGTCACCATTGCCGCAACAGCAATCACCGCGGTGACCGGTACATTGATGGCTTACCTGATGAAGACAGTCTCCATAAAAGGTAAGAAAATCATCGACATGGCCATGATTGTCTCAATCCTCTCGCCACCGTTCATCGGTGCTTACTCGTGGATCATCTTGCTTGGTCGCGCCGGCATCATCACGAAATTCCTCAATAGTCTGCTTGGGGTGCAGTTGCGCGGTGTTTATGGATTCTCGGGCATACTCTTGGTGTTCGCCGTCAAGATGACTCCGTTGATGTACCTTTTTGTTTCGGGTGCATTGAAAAAGATGGATTCCTCTTTGATTGAATGCGCGGAGGGTCTCGGTTGTGTCGGCGTCAAGAAATTTTTTCGAATAGTATTTCCTCTGATACTGCCGACAATTATGAGTTCGGCGTTTCTTGTGTTCATGAGGATATTCTGCGATTTTGGTACCCCGATGCTCATCGGCGAAGGGTATCGGACGGTCCCGGTCTTGATATACAACTCCTTCATCGGGGAGATGGATCAAGACTATGCCTTCGCTGCAGCCATCAGTGTGATTGTCATCGTCTTCACCGTGATCATTTTCGTGGCGCAGCAACTCGTGGCAAACCGCACAACGATCGAGATGAGTTCGTTGCAACCGATCGTACCGGAGAAAAAGCACGGCTTGCACAATGTATTCGCCCATGCGTTCACCTACCTGGTCGTGGCGCTTTCCTCGCTGCCATTGTTCGTCATCGTGGTGCAATCGTTCAAGCGTAACGATGGGATTGTGTTCTTTAACGAATTTTCATTGGATAGTTATGCCAAGGCGTTCTCAAAAGTCGGCTATTCAATCGTCAACACATTTGTCTATTCGACTGTTGCCATCGCTATCATCCTGTTCCTCGGAGTATCGTTCAGCTATCTGTCGATCCGTAAACCAACGAAAATCACCAAGGCGATGGACGTGATCGTCACCTTGCCTTACATCATCCCGGGATCCATCCTCGGCATCTCCTTGATCTTGGGATTCAACAAGCGGCCCTTGCTGCTTACCAGCACTGCCATAATCATGGTGGTGGCATACGCCATCAGGCGGATGCCCTATACGGTCCGCAGTAGCAGCGCAATCTTGCGGCAAATCGATCCTTCGATCGAGGAGGCCGCTTCGAGCCTGGGAGCCAATGAACATGCCGCATTCTGGAAGGTTACGTTTCCAGTCATGATTCCAGGAGTGCTGTCAGGAGCCTTGATGAGTTGGATGAGCATCATCACAGAACTCAGTGCGACGGTTTTGTTGTATACGGTGAGAACCCAGACGATTTCCATTGCGATTTATCAGGAGGTCATCAGGGGGAACGAAGGCATTGCTTGCGCATTATCGACAATCCTGCTTGCGACAACGATCCTCAGCTTGTCTTTGTTCTTCAAGTTGAGTGGAAAAAAAGAAATCGAATTGTGAAGGTTCAAAATCAACCTAAGGGGCACGTCGAGAACATTATGTGTCGACAGTGCTGATTTACCCGCGTATTGGAGGAGCACCCGCAATGGAGAAAGATGTACTATCGACGGAGAGCATGAATCCACTTTCAATAGGCATCGATACCAAATCGACTGTCGATATTTGCCGATTGATGAACGGTGAGGATAAGACCGTCCCGTATGCTGTGGAACAAGCCCTCCCTACCATCGCCGCACTTGTTGACGATATCGTGGCATCATTTTGTAAAGGCGGACGTTTAGTCTATATCGGGGCCGGTACAAGCGGTCGCTTGGGGGTGTTGGACGCTTCGGAATGTCCTCCGACCTTCGGTGTCCCTCCAGAGATGGTGGTCGGATTGATTGCCGGCGGGGATATTGCATTGCGAAAGGCGGTTGAACGGGCCGAAGATGACGGAGATGCCGGAGTAGCTGATCTCAAACGAATCGGCTTCACTATGAACGATACACTTGTCGGCATCACGGCTTCGGGCCAAGCCTCTTATGTGATTGAGGCGATGCGATACGCCCGCGACATGGGAGCGGTAGTAGGTGCGATCAGTTGCAACGAGCATTCGAAGACATTCGCATG
>CAZJAK010000124.1:0-3140 GCA_964543935.1 uncultured Spirochaetaceae bacterium
TATATATAACATATATAATTGGAATTAATCCTAGACAGTGGACCGGATGTGGACTATGGTTGAGTAGGACCATGATTGGCCATGCATGGTACAGGACGACTATACGTGGCTGGAGGAAATACATGAGAAAAATTGCAGTGGCGAGTGAAGGCAACGCTGTCAGCGAACACTTTGGATTCTGTGAGAGCTTCACAATCTACAGCATCGAAGATACACATATCAAGGGGACCGAACGCCTTGCGAACCCCGGTCACAAACCCTGCGTACTGCCCGAATTCATCATTTCAAACAAAGTCGACACCATCATTACGGGCAACATGGGCAAGGCTGCCGTTGAAAAGTTCCAAGGCCAAGGAATAACGGTCATACTTGGCGCCAAAGGCGAAGCCAAAGATGCTGTCGAGCGCTTTCTAAAGGGCGACTTGGTTTCCAACAACACCAGTTGCACCTCGTGGATTTGCGAATTCTTCCAAAACTGATTCACCGGAACGATTCGAACAACCAGAACGATAACGCTGAGCAGGCAGTATCCTGAGTAGCTGTTCCCAATGCGTCGGCAAACGGCAAAAACCACGGTTTGCCGCTTACACGAGTTCCGTTCACAGTCACCGGCATCTCGTGCGGCAACGCCACCGCTATATGGAAACTATTGGTATCGATGGTGAAGTTCAATTCGTTTTCCAGGCGCACGAACGTCAGCTGCACACTCTCCATCGGGGCGTAGCCATCGCCCGTGTCGTAGACATAGCTGTACTGCGCATGGGCAATTTCCCCAGGGAAGAACACATACAGCGGCTTGGACAAGTCGATTGCAGCAGTGCTGTGCAGACCCGTTTCAGGCAGACAGGACAGCGGCACGAAGCATCCCTCTTTGAGGAACAACGGAAGCGGCGAAGCGGTAAGGTCCACCGTCAGTTCAATCGGTCCGCTTACAAGCGTCAGACTACTCAAATCCAACCATGTGCCTTTCGGGAACAACACTTGGCGATGGTGTTGATCGCGCTCCAGCTTGGGAGCCTGTAGCAGCGCTTCGCCGATCATGAATTGAGTCGCCTCATGCTCGAAGCGTTCGTCGTTGTCGTCGTACAGCATCGGTCGCACGATTGCTTGGCCCTGTTCATGTGACTGCACCATCAGTTGGTACAAGTACGGCAACAGGGCATAACGCATCCGGATGGTCGAGCGGACGGCACGTTGGGCTACATCCCCAAACTGCCACGGTTCCTGGCGGTGGGTGCCGTCGGCACTGTGGTTGCGCAACAACGGGAACAGGGCGCAGGCCCGGTACCAATCGACCAACAACTCAGCGTCGCAATTGCCGCCGAAGCCGCCAATGTCGCTGCCCGTGAAGGCCATCGTCGACAACGACAAGCTCAAAGCCATCTCCACCGACTTGCGCAGGTGATGGTAGTTGGACATGCTGTCCCCTGTCCAGAGAGCCGCATGGCGGTGGCTGCCCAGCATGGCGCTACGGGTGAGCACGAATGGACGGCGATCAGGATAGGCTTGTCGCAGCCCGTCGGAGGTGGCAATCGCCATCCCCGAACCATACCAATTGTGCAGCATCTGATGATCCAACCCGCCCCGGTCGAAACGCATCTGTTCGACCTCCATCGAACCGGTGCTGGGATCGTTCATGTCGATCCAGAACGCATCGAAACCCGTTGAGGCCAAGCGGGCAGTTTCACGCGCCCACCACGAACGGGCCTCCTCAAGGGAGAAATCGGGGAAATAGGAAGCTCCCGGCCATACGAAACCCACATAAGGCAAACCTTGTGGATTGTGGCAAAACAGATCCCGCTTGAGCCCTTCGGTGCAGATGCGGTACTGATCGACTTTGACACCGGGGTCCAAGATGGCCACCAACTTGCGCCCATGCAGGTCAAGCGTATCCGGCTTGGCTTCCCGGCTGGTGAAGACCCGATAACCTTCCATGTAGTCGATATCGAACCAGATCGCGTCACAGGGGATGTCGTGCTGCACGAACGACTCGTCCAATTGGGAAGCATCGGACATCGTGCCGTAGCCCCAGCGTGATTGATGGTGTCCCATCGCCCATAACGGCATGAGCGGGGCACGCCCCAGCATCCGCGTCAGTACCCTGACGACCTCGGCGGCACTGTGGCCGGCGGCGACCACCAGATCGGCACACCCGTCAGCCGCCCCGAGGTAGAAAAAACGCTTTTCGGTGCGATCTGTCTTAGCCCCCTCGATCAAGTGGCGGGCACCCGTATCCATGAAGGAAGCCACCGGGGTGGGCAACATGAGCCCGAGCCACGACTCTGCCTGCTTGATCAACAAAACCGCAAACGAGGCATACATCGGGTCGGTGGTGCCGTGCTCGATATCGCTCCAAGCAAAGTCGGCCCAGACGTCGCTGTTCCAGAACTTGGTCCGCCGGCCACTTTTTTCAAAACCGATGTTCTTTTCACCCATCCCGTACATGCGCATGTGTCCATCTAACTTGAAGGAGAACAACCAACGGGAACCGCAGACGCCGAAGGGAACAGCCGGATGGCTTGCCAACAGCACCTGTCGGTCAACTCGGTCTACTACTTGCAAGCCAGAATCGTCGAAGGTCAGCTCAAAGCGGCTTGCGGGAGGATTGTCACAGCGGCAAGCCTCGTCGATCAAACCGATGCGTCCCGCCATGTCGATCCATCCTGGTCGAGAAACCCGCACGCGCCAGCAATCCTTGCCGTAAGAGGTCACCGTGGTGCGATAGGGCTCTTGACTGGGCTTGATTGCCTGGAAGTTGTAGGGATGGTCGATTTTATGGAAGTACATGAGGGCCTGCCTTATCACCAAGAGATGACACAGACAGTCTACTACAACACATCGATATCCATCAATTCAACTAACCGGCACAGCTGAACAAGCTGCTTCTGTTACTGCTCGTACACCGCCCGTTGGCGAATGGCCTTGGTGATGGCCTTGCCCTCTTCGTGGGTATGGTAGCCCGGAGGTGGTTCGCTTGCTTCGGCTGACCAATCGTCACCTACTGCTTCCATCACCTCGTGCAAACGGCAGCGCATCGACTCGACCACATCGACATAATCGACATTGTTCACGCAGTTGTATTTCTCATGCGGGTCGGCTTTCAGGTCGAACAGGGCGAACGGCACTTTGCATTTCTCAAC
>CAZJAK010000124.1:3240-4358 GCA_964543935.1 uncultured Spirochaetaceae bacterium
GCCTTGATGGTAGCGGGATAGCGCATGATGCAGGGGACATGCATCGATGCCTCGTAATAAGAGGATTTGTAATGCAAGCCGTATTCGCCATTCATGTCGCCATGATCGCTGACGAAGATGACCAGCGTGTCCTCCTCAAGGCCAGAATCATGCAGCCAGCGGGTCAAGCGGGCGATTTGGTCATCCACGCACGTCACCAGCCCATAATACATCGCCCGATAGGCTTTCTCTTGTTCGACCAGCGCTGGCGGCACCGTATCGGGAAGGGTCACTTCGGACGGCTTGTACATGTTCTTGTACCGGTCGGGAGCCGATTCGACCGGACTGTGCGGCAGGCCATAACAGATCATGGCCATGAACGGCTGCTTTTTGGCGACCGAATCGGCCATGAACTCGATCACATGGTCGCTCTGGTACTCCGGTTCGTACTTGTCCGACTTGTACGGTTGGCGCTCGTCGTTGCGGTAATAGATGCCATGAAGATAATCGTGGCCCCGGCTGTAGCCGACGAACGTCTCAAAACCCAAGCGGTACTCGGGCGGGACGAAGTCGAACTTGTCGCCCCCGTTGAGGTGCCACTTGCCGAACCACCCCGTTCGATAACCGGCCTGCCCCATCAGCTCGGGCAAAAAGGTCTGCCCGAGCCTGACGGGGTAATGGTTGGTCGCCATGCCGTGCTCGTGGGCGTAGAGACCGGTCATCAGCGAAGCCCTGAACGGACAACACAGTGGAAACGAACAATAGGCGGCGCTGAAACTCACGCCACCGGCGGCCAATGCATCGATGGCCGGAGTGCGGACCGTCGGATTGCCGGTGAACGAGAGACAGTCATAACGCAACTGGTCGGGATAGACCAGCAGGACATTCGGCCGCCTCATCGCATCACTCCTTGCCCTGCAACCGTTCGAGGGGCGTCCCGAAAGGATGGATGAGTGCTTCCTGCTCGCCAGCTTTGACCATGTGGGCTTTGAGCAGCTTCTGCAGGTCTTTGCGTACCCCGGCGTACTGCGGATCCCCGATCAGGTTGTGCGCCTCGATGGGATCGTTGGCCAAATCGAACAAGTATTGCTCGACATAGGAATCGCTGGCCGGCAAGGCTTTGAGCAACATGGCATGGT
>CAZJAK010000125.1:0-4354 GCA_964543935.1 uncultured Spirochaetaceae bacterium
GGCGGGAATTGGGCCTTAAGATAGACAAACTCGGTCTCGAGGGCATGTCGATAAACCAGATCAAGCACTATCTGAAATCCGGCTCGAAATGATGAAGATTACGACATTTTACCTTCTTTCAACGCAAACTACGATGTAGGATGATGCAATGGCTGTTGACGATTCGCTGGTAGTCCCTTGGAATGACGCCCCGGTGGCAGAGCTCGCCAGGGAAACCGCCACGCTGCGCTTGTATTTTTTGTCAAGCGAGGGAATCGATATCGTCAACGGCGACAAGATCATCAAGAAGTGGGGGGACGCTACCGTGATCGCCTTCCCCAATGGTCGGACCATGCTCATCGATGGCGGCATGTACAGCTTCATCCCTCAGCTTCTCGAGGATCTGAAGCGGCTTGGGATCGAGGAATTGGATTATGTCATGCTGAGCCACCCGCACGATGACCATTATTGGGGGATCATCGGGGATGGCGGAGTCCTCGATGCTCTTCGGGTCGGGGTGTTCCTCCATGCGGGGACATCATATGAGAAATCGCATGACCCGGCCTGTATCGAGGCGGCTATCAAGCGAACCGGGGTGCCGGTCAGGGTGGTAGCCGAAGGTGACAGCCTGCACTTGGGCGAAGTCCACCTCGAGGTACTCTCTCCTGAACGTTCTGTCATCGGCACAAGGTTTGCCGACACAGAAACCAACAACAACTCTTCGATCGTGGCACTGATTACTTTCAACGATGTGAAGGTGCTGTTTACCGGGGACATCTATGCTGAAGCCGAACACCGGTTGGTTCAAAAGTACGGGGAGCGTCTGCGGGCAGACATCGTCAAGGCTCCCCATCACGGGACCAAGACTTCGAACAGCAGGGAATTTGTCGAGGCGGTATCGCCTTCCGTTACGGTCATGACGGGATTCTGTGATATCGATCCTGCCGGGTATGACAATTACACCAAGGCAGGATCTGTCGTGTATGTCGATGCGTGCGATGGGTTCATCCGGGTGGTCACCGATGGCAAGACCATCCAGGTAGATCACAGTCGAGAGTCTCGATGGAATGGGGGGTGCCGATGAGAGTCGCCTTGGGTATCGATGTAGGGACGACGGGAATCAAATCGATGCTGGTCTCAGAGACTGGCCACGTGTTAGCTTGTGAGACAAGGGAACAACACCAATCCTTTCCCCACCCGGGATGGGTGGAACAAGACCCGCGCGAACTGGTCGACTTGTGCCTTGACAGTTTTCAGGCCCTGCTGACCAAAAGCGCCTTGTGTGCCCGGGATGTGGCATGCTTGGGATTGGACCATCAAGGGGAATCCTGCTTGGTCTGGGATAAGGCGAGTGGGGCCCCGTTGTATCCTGTCATCACCTGGCAAGACCGCCGGATGGCGGCTGTCTCGGAGGAGTATGGCAAGCGCTACGGTGCCGAGATCGAGCGCTTGACCGGTTTGCGCTCAGACTCGTATTACAGCGCCTGGAAGATACGCTGGATTTTGGACCATGTGAAGGACGGCCAAGCGAGAGCCGAGAACGGGGAATTGCTGGCGGGAACGCTCAACACGTGGTTGTTCTGGAATTTCAGCGGCAGGAAGGCGTTCGTCACCGATGAAAGCAGTGCCGATGTCATGATGCTGTGCGACCCACGCGTGACGGGTTGGAATGAGTGGTTGCTTGATTTGATGCGTATCCCAAAGCACATGCTAGCGCAGATATTGCCGTGCGATGAGGTGTTGGGATTCACCGACCGTGCCCTTTTTGGAGCGGAGATCCCCATCACGGCTTCGTTGGCCGATTGCTCGGCCGGGATCGTAGCGAGCGGTGCGGTGCAGCGGGGTGACTTGACAGTCACGTACGGAACCGGGAATTTCCTGCATCTGATTGTCGGGGACACCTATGTGGCCCCGCGTGACGGCCTTACCGCCTCGTGCAGCTATGCCGACAAGGTCAAGCATGTCTATCAACTCAACGGAATTTGCTACACCGCCGGCTCGGCGGTCAAATGGCTCAAACACGGCCTGGGGCTGATACGGGATGAAGCGGAGGCCGAAGGCCTTGCCAATTCTGTCGGGGATACGGCAGGAGTGTATTTCGTGCCGGCTCTCAACGGCCTGGCGACACCGTGGTGGGACCAGACCGCTCGTGGGGCTTTCCTCGGCATAACCGCTGCCAGCACCCGCGCCCATATGGTGCGCGCTGTCTTGGAGAGTTCCGCCTTGCAAGTGGCCAACTGCAGCAGGATCATGCAACAAGTCAGCGGCTTGCAACCGAGTGCGTTGCATGCTATGGGGGGCATGACGTCAAACAGCTTCCTGATGCAACTGCAAGCCGACCTGTGCGGCTTCCCGGTGAGCCTTCCTCTGCAGACCGAGCCAGCCTACGGGTCGGCTTGCATGGCTCTGAGCGGTTTGGGTTTTGGGCCTGCTATCGAGCAACTCAAGACCCTCAATCCACCGGTACGCGAATATTATCCCCGTATGAATGAATCCCAACGCAATGATCGGGTCGATAGCTGGCTGTACGCAGCCCAACGGGCCGTACAGTGGCACCCGGACGACATACGAACATGATCACTGGAGGAAACAGCATGAGTAACACTGAATTCAGGTATCTGTCGCAGGAAGACATCTTGTCGCTCAACATTCCCTACATGGATGTGATTAGGGTGGTGGAACAGGCCATGTCGGAATTTGGCAAGGGGACTTGCCAGCTTCCAGTGAAAGTGCATGTGAATTCGCGTCCGGGGACCTACATCAACGCGATGCCGGCCTACATCGGCGGGAAGCACGACATCCAAGGGCTCAAATGGATCGCTGGGTATCCCGAGAATCGTAAAAAGGGTTTGCAAGTCACATGGGGCGTCATGGTGATGAACGTCAGTATTACCGGAGCGGTCACAGCGATCATGGATGCCCGCTGGATAACGGCCATCCGCACAGCGGCGGTAGCGGCCGTGACGGCGAAGTTCTGCAAGGTGCGCGACACCCATAGCATGACCATCATCGGGGCGGGCGAGCAGGGCCGGTGGAATGCCCGTTTGATGAAATTGGTGGTCCCGGAACTGAAGCGGATTTACATCGGCGATGTATTCGAGTCGGCTCTCGATGCGTACCTGAACAAGATGCAGCCGCTGATGAGCGACATCGAGTTCATTCCGATCCGCAGCGACGCCCAGCGTCAGCAAGCCATCGATGCCAGCCAGATCTTGCTTACCGCCACCCAGCGCGGAGATCGGCCGTTCATCTACAGCGAGATGTTGCACAAGGGCATGCTGGGCATACCCTTGGAAAGCACGGCCTGGGAAGGAAAGACGTACACCCGATTCGCCGATAGGTTCGTGTGTGACGATTGGAACCTCGTGCAGACATACCTGAAGGACGGCAAGTACACCGACGGCTTGCCCGAACAGCACGAGCTTCTTGGAGATATCATCAACGGAGGTGCAATCGGACGTGCCAATGAGGGTGAATTTGTGATAACATCCTCGCATGGAATCGCGATTTCCGATGTGGCTGTCGGTGCCATGGTGCTTGCGGAAGCTAAAAAGCAGCACGCCGGCAGCATGTTGTCCCTCATGCAGGAAGTGGACATTTTGCGTTGATAAGGAGATGGATCGGGTATGAGGGATAAACTGTTTGTGCTGTCCATGGATGCCATGGTCGGAGACGATATCGGGTACCTGTTTACGAAACCAAACTTTTCACGGCTCATGGAGCATTGCTGTCGGGTTGAGAAAGCACAATCGATCTATCCGAGCATCACGTATCCTGCCCATGTCAGCATGATCACGGGTTGCCGGGCCGCCAAGCACGGTATATTCAACAACACCACTTTCCGCACAACCACCGGGTATCCCGCCTGGCACCTCTATAGCAGCGAGGTGAAGGTTGAGGACCTCTTTGCCGCCGCCAAACGAGCCGGTTGCACGACCGCTGCCGTCTATTGGCCGGTGTGCGGTCTCAACCCCAATATCGATTACTTGATCAATGAATATTTTTTCTATGATCCCAAGGAGTCTCAAACCCCGCAGGATATTTTGGACCGCTTTACTTGGCAGGGTGCCGATGCAGCCACTTTGGAAGCGATCAAAGAGAACATGGACCGTTTCCCGAACAATTACCGCGATCGGGTCGGCAAGTTGACGTTGGACCAAACCTTCGACGACTTCATCATCGGGTGTGTCTGCAGCCTCATCCGCAACCACCAACCGGATGTATTGGTCGCCCATAACTGCCTGTTGGATTCATTGCGGCACAAGTACGGTGTTTTCCATGAGTATGTGACCGAAGGGCTCGACATCACCGATGTTTGGTTGGGACAGATCATCGACTCGATGGAAGCTGCCGGGGTGTTGGACAGGACCAATTT
>CAZJAK010000126.1:0-4286 GCA_964543935.1 uncultured Spirochaetaceae bacterium
CGGCATTGATAGAGCGGGTGCGGTCGATCGATGCACTCCCCCTGTCCTATGCACAGCTGAAAGAAGATCCTCTCGCGGTGTGGGTGGAGCTTACTTTGGGCATCGATATCGATTCCCAAGAATCTCCGGTGCGGGCAAAGCCAAAAACCCTCAGTGAAGCCGCCAGCATGTTGAGCAAGGATGCCGGGGTGGATCAGGCGACTGCCAAACAGGTATTGCAGAAGTTCTTGTTGAAGACTGAGCAGGTGCTTACGGACAAACACCGCAAGATGTTTGCCTTCAAGTTGCATCAGTTCATCAGTGGCCCGGGGAGTGTCCAATCCACTTTGGAACCTGAAGGAGTCCGGTACATAACCCTCGATGAGCAGATTTATGCCCCGGGTCGGCAACAAGACGAAGTGAAGCTCTACGGGACACATTTCTGCCGGGAATGTGGCCAAGAATTCCATCCTGTATGGTCAGATGAATCGGGAACCGATTTTCAACCCCGCGGCATTGACGATATGGTAAGCGACGATGAAGATGTCGGGTATGGATTTCTCGCTCCCGTGAGGGATGGCCAGCAGTATGCGGGTGAACAGGATCTCCCCGACAGCTGGATAGACTACACAGCAGAACCGCCAAAGACCAAGCGAGACAAGAAAAAGTATATCCCCCGACAAGTCAGTCTGAAGGCAACGGGAGCCGTGGGTGGGGAAGCTGAATTCTGGTATCTGCCCGGCAAGATGCGCTTTTGTGTGAATTGTGGCATGGAATACGAAGCGTATGGAAAAGATGCCAACCGATTGGTCGGATTGTCCGGGGAGGACAGGTCCTCCTCCACCACCATGATCACCTTGAATCTTCTCAGGCAGCTGTTCGAAGAAGAGACGGCATCCGAGGAATTCTCAAGTTCCAAGAAGATCCTGGGGTTCACCGACAACAGGCAAGACGCAGCATTGCAGGCGGGACATTTCAACGATTTCATTTTCCTGATCACCCTCCGGGCGGCGTTGCTTGCTGCAATCCAGTTGAACGGGGGGCGATTGTTGGAATCCGACTTGTCTGAGAAAGTGTTCTCGGCATTGGGATTCGACAGCACGGATCCCGACATCCTCGCGGAATACATGGTCAATCCGAATCAAGCGGGATTCGCCAGCAAGAAAGCACAGGAAACATGCAGGTTCATCCTCGGATACCGCCTGATCCGTGATTTACGGCGCGGCTGGCGCTTCAACAATCCAAATCTGTTCCAACTTGGATTGTTGGCAATCGATTATCTCGACCTGGATGAGTTTTGTGCGGACGCAAAAAGGTTTGAGAAATCCCACAAGCTCTTGAAGAACGCCAATGCCGACCTGCGGAAACAACTCTATGCGCTGGTGTTTGACGAGATGCGCGAACACCTGTGCATCGAGACTCGGTTCCTCAGCAACACTGAACAAGACAAGTATAAAGAGACAGGATTCAAGCAACTTACAGAACGCTGGAACTTTACCTCGGATGAACGGTTGAACGCTCCGAGCCATCTCGTGGTCGACACCCTGCCGAAGAATTCGAAGGCCGACATCAGCAATTTCATGGGTGGAGGGCCGTATTCCAGGTTGATCCGCCGGATGAAACGGATGGGTGCATGGAAGGCCCATGGGATGGAATCCACCATCAACACCATCAAGAATGCCGAGTTGGTCAACATGCTCCAAGACATGTTGGATATAGCACATGACTACGGGTACGTCTCGAAGGAAAAACTGTACAGGGGGACCGTCTCCGGGTGGCAAATCCATGCGAATGCCTTGATGTGGAGATATGAGACACCTGAGGCGACCCGGAATTCCGCAAACCACTACTTCAGGAACCTCTACACCATACTGGCGGAAGGTTTCGTAGCGAATCGTCGCGAGCTGTACCAGTTCGAGTCCTGTGAACATACAGCCCAGGTGGATGCGGAACGCAGGCAGTTGCTTGAGCAACGGTTCAGGAATTCCAAGCGGGACCGGGAACAATGGCATGAGGCAAAACCTAATTCGGAACTCAGGCCGCTGCCCGTTCTCTACTGCAGCCCGACCATGGAACTCGGAGTAGACATCTCCACCTTGAACACCGTCTATCTGCGCAACATTCCGCCGACCCCCGCAAATTATGCCCAGAGGTCGGGACGTGCGGGACGTTCAGGTCAAGCAGCGTTGGTGGTGACGTACTGCGCCTCCAAGAGCCCCCATGACCAATGGTTCTTCCAACATGCGCCCGACATGGTCCATGGCGTCGTAGCCGCACCCTCGTTGGATTTGGCGAACAAGGATCTCGTGGACAGCCACATGCATTCGGTATGGCTTGCTGATGGGCAGAAAAAGCTTCCCCTCGCCATTTCAGAGGTGCTCGATATGGCCAAACCCTCGAAGCCGATCATCGATGAGGTCATGGCCGCGTTCATCGACCCTGAAATGAACCAGCGTGCTTTGAAACATGTCAGGCAATTGCTCAAGAGCATGTCCCCTGAACTCGATCAATCGATAGCCCCATGGTTCCATGAGGGATATGCCGATGAACTGGTCTCCACCGCTTGGAATGAATTCCAACAAGCATTCGATCGATGGCGCGGGTTATACGATGCAACGATCAAACAAATGAATTTTGCCAACACCATCGTGCAAAGCCATACCTCTAAACAAGAGGAAGTCTCCTCCTCCCGGAGAAGGTATGTCGAGGCAAGCAAGCAACTGCAACTGTTGTCCAGTTCCTCGAGCATCTATAATTCCGACTTCTACATCTACCGGTATTTGGCGGGTCAAGGGTTCCTGCCCGGTTACAACTTCCCCAGATTGCCGCTCATGGCCTGGATCCCGAGCGCCAAAGGTGACGAGATCGAGGGTGCGATGGTGAGTCGGCCACGCTTTCTCGCACTCTCGGAATTCGGTCCCAGAAGCCTCATTTATCACCAAGGCAGAGCCTACCGGGTGGTGCGGGCGAAATTGAACATCTCGTCCGAGGAGCAAGTCAGCCGTGGTGCAGAATTGCCGACCATCAGTGCAAGGATCTGCGGGGTGTGCGGATACGGCCACATCAGCAAACAAGGGCAAGAGGAGACTGCCGAGGACATCTGCAAGTTCTGCAATGCACCATTGATGGATGAGGATCGGATCAACTCCCTGTATCGGATCGAGACGGTGGAGACGTACCCTGTGGAACGGATCACCGTGAATGATGAAGAACGGCAGAGGATCGGGTTCGACATGCAGACGACCTATTGCTTCGACAATCAATCATCCGCTTACATCGCCCGCTCGAATATACGCTCCGGGGATGAAACCATCGGGAGCTTGACCTATTCGCAAGCCGCCACGGTCTGGAAAATCAACAAAGGGTGGAAGCGGAGGAAGAATAAAAACAAGCTTGGGTTCAACATCAACCCGCTTACCGGATACTGGTCGAAGGAAGAGGGCTTGGATCCGTCCGACGAAACGAACATTGATGAGAAGAATCCTTCCATGTCTGTCCCGCCCCAGCTCATCGTTCCCTATGTCGAGGACAGGAGAAACCTCCTGATTTTATTCCCGACCAACCAACTGAGCACGGTCTCGATGGTGACGCTGCAAGCCGCCTTGAAACGCGGCATCGAACAGGTGTTCCAGATCGAAGAAGCTGAACTGGCGGTCGAAAGCATCCCCTCCCAAGACAAACGGAGGGGGGTATTGTTCTATGAAGCGGCTGAAGGCGGTGCCGGGGTCCTGACCAGGTTGGCGCAGGAAAGGGGAAAACTCGCAGAAGTCGCCAGCAAGGCGCTTGAGATCATGCACTACGCCCACGACGGGGACTGCTTCTCAGCCGAATCGATCGTCGAGGTGAATGATCCCGGCGGGAAAGAACCGTGCGAGGCGGGATGCTATCGATGCCTGCTCTCCTATTACAATCAGCCGGACCATGAACTCATCGATAGAAGGGATCCTGAAGCGCTGTCATTGCTCGTCAGCATGGCCAATTCGCGGGTTGATAGACAAGAAAACGAGAATGCCGCATATGAGAGCCCGCTTCTGAAGGTGTTGCTCCGCCACGGTTGCAGGCTGCCGGACACCTGGCGGGCAAAAATACCCGGATTGGTGATCACCCCGGAGGCTCTTTACAAGGAGCAGAGAACGGCGGTGTATCTCGCCCCGCCGTTGAATGCCGACTTGGAGGTTTTGGAAGACAATGGCTTTGATGTCGTCATCATGGGCACACAACCTTCCCGATGGCCGGATCTGCTCGCACAACACCCCGTGGTGTTTCAAGTCAAGGAGCGTTCACGATGAACTATGTTGACTATGCGC
>CAZJAK010000127.1:0-269 GCA_964543935.1 uncultured Spirochaetaceae bacterium
GGCACGGTATCTGAACACCACCGGTTCGTTGAAAACGACAGGCGACGTCACCTATGCCGGTGACTGCACGGTGTTCACCTCTCCCGAAGGTCTGATCATGGTCGTAGATTGCAGCAACAGCTGGAATTTTGAGGAAATCGATGTCCAACTGCAACGTATGGGGGTCGACGCGATCGACATCTTCGTCATGTCCCATCCCCATGCCGACCATATCGGCAGTTTCGTTGAGCTTGCTTCGAAATATCCGATTGGCCGCATCTATAAGAATC
>CAZJAK010000127.1:279-3996 GCA_964543935.1 uncultured Spirochaetaceae bacterium
CATGAATATGCCTCCGGAACTTACCAAAATTCCATGGACAAGATCAGGCAGCTGAACATCCCGTGCGAGACACTGTACGCCGGGGACTCCTTCATGTTCGGCAACCGGGTGTCGGTCAAGGTGTATGGCCCGGACAAGGGGGCCGAGGAAAATTTGAAAGCAGGGTACATGGATGCCAACGACCTGTCGCTAGCCATGAAGATAACCTTTGACAAATCCAGTTTCTGGACTTCCGGAGACCTCTACATAACCAAAGAAATGGACTTGGTCGAGCGATTTGGTGCTGAACTGGACTGCGATGTGATGAAGATGAACCATCACGGGTATGATACCTCGAACCGCAACGAATTCATCGCGGCGGTGAGTCCGAAAGTAGCGGTTCAATTCCATAGCTTGATAACCAACAAGACTGTTGCGATGAAATATTACCTCAAGCACAAGGCTTTGACGTTCTACACGAGCCAAGACGGCTCCGTTTCCGTTTCTACAAGCGGTGACGGGACCTATGAGGTGCAGACCCAGTACATCAGGCAGATCACCAATATCTACGGCAAGCCTTCGGCAAACGGCCATTACAGCATCAAAGATTGACGTGTCAAGGGGATGGTATGAACAAGAGGTTGTTGGTTTTTTCAGTGGATGCGCTCGTGCGGGAAGATGTGGACAAGCTCATGACGCTGCCGAATTTCGGATCGGTGATGAAAGACAGTTGCCAAGTAACCCATGTCCGGACAGTTTACCCGACGATCACCTATCCTGCCCACACCAGCATCGTCACGGGGTGTTATCCGAACAAGCATGGGATTGTCAGCAATTTTGAATTCACCACCGCCGACAAGGAGCAGAATTGGTTGTGGGACCACCGGCATGTGCGGGTGGAGGACCTGTTCACTGTCGCGAAACGCTCCGGGTGTAGCACGGGAGCCGTGTTCTGGCCTGTCACCGGCAATCATCCCGATGTCGATTACTTGCTGAACGAGTATTGGATGCCTTGTGCAGGGGACACTCTTGCATCATCGTTCAGACGGGCCGGCTCGAGCGAAGAGGTCATCAAGATAGCGCTCAAGCACGAGAACCTGCTTCCTGAGAGCCATCACAAGACTGGAAGGACCAATTTCATGGTCCAGCCATACATCGATAATTTCCTTATCGCCTGCGCCTGCGACATCATCGAGCAATTCGCGCCCGAGGTCATGCTCGTGCACGACGGCATCATGGATGGTACCCGGCACAAGTGTGGGGTGTTCAACAGTGAGACCGACAAAGGGATCGAGTTCGTCGACAAACAGTTCGGGCTCCTGATGGATGCGTTGAAACGGGCCGGGGTGTATGGGCAGACCAACATCGCCGTCATAAGCGATCACGGGCAGTTGGATACCAAACGCATCATGAAGCCGAATGTATATCTGCGGGATCACGGGTTCATCACGACAGACGAATGTGGCAATGTCGTCGACTGGAAAGCCTTTTGCCTCTCGGATGCGATGTCGGATCTAGTCCATCTGAAAGATCCCTCCGATACAAACACTTATGAAGCGGTCCACCAGCTTCTCAAGGAAATGGCTCAAGAGGGAATCTATGGGTTCAACGAGGTGCTGACGACGGCCGAGATAGATGCACGCGAACACCTCAGTGGCGATTTCTCATTCGTGCTTGAAAGCGATGGCTACACGTCGTTCAGCGACGATTGCCTGCGGCCTGCTATCAAACCGTACGATGTGACCGACTATCGCTTCGGCAGGGCCACCCATGGCTATAATCCCGACCTTGGACCGCAACCGGTATTCAATGCCATCGGCCCCGATTTCAAGCGACAGGTGGTGATCGACCGGAGGCCCATTGTGGATGAGGCTCCGACATTCGCCAAGCTTCTTGGGCTTGAAATGCCGCACTGCCAAGGAGTCGCCATCGAACAATTCTTGTTGGGGGCAGTGTGATGTTCGAATGTGCTAACCGCGTTGCGGTGTGCGCCCACCGTGGTGATTGCGTCCATGGCATGCAAAACACCATGACTGCGTTCAGGCATGCGGTCGGCCTTGGTGTGGACATGGTGGAGACGGATGTCCGGATGTCGAAGGATGGACAGCTGTTTCTCATGCACAACCTCAATCTTGAAGACCTGACCGACGGAACCGGTAAGATAAGTGACCACACCTTTAAAGAAATCCGCGCCATGAATGCTGCAGTGCGGGGTGTGGCTTCCGAAGATGTTTCCATCCCTGCTTTTGAACCGGTCGCGTTGTTGGAGGAGTTGCTGGACTTGGCGGTGGATCATCCCGCTTTAATGCTCAACATCGAGATCAAGGATAAGCCGGGGGACTGCGACGAGGCGTTTGCTTTCGAGTGCGCGCGAAAGACAGCCGCCATGCTCGCTGCTCGCGGTCTCGGACCCAGGACATGGATCAATTCATTCTCTGGTCACATTGTCGAACAGGTCCATGCGGTTCATGGTGGGACGTTTCACTATCATGGTTTCTTCCCGTGGCACATCATGGGGACCATGCAGGGAAATCCGTGGGATATCTGCGATGTGGCCTGCCTGCTCAACTGGGTGCAAAGGCCGGACGGGTCTGTCCTCAAGCAACACACCGTACCCTGTCCGGCTACATGGTACAGCCAGTTGCTTCACCAAGGAATCATGCCGCTGACGGTTTCGTTTTATAGCGACATGCAAGCGTATGACGACGCGATTTCATATGGCAGCAGGATTCTCATGGCCGACGACCCTGCGGCAATGCTTGCATATGTGAGGGCCAAGGGTTTGCATGATTGACCGCCAAAGGATGGATTTTATGGGTGACATAAAGATTGTTTTCATTTCCGATATTCATTTTTCACCGGGGCAGGATTGGAGCCAATGCATCTGGAAGTACACCCCAAACGAGGAGCTTCCCGGTTTGCTCGACCGGTTCGTCGATATCGTGAACCTTGAACTCAAGCCCGATGTGATCATCGAGCTCGGCGACCGCATCATCGATGTCGATGCGAAGCGGGATGTCGACAACACTCGGGCGTGGCCTGTCCCGTGTTCCATGTCGATGGAAACCACGACTTCGTGCATGTCGGGAAACAGGAGCTCGCCAAGCTGTTGCACAATCCCGAGCTCCCCTTCGTGAGGGTGTTCAAAGGATACAAGTGCATTTTCTTCGATTCCCTCGATCCCATGATCTCGGGAGTGGGTGGAGCAGTTTCCGATGAGCAATTGGCTTGGCTCGAGCATGAGATGAACAACGACGACTTGCCGAAACTGGTTTTCAGCCACCATCCGTTGAACCATCACGAGATTCAGCGCAACTTCCTCATTCCAAAGGAGACTGTACCGTTGATGAAGGTGGCCAACTGTGAAGCGGTCCGCGAGATTCTCGAACATGGCCGGAATTTTCTTTTCCATGCGGCAGGGCATTTGCACTGGTGGAGTTTCAGGGTTTCGCCAAAAGGGACGTATCTTGTCAATCCGCCGTTCTCAGCAGCTCATCCCGAGCGGACGAATGCTCCAGGGTGGTTCATGGAGGCCGATGTGTCGCCGGATGGGAAAGTCGATGCGAAGGTCCACAGCATCGTTCCGAGACGTGTTGTCGGTGATTTCACGAATCGATGAGCCGGGTATCCGTGGCAGATACAATTTTTTAAGAAGGATTTTTCAGGAAGTAAGTTCAGATGATTGTAATTACAATAATTCTATTAAGTAATATTACTTGACAGGTTCTGTCTACAGTG
>CAZJAK010000128.1:0-3916 GCA_964543935.1 uncultured Spirochaetaceae bacterium
GCTCAAGGATGCCTACGGTGTCGATGTGCAAGCCCGGGGCAAGGTGTCGGGAACATTCGTCTGGCTCCTGATCGACCCAAATACCGGTTCTGTGGTACAGACCTTACCGAACGGCACCTTCACCCTGACGGGAACCTATAATTGAAGCAGGACGTCAAGCGTTAAGAACCTCCGAGTATTCATCCCATTCCTATCATCTTGCGCATTTGGGCGTGAGATGCGGTGGTGTATGCTCTCCTTGATAGCACTTTGGCTTTTCTGAATTTGAAATATGTCATGCAAATGATTCATATTCCATGATATGATCGGCGGTGGGGTGACACCATGAAGCGGGTGGTGATTGTCGAGGATGAGAAGCTTGTCCTGCTCGGAATAGAGTCGCTATTCGCGACGAATTCTCGCTATCGTATCGTCGGGAGCTTCTCCCGGGCGGCTTCGGCGCTTACAGAAATACCTACCTTGGATCCAGACATCATTGTCACCGATATCAAGATGCCCGGTATGGACGGGCTTGAATTTCTCCAATATCTAAACGAACACCATGTTCGAGCGAAAATTGTCATCCTTAGTTGCTTGGATGATTTCTCAATAGTCTCAAAGGCATTCAAGCTTGGTGCTGTCGACTACATTCTCAAGCACGAGCTCGATGAGAAGGAGCTGTTCCGTACCCTCGATGGTTTGGACATAGCACCCGCGTCGGTAACCGGGCTTAGCGGACAGAAGGAACCTTGGAATGAGTTGCGCAGGTTTTCAGAGCGTGTCGCACAAGGTGAGCAACTGGCAGGGGACATCGAAAATCCTCTGGTTTGTCTATTGGTTTGCAAGAAGAGATACTCCGATGACCATGTCCCTTTGAAAACCGGCGTGGACACAGTCTGGATCATGAGGTTCATCCAACGCTTGATCGCTCAGTTTGGGCTGGGCACCGTATTCTACGAAGACTCGGGGAGTTTGGTGCTCGTGGTGGATGCAAGTGAGGAGAAACACTCCCGGCGTCAGGATTTTTTCAACCAGTTGATACTCCAACTCAAGCAGTACATCAACAGTCCAGTGGTCATTCTCAGGGGAACAGATGGACGACCCGATTCGTTGGATAGGCAATGGGCCTATCTGGTCGGTATAAGGGATGTGGCTTTCTATATCGAGTCGACCCGCATCAGCATTGGAAAAAGAGATTCCTTGGCAACTCCGTCTTCGGCCAAGGAACTCCCCAATCCAATTCTCTTGTTGCAGCCTGACGGATTGACTGTGTGGAAACGTGAGATGGATGGGTTTTTCAATCACGCCCGCGACATTTACTTCGATGTCCCGCGTTTATGCACGAGCTTGATAGTCTATTGGCATCAAGTATGCCAACTGGTGAAAACCGTCTATGGGGATTTCGCGGTCGAGATGTTTGCAGATCCTTCGGTGTTTGAGTATTTAAAGGAGTTCGATGATTTTTCACAGTTGCAGCAATGGTATGTGCTCGAATTGCCTAAGAACATCGGACGGATTCACCAAGTATCCGGCCATAGCCGCAAAATCATGAAAATGAAGCTGTATGCCCTCGAGCATTTCAATGAGCACATCTCCTTACAAAGCATGGCAGAACGCTTGCATGTGAACAGCAATTATTTGTGCAGTTTGTTCAAAAGGGAGTCGAAGACCGGTTTCATCGAGTATCTCAACACCATCAGGGTGGAGAAGGCAAAAGCACTGCTCCTCGAAAGCGATGATACAGTGGAAAATATCAGCCTGCAGGTGGGATTCATCAGTTCGAGCCATTTCTCAAAGATTTTCAAACGAATCGCCGGACAGACGGTGAGTGAATACCGCATCAACCATCCGTGCAAGCCGAATATCGAGCATGGAATCTGAATACCGGGCACCAATCTGTATCTTGTGTGCAACCGAGTGGCCCATCTGCTGGATTTCCCGCATGAAGGACGTAGTTATGGACATGGACCGACTATTCTAGGCGCCTCAGACTGGATATGCACGAAACCAGAAGGAGGTTTTGCAATGAAACGAGCAATGGTTTGTTTTCTGATGTGCTTATTGGCTGTCGGGATGCTTTTCTCGGCAGGACAGAAGGCCATCCAAGAGAAGGAGCCGGTGGTCTTGACCATCTGGGAGCACACTCCCCAATTCGAGCTTCCGTTGCGCAATACACTAGAACGCTTCATGGAACTCAATCCGGACATCAAAGTGGAGTACGAGATCAAAACACCCGACAACTATCTTTCGTTGCTTACCACAGCAATTCAAGCGGGAGAGGCTCCCGACTTGTTTTGGCACCATGGCACTGCGACGACAGACATGGCCAACTTGACCAGGCAGGGCGCTTTGATGGAACTTACCACCCACATTGATGTGAGCCAGTATTCCCAGATGTCGCGTGACAAGGTCCTGTGGGAAGGGAAGCTGTATCAGACACCCGCTGCAACGATCGATACCCGGGCTGCCTTCTACAACAAAGACCTGTTTGCCCAGCAGGGGTGGAGCGTTCCAAAAACATTCGGTGAATTCGAGACCCTCTTGGAGACGATAAAGAAAGCCGGTTTCATTCCGCTGAGCCTTGCGGGTCGCGACAACTGGAACATCCTGTTCCTGTTCGAGCCGATTTTAGCTGCGATGTACCCGGATTGGATCGCCGATGCTGCCGTTGGAAAAGCTAGGATCAATGATCCACGTGTCATTGCTGCGATGAACAAGATGATCGAATGGGGCAAGAAGGGTTATTACGGAGATCAGTTCCTCGGAGTGGATGAGGCAGGTCAGTACTTGAGTTTCTCCCGTGGCCAAGCCGCCATGACGGTAGCCGGTTCTTGGACCACCACGACCTTGGTGAACAACAATCCTTCGATGAAGATCGGTGCTTTCCAAATTCCTACCAGCGATGGGCGCAAACCAATCGTACTGACATACGCTGCTGGTTTCTCAGTGTATTCCAAAACCAAACATCCTGAGGAATCCCTGCGCTTGGCCAAGTATCTCACTTCGATCGAGTCACAACAAATCTGGGTAAACGGCTTGGGTGCCATTGCCGGCTTGGCAGGTGTGGAATCGGGCAGTGAATTGGCCAATGAGATTGCGGATGCGAATCTTGAGTTGGAGAGCTTCTACAACATCATGGTTCTGTACCACGCCGACGGACAATCCCCGACCAAGGTCTGGGAGGAAGACAATCCAAAACTGTTCACCGGTACGGTTGTTCCTGAGACGTTCGTGAAGACGCTGGACTCGATGATGAAGTAGCCGGTTCTTATCGCGCATTGGTTGGATGTGCATGGCAATCATGCCGTGCACATGTCATGAAGGAGGACGCCCTACCGGTTGGTTGGGCGTCATGACACCGATGAGTTGGGAGCCATGAACAAGTCAAAAGCATACATCGGTTTCATTACCCCGGGATTCATCCTCTACAGTCTTTTCATGATTGTCCCGCTGGGATTCGCCATCTACTATAGTTTCTTCGACTGGTCCGGATTGGGGGCGATGGACTTCATCGGTCTGGAAAATTTTAAGCGGATTTTTTTCGATCCGCGCATGTCACGGATCTTCCGCAATGCTCTTGGCAATAATTTTCGCTACATGGCCATTGCCATATTCGTCTTCATTCCAATCCAGGTGGCAATGGCGTACCTCATCCATCTCAAGATTCGCGGGCACAACCTCTTCAGGCTGATGATCTTCTTGCCGTATGTCATCAGTCCCTCGATTATTGGGTTCTTTGCCCTGTTGGTGTTCGATCCCAACATAGGCATTCTCAATACTGTCTTGCTTGGTTTGGGTCTGAACCAACTGGCTAGCGCATGGTTCGGCAATCCAGCGATCGCTTTCAAACTGTTGGTGTCCGTCATTGGCTGGAACGGCATCGGGGTCGGGATGGTCATCATCTTGGCCAATATGAAGAACATACCTGAGGATGTGA
>CAZJAK010000129.1:0-3906 GCA_964543935.1 uncultured Spirochaetaceae bacterium
GCACAGCACGTCGAAGACACGGTTGTTGGTCCCATAAGCCCCGATGGTGGCCAAGACAATGATGATGGGGTATAAAATTTCCTTGGGGATGTCTAAAAGCTTGAGAAAGAACTTGAGCCCGTACATCTCCACCAAGAGCGACATGACATTGGCGATGATCAGGATGGCAAAGATCGAATACACGACATCGCCATACTCCCTGAACAACAGCGGCCCCGGGGTGATGCCGTGCAGCATGAATGCCGCCAGCAGCATGGCCGTTCCGGCATCTCCCGGGATTCCCATGGTGAGCATCGGGATCATCGCCCCACCAGAGACGGCGTTATTGGCAGTCTCCGAGGCGACCAGTCCGTCGATGACACCCGTTCCAAACTTTTCAGGATGCTTCGAGCTGTCGCGGGCGATCGAGTAGGCCATGATGTTCGATATGGTGGCCCCGAGACCGGGCAGGATTCCAATGTATGTCCCAATTGCTGCCGAGCGGATGAAGTTCCAGAACTGCTGGCCAAATTCCTTCCACGTCACGCCCAGGCCTTTGGCTTTGTACGACATCATCGTCCCGTAGCCTTGCTCCGATTGCTCGGCTGACTTGAGGATTTCCATGACCGCATAGACACCGATGAGCACTGGCAACAGCTGGAAACCACCGTTGAGTTGTTGCAAACCGAAGGTGTACCGCTTGACGCTGTCGATGGGGGCCATGCCCACCGTGGTGAGCATCATCCCCAACAAAGCGGCAATGATGCCCTTGATCAAGTCATCCCCCGAAAGGCTGGCGATGAGTGTCATCGACATGAGTCCGATGGAGAAATATTCAACCGGTCCGAACTTGAGCGCGAATTTCGCCAGCGGCGGCGAGATGTAAAACAGGATCAGCAAGCTGAACATGCCGCCCAGGAAGGAATAGAACATGCCGACACGCAACGCTTTGCCGCCATTGCCCTGTTTGGCCATCGGATAGCCGTCGAAGGTGGTGGCGATCGACGCCGGGGTGCCCGGTATGTTGAACAAGATGGCGGTGATGAGTCCACCCGAGATGCTGCCGATATAAATGCCCAACAGGATGGCCATGCTGTCGACGATGCCCATCGTGTAGGTCACCGGTAGCACCAACGCAATGCCCATCGAGCTGGTCATGCCCGGGGCGGCTCCAAAGAACACTCCCAACACGACGCCGATGAGAATGAGCAGATAGGTCATCGGATCGGCAATCATCGAAAAGCCGGTGATGTACATATCGAACATGACGACCTCCTACAGGATGCCCTTGGGCAGGATCATCGAGAAACCATAACGGAACATGAAGAACAAGGCCGCCGTCGCTATCGCACTGATGATGATGTTCACCACGATGCGGCTCTTTTTCTTGGCCGGAGTGAGCACCTTCATCATCGCCAACAGGTACAACGGGGTGGCGATGATGAATCCGAGCAGCTCCATGACGGCAGTGTAGGCAAACGAAAGGACGAAAATCGCCAACACCTTGCGGTACGGTTTCAACCATGCCTTCAAGCGTTGTCCCAACGTACCACCTGTGCCGACAGAAACTGCATCTCCGGCAGAGCTGGCAGTGCGGTTCTTGATCATCGGGACCACGTCTCGCAAGGCCAACAGCAAGCCCATGGCCATCAACAGGATGGCGACGATCTGCGGGATGAGCCGCGATCCATGGGCTCCGCCGATGTTGGTCAAACGGATGGAGAAGGAGAATAGAAAGTACACTGCTCCGAACAGGATGAAAAACACTCCTGCCACCACATCCTTATATTTTCTTTTCATGATCTCCTCCTCCACCACTTCAAGTCGGTCATTTCTTGCCAGATATGACTTCGTCGTAAATCTTCTGGTAGGTCACCAAGCGGGTCTTGACGTCCTCGAAGTAGCTGGGGATGTCCTTCGGCGCCACATAAGCCACGGCATAATCGATCTTGGCAGCGTCGGCGATGAACTCGGGATTCTTGGAAACGCGCTCAAGAGCTGCAGCATACTTCTGGATGATCGAGTCCGGCGTGCTGATGGGGAATCCGGCATAGAAGAACTTGTCGACGATGAACGGAATGCCCTTCTCCTTGAGCGTCGGCACGTTGGGATAATCGGGATGGCGCTCTTCGTTGAAGAAACCGATCAGGTTGAACTCACCGGTGCGCACATAGTCCTTGACCAATCCGAGCGGGGCTTTCATGAAGTCGATGTGTCCACCCATCATCGAGGCGACCTGATTGGGGATGGCCCCCGAATCGACGATCTGGATCTTGGTTCCGAGGTTCTTCTCCATCATGGCGATGATGTGGGTGTCGTTGGTGGCGGCTTCGGTCCCGAACTTGACTTTACCGGGGTTGGCCTTGGCAGCCGCTACCAGTTCGTCGAAGCTCTTGTAATTCCTGCTCAGCAGACAGGTGGTATAGACCTTGAGGGCGATGCCGCCGCTGGCAAATCCGTCGTAATCGAAGTCGGTGATGCCGGCAATCTTGTTGGTCAAGAGGGCTTCGTGGCAGACCAGCATGGTGTAGCCGTCCGGCTTGGAGTCCTTGACCTTGGTCGCCGCCAGGCTGCCTGCTCCACCGGACATGTTGGAGACGACGATGGTGGCGTTCAATTCCTTCTCGAGGTACTTGCCCATCAGGCGGGCGGCCGTGTCGATACCACCTCCGGCGTTGGCTCCGACGTACACTTGGATGGGGGCTTCGGGCCACTTGGCCGCAGGGTCGGCTTGGCTTTCGGCCGAACCGGTTCCGAACACGAAACTGGAGGCGACGATGGCCAGTGCGAGCATCAGCATGACGATCCGTTTCATAAGTATTTCTCCTTTCAATGTCGTACTGCCCCTCTACAGCGGCAGCTAATTGTGACTTAACGGCTGAATTCAGCCAAGCCCTCGATGGCGACAGCCCGTACGGGGCTGGAATCGATCCCCTTGATGGGAAGAGGCAGGAACACCAACAGGAAAACCTCGGATTGCAGTTGGTCGAGGTTCTTCAGCACTTCCAAAAAGGTGACGTCTTGGGCCATGAGCACATCGTGGAACGGTTCCACATCGGCCCGTGCGCTCTCGATCGAGACGCCGTCACCGAAACCGACACACTTGACCTGCTTGGCGGCGAACCATTCGGCAGTCGCGCGGTTGACCTTCAAGCGCTTGTCTTCGGCAGTGTTGGTCTTGGAGGTGAAGGGCGCCAACGGGTAATTCGAATCGAGGATGACGATGTCGTCCTTGCCCACCCTGCCGGCGCAGGCGCGCTCCAAGTCGGCTGCGCTGATGTAGGAGTTGGGAGCCAAGTCGGCGAACTTGACATAGACGCAGCGTCCCAAGAAACGATCCACCGCCAATCCCATCACGTCGTTCCAATCGTCGTTGTGGTGGTAGGGTGTCTCGACATGGGTGCCCAAGTGGGTGGTGAGGTCCATGTCGGTGTGGAAATCGGGAATGGGCCCACCGGTGTTGAACCGCCGGATCTTGCAGCGCCTTGTCTCGGTTGTCGGATCGAGCACTTTGGCCAAGTCAACGATCCTGATGGATGATGCACTCATGGTCGAAAACCTCCTATGTAGCTATTCACCATTACTTTTACCTAATTTGTCTATTACTACTGAAAAATCCTGATAATATTCGATAATTATTCAGAGCTATTAGGCTTTTTCTCTCATACTTCTTAACATTTTGTCAATATCTATTGTGAGACTAAACCCGTTCATGAGCGTTGTCAATGATTTTTCATCCTAAATTCCCGTTATATTGTAGCTAGAAAAAAAATAAATCTTTAGAATATTAGCATATAAACCTTGTCTTGGGGTTGACTTTTGCACAAAACATAGCTATAATAATAGCTATGTCAAAAGCAGGGGACACAACCAAGATCATCGAGGTCCACAACAAGATCGCAGGTGCCACATATGTCTATGAGGATA
>CAZJAK010000130.1:0-3699 GCA_964543935.1 uncultured Spirochaetaceae bacterium
CAGCTGCGGCGGCCTGAACTTCGGCTTCCGTTGGTCCTACCTGAACGGACACCGGTTCCTTGACAGGTTCTACGGTAGCGGAAGGTTCTTCCTTTTGTTGAGTTATTCCACTCTGCTTCTCGGCTATTGGAGTTTCAACCGATGGTTCTGTTTCAGTTGCGGTCACCACTGCTGGTTTCACCACGATCGGCGAGACTGTGCTGGCCGAAGGGAGTCGTTCAGCAAAAGTAGGATCTTGATTGATAGACATCCGGTCGTAGGTCTGACGGGAAATCGGTTTTTCGTGTATCAAAGGATCGGCCATGTTCAAGTAATTGAATTCGGTGATGTGCGTCGTTTGGCGAGTTATGGTGTTTGATGCAGAGAGCTTGCCTCCTAGCGAGAACACCAGCTCAGAGAGGTCGCTGGTGACAAATATTTCGCCAGGGCTGCTGAGTTCATATATCGATACGGGAGTAGAAACTATTAATTTGCCATGAAAATCCTTGTCAACCACAAAATTGGCTGATCCAGTCACCAGATAGAGCGAAGGAGCATCGGCTGGCATTTTCCCGATGGCAAGGATTGTTTTTGGTTGGAGCAAGATGCTGCCGAAAGGTGCACGCAACGACGCAGTGCCGTCATCTGATGTGAGGACGATCCAACCGGGCAATAAACGCACGGGAGGATCAGTCTGGGGAATGGCAATCCCTTTGTTGTCGAATTGGTAATATCGTCCATCTTCCATGCCTTCGACATGGATGTAGTCGAATTGTGTCGGTGAAGTGCCGTGAAGGGCTGAGGCGAGACAGGTGAGAACCACCGCTGCCGCTATGAATTTACGCAATACTGCCGGATTCTTCATTTTCATGCCTCCACATTACAGCAATTCGATGTCGGTCGCAACTGGGATTTCCCTTGGTACCGAATAGGTGAAATGATGTGCTCCATAGATATGTTCGCGCACATCGCGGTCCAAGTGGGCCAATTCCTTCACAATGGGTTTAAACCGACTGCGGATGTTGGTCTGGTCATACGGGCAGACCGGTTTGACAGCAGGAAGACCGTAGGTCTCGGCCAACCTCTTGATGGTCTGTTCATGCACTTCAATCATAGGCCGGATGAGGTGGAGCTTGCCCTGAAAAAATTCCTGGACTGGTTGCATGGTTGAAAAATTCCCCCGGGTCGTGAGATTGATCAATGAAGTCTCCACCAAGTCGTCGAGATGGTGCCCTGTGGCGATAAGGTTGATGGAGTGCTGGCCAGCGTAGTCGAACAGGATCCGCTTGCGGTTGCGCGAACACAAGTAGCAATTGAATTCTCCCTTGAAACCCTCTGAGTATTGCTGCTCCGAAACGATGGTCAGGTCGATGTCAAGTACGTCAAAATAGTGCCTGATTCGCTCGATGGCATCTGGCGGGAGAGGATGTTCCACCCAGTCGATCATCAACGCTTTCAGGGTGTAGCTGATCGGCAACCACGTTTTCCTGATCGATAATGCAAGGGCCAAAGCCAGCGAGTCCTTTCCACCGGAAACGCTGAGCAACACGGTGTCGCCGTCACGAATCATGGCGTAAGTGTTGATTGCTTTTCCAGTGAGCTTTACGAAGCGCATGACCCATGGAGGAATGTCACCTTCCACCAAGTGCATCCATGCTGAAGGCCCCGTCGTTTCTTTCTCATTCATTGTTCGAACCTTCCCTGATGTAAGACAACGCACGGCTTATCGAAGATACGGGAACTTCTGGTGGCGCGAAAATTCTGAATTTCCTGAGATTTGCGGAAAAAGCCCGCACCACATCGGCGGTGAACAATTCATCGGTCACACTGAACGAACTCGAAGTTCCGCCGGGCAAGAGGATCGGGATGGATGCCTCAAACGAGATGTCTTCAGGGATGTCGATTACGACAGACTCCCAAGTCAACCACGGATACGATTCGCATAGGGCCTCATGCAGTTTGCGCTCTGTTTCCATGCGGGATGTGAGCTCGAGGCACTTGACCATGAGACTGTCGGAGGGATTGAACGCAGTTGCATAGCGTTCTTCCAACAGCCGATTGTCGTGGACTGCTTGCAACAACAGTTGCGTGGCTGACCCCACATCGGCATCCACCAAAGAAAACAATGAATAATCGTCAAGGCCGTAAAGGTCGTCCTGACTCATGGTGCCGTCCATCAACGCAATGTTGAGAGCCTTTTTCGCCATTGCCGTGGCGGCTCTGGTTGTTTTATGCCAATAGACATTCCGGTACATCAAATATTTGGAAAAGAGCAGATGCTCGACGGACCCCATGGCGGACAAGGGTAGGGCTAGGCGACCACCGTCCGTGCAAGCGACATGGCTGGTGATATAGGAAACATCCTGGACCCCATAGGGGACACCGCAAAAATAGGCGTCCCGATTGAGGTAGTCCAGCTTGTCGGGATCGAGTGTTCCCGACAATATGTTGCGGTAGAACTTCGTCTCCGAGTCGGCCGTCGGTGTGTCAGGGTCTATGATGGCGCATACCATCTCAACCGATGCACCGACGTGCTGCGTGAGGATGTGCTTCAGCTCGTCATCATGCAGGATGATGTCCACTCCCAAGCGCTCATGGTCGATCAGCGCCAGTTCCTTTAAAGCATGGGCATAGGGGAAATGCCCGACATCATGCAGCATCGCTGCGCAAAGGAACGATAGGATGCCCCTCCTGGAAAGGGCTAAGGGAACCGCACCGCCATTGCTCCAAGATTTCAACAACGCCATCACGATCAACCGGGCGACATGATAAGTCCCGATACTGTGGTTGTACCTGGTGTGTACTGCACCTGGGTACAGGTGGAACACAGGCCCCAGCTGTTTGATCCGGGTCAACTTTTGCATGGGTGCCGACATGGCGACATGTTTGAGAGGCGCTGTCAACGGAATGTCTTTCCATAAAGGATCGCGGATGGATTCATCGAACGCCCCGGTAAGAAAAGCCAATTCCTGTCCGATCCAGGTAGTCGTGTGCACGTGATCCAAGTTCGTCATCGGTTCATCGTACCCAATGGTGGGATTTCTGTCCAGCCACATTCCGTTGCCCGCTTGGTTTGACAATCTCACGCCGGTGCAGTACACATGATGTATGCGGTTTAGATTGTGGCAAGCCTGTTTCTACATCCTCATGCTGTGCACGCAACCGTTGACAGCCTTGTCTCCCGACCTGCTCAAGGATTTCGGATGGCCGGCCACGTTGCCGTCCCTGCAAGGCCTCGGGCAGTTGGGCAATCCACAGCTCGACAACCGGATTGCATTGATCCATGCCGCATTGGGGGAACCTTATTCGCTGGAATGGATCGAGCACTACGTTAAGCGGGAACTGAGAAGACCATTTTCCCTTTCATATGGCTCGTTCCTGGCCCAAGAACTTCCATTCACCGAGATCCTGAGCGGACTGCCGGCATCCAACGACCAATACTGGTCATGTTCGGTCCAAGCGCGAGGTGCGGAAGGGAAATTGCATCGATTCAGCGTGATCATGGTTCTCGATCAGAGTGGTGCATACAAGCTCGTAGCTCTTTCAGGCATCCCTATCGAAGGCCCTTCGGAGACAATCGTTGCAGACCCTTGACAGTACTCGACTTCATCGGTATAGTTGCCGCAGTTGCGCTTTTCAGCGTTTCTTGGCGGCGTAGCTCAGTAGGTAGAGCAAGCGGCTCATATCCGCTCGGTCAGGGGTCCAAGTCCCTTCGCCGCT
>CAZJAK010000131.1:0-3696 GCA_964543935.1 uncultured Spirochaetaceae bacterium
ACGATGCACATCCAGGTAGCCTCGGCCGCCAACTTGTCGCCAACCTTGACCGTTCCGCTTTGGCGGATCATGAGTGTCGAGACTCTGGTGTTGGCGACCTCGATCTCGACCGCGTCTCCCGGACGGACCTGATACCTGAACTTGGCCTTCTCGATCGAAGCAAGCACGAAAAAGGCACCTGCCGGCAACACTCCGGTCTGCCGCAAGCCTGCCCCGCCGCATTGCGCCATCATCTCGATGAGCAACACACCGGGAACGACCGGGTAATCGGGGAAGTGCCCTTGGAAAAATACCTCTTTGCCGGTGAAGTGGTACTCGGCGACAGTCTTCTCCTCATTGGCGGCCAACAAACGGTCCACGAACAGAAACGGGGTTCTGTGGGTCAACAACGTCTCGATGTCTTGGAATTCTCCTTCCATGCTCACATCCATCCTTGTGCGGGAAATATTTTCTGGTGAAAGGTCAGGTGGCACGCCTGAACACCAACGCTCCGTTGTGCCCGCCGAAACCAAGCGATTCACTGAGGGCAATGTCGATGTGCCCATACGCACCGTGATTCGGGACATAATCGAGATCGCACTCGGGATCGGGTTCTTCAAGATTCAATGTGCAGGGGAAGAATCCATCCCTGATGGCCAACAGACTGATGATGGCCTCGACCGCACCGGCGGCAGCAATCAAATGGCTGGTCATCGATTTGGTCGACGAGATGCGGACTGTCCGGGCATACTCGCCAAAAGCCCGTTTGATGGCTTTGGTTTCCATCGGATCGTTGGCTTGGGTGGAAGTACCGTGGGCGTTGATGTACTGGATGTCAGCGGGACCTACGCCTGCCGAGCGCATCGCAGCGATCATGGCCCGGGCCGCTCCGTCGCCTTCGGGATCGGGGGCGGTGAGGTGGAAGGCATCGCAGGTGGCGCCATAGCCGGCAATTTCTCCCAAGATGCGGGCGCCCCGTCGACGGGCATGCTCCATCTCTTCGAGAATGAGCACTCCAGCGCCTTCGCCGATGATGAAACCGTCGCGACCTTTGTCGAACGGTCGGCAAGCAGCCTGCGGCCGGTCGTTGTATTGGGTCGAGAGCGCTTGCAAGCGACAGAATCCGGCTACAGCCAATTTCGTGATGGCACCTTCGGTCCCTCCGGCCACAGCCATGTCCAACAATCCGTGACGAATTGCCTGGAAAGCCTGCCCGATGGCATCGGTTCCCGAGGCACACGCCGTCACGATGGTCAGGCAGGGACCTTTCAAACCATAGCGCAAGGCAATGTTGCCGGCCGCTTCGTTGGCGATCAATTTCGGGATCGTCAACGGCGCGACCGCCCGTGGCCCTCGCTCCAACAATTTTGTAAGGTTCTCCTCGACGATCTCGAACCCGCCGATTCCATTGCCCATGTAGACGCCGGTCCTGTCCGGATCGTATTTTCCGGTTCCATTCATCCCCAAGCCGGCTTGGGCCATCGCTTGGGCGGTGCTGTGCAAGGCAAAGATGGTGAAATCGGCCATGGCTCGCATTTCTTTGCGGTCCAGCAGGTCTGATGGATCGAAATCACGTACTTCACCGGCTATCTTGGCCGGATAATCGCTGCAATCGAATTTTGTCAACGGTCCGATGCCACTTCGGCCGGCCTTGATGTTCTCCCAAAAGGCATCCACCGAATTCCCCAAAGGGTTGACCGTTCCCATCCCGACCACAGCCACCCGTCTTTGCCCCATGTCAGCCATATTCTCGACGACTCCTTATCGTTGCCCGTCAGTATATCGTAAAAGACGCCACTGTGGTGCAGCGATTTTCACATCGCCATCCCGCCGTCGACCGACAGCACTTGCCCGGTGATGTAGGCTGCCGCCGGGGAACACAGAAACCAAACGGCCTCGGCCACTTCCTCGGGAGACCCGATGCGTCCCAAAGGTATGCGGGTGCACAACGAATCCTTGAGGTCTTGGCCTAGCACGTCGGTCATTGCGGTCTGGATGAACCCAGGGGCGATCACATTGACCCGTACCGAGCGGGAGGCCAACTCACGGGCGAGGCTCTTTGAAAACCCGATGATGCCCGCTTTCGATGCAGCATAGTTGGTTTGCCCAGCATTACCCGTCAAACCTACCACCGAAGAGATGTTCACGATTGCACCGCTCCGCCGATTGGCCATCAGGCGGGCGAACTTGCGGCAGGTGGTGAAAGTCCCGGTGAGGTTCACATGCAGGACCTCGTCCCACGCTTCATCTTTCATCCGCATGATCAGCCCGTCCCGAGTTATCCCGGCGTTGTTCACCAAGACATCGACCCAACCGGCCTCTTCCACAACCCGTTGCAGAGCCGACTCCAACGATGGTCGCGAGAGCATGTCGCACGCCACATAGGTGAGTTGTGAACCACAGCGCGTGGCGTACTCCCTGAGCTGGACCGCTTGGTCGCCCTCGGTACGCGACAAGCACCAGGTGTCGTAGCCTTGCGCCAGCAATTTCATGACAATCGCTTGTCCAATTCCTCGCGAACCTCCCGTCACCACGGCATGAAGCCGCTCGACGCTCTGTGACGATGCATTCATGATACTCCCCCTAAGGCTGCCACCGCACCCAGTTGTTCGTCCGTCCCGCCGGGCAGACACGACACCCCATTGTCCATGGTGGCCCATAGACCGGTCAAGACCGTACCTGGGCCAGATTCCACCAAGGCACCGATTTCCAGAACGGAGGCCAAACGGGCCGTCTCGACCATTACGGCGCGCCAGTTCACGCTCGTCACAAGCTGGGCTGCCAACAATTCCTTGGCTTGCTCGCCGGTGTCGACCCTCGTCCCGCTGACTGACGACAGCAAGGTCCCTTCGGGAGTGTGAAACGGAATCGATGCAAGAAAAGCCTTGAACGGTTTGACTGCCGACTCCATCAACGGAGTGTGGAACGGCCCTGAGACTTTCAGCGGCACGACCCGGCGCGCGCCGGCTTCTTTGAACAACTGTGCCGCTTGTTCCAAGGCCAGCGACGGACCTGCAATGACTGTTTGCGAATTGCTGTTGTCGTTGGCAACATGGACATGGGCCAGCCCGAATCGTTCCAACAACGACGAGACCGTCTGTAATGACAAGCCCAACACCGCTGCCATGCCGGTCTTGCCATACAGGCCTTCCGCTTCGGCGACGGCTTGTTCCATCAACCTGCCCCGCTCAAGGGCGATGCAAAACAACTGCCTGTCATCGAACACGCCCGCTGAGGCCATCGCCGCCAACTCGCCCAAGCTGAAGCCGGCTTGCAACACGCAATCGCAGCCGGCTTCTTCCAACACGAGTCGGGCTGAACGAGCGGCCAGCAAGACCGCCATCTGGGTATTGGCAGTCTGACGAAGCTCCTCTGCCGACCCTGTCGCCAACAATGCATGCATGTCGCGCCCAAAGACATCGCTGGCTGTCTCAAAAATCCGGCGGACACTTTGATGGTTCTGGTACAAGTCCATGGCCATGCCGGGGTATTGGGCGCCTTGGCCCGGATGGAAAACACCGATTTTCACCATATGATGTAATTTCCTCCATAGGTCAGCCCCGCCCCGAATCCTACCGTGAGCAAGCGCTGGCCACGATGGAGCAGACCGTCACGCTGCATCTCCGATAACGCCAACGGGATGGAAGCAGCCGAGGTATTGGCATTCGACTCGATGTTCATGAAAAACTTGTCTTGGCCGATTCCCAGGCGCTTGGC
>CAZJAK010000132.1:0-3289 GCA_964543935.1 uncultured Spirochaetaceae bacterium
CCTCGCCGCATACGAGCACCTTCTTAAGGAGCTCTACCCGGAGAACACCGACGAAGTTGAGAACATCATCAAGGTCATAGCGAAGTTCGACATCTACATGCAAGTGTTGTTTGGCAGCGACAGTCCGTTTTTCAAGGATGCCAAGCGTGACATCCGCTACTATTTCACCACCTTCATCGGTTGGTTCTTCAGGTTCCTCGCCACTGGGGCTGCAATCATGCGCATGCGGATACCGATGGAAGATTTCCTCCATGCACACCTGAAAAACACAGCCCTGATCGATATCATCTCCCAGCATTTTTTCAAGAAGACACCTGCATTCTTTGCCATGAGCTACTTCTCACTCTATCCCGATTACTATTATCCCAAGGGGGGAGTGGGGAGCATTCCCGAAGCACTGAAGCGACGTTTGGGAGAAAAGGGATCGGAAGTCCGCACCAGTGCACAGGTGGTGCGCATCGATGCACTCAAGAAAACCCTTTTCGATGCCAACGGAATCCAGTACACATACGACAAGCTCATCTGGTGCGCCGATATGAAACACCTCTACCGGATGATTTCGGCAGAAGGTTTTTCAGAGCCACAACGGACTTCTATCCTAAAAGAACAGAAGAAAATCCTTTCCAGCCGCGGTGCTGAATCGGTCTATACCCTTTTCTTGGGAGTCGATGTGCCTCCCGAGTACTTTGGGACTATCTGTGAAGGCCACTTCTTCTACACTCCGTCACGGCAAGGTCTGGGGAATGTGCATCGCTCAGAGCTTGCGGCACTGCTCGCCGATTGGCAACATCTTTCCCGGGATGCCTTCTACGTGTGGCTTGAATCCTTTTGTCGTTTGAACACCTATGAGATATCGTTGCCGGTACTCAATGATCCAAGCGCCGCACCGGAAGGAAAAAGCGGTTTGATCGTCAGTTTCTTGTTCGACCACGAACTGGCGCGCCGCATCGATGAGTCGGGTTGGTACGAAGAATTCGACCAACGCATCGGAACCATGATCATCGACACACTCTCGACATCGGTCTATGGCGGACTGAAGGAGCATGTGCTCTTCTCATTCTCGGCGGGTCCGTTGTTCATCGAACGGAATTTCAACAACTCCGAAGGGGCGATCGTCGGCTGGTCATTCGAGCAAGACATTCCCATCGATGCCAGTATGCTGAACATGAAGCAGGCAGTGCGCACTCCCGTGCCCGACCTCTATCGAGCCGGACAATGGACTGCAAGCCCTGCAGGCCTCCCCACCTGCATCATGACTGCACGGATGGCTGCCGACATTGTCCACGCCGAGATATCACGATCTTGAGAAGACGACGCCGGCAGTAGATTGTCATCCAGAAACACTTCGATCCCACACGCACTGAAGAACTCTCATCGGTAAGCATGACCTGTGGTGTCAGATTCCAATAACCACTCATGCATCATCTTGCCTGTTTAGAATTATTGAGTAGTACAATTTTATGACATATAAAATGCTATAATTTATGAAATTATCACTATATATTGACAGAATCATGTTACAATTATTGAACAATATTGGTTGATAGTCATCACGTCCTAAAAATACATGATCATGAGGTGCAGTATGAAAAAGCTACTACTGGTTCTCCTGAGCGTATCCATGCTGGTGATGAGCGGGTGCCCCAATGTATTCTTTCCGGATGACGACGGGGATCTGTTCGACACATTGCTCCAAGATACCGAGTTCCTTCCCAACAGCAAAGGACAGATCGGTCCGTTCGAACCGTTCGAACTGACGGACGGGCTCTATGGCATGCTGTTGATCGATACGGTGGAGAGGAACAACAACGCATTCACCGAAGGCACGTACTTTGAAGTCGACATGTCCTTCATACCTCCCGCCACGATCGGTGCAACATCGTACACACTCGAATACAGCTCGGACAACGCCGTCTTCCAACCATACAAACACGATGGCGTGGAAGACCTCGTCACTCCAAGTAGCGATACCGACAACTTCAGCATTGCCCCAGGCGGCTCGTATTATTTCCGCCTGGCGATCAACGGTGGCCCGTATGACGGTTGGCATTCCAACTCGGTCCACGCCCCCTATACCAACATCGACACCTATTGGGGAGGCTATAGCCTCAATGCGGACATGACCAATTCAGATCCCCCGGTGATGGTGCCCTACATCGGCAACGCCCGCGTGATCAGCATGACCGCCAACAACCTGGATGATCATTCTCAAGTGGCCTACACCCCGCTGTACCAATGGTACCGGCTCAATCCCGCCACTTACGAGCTGACCGAGGTGTACGGCGCTACCCAGACCTTGTATACCACCACGGCAGCAGATGCCGGCTATAGCCTGGTGGTGGTCGGAATGGGAGACGAAGTCAATGTCGGCGGTTTCCAGCAAGTCTTGGATGATTGGGGTGTCAAGATCCCGAACCGCTCCTTTGCGTTGGATGCGGACTTCGATGGCTTCTACCTGGTGTTGGAACATGCGGTGGTTGGTTTGGCCAAGGAAGACTTCACCCTCTACGAGGACGATTGGACAACAGAAATCCCGATCACGAACCTCACTGCCGTTGAGGGACATCCCGGCATCTACCGGGTGGATGCGTCGATCCCTCCCACAGTGGAAGCAGTGTATCTTGCCTGCACCAGTGCTTTTTGGACTTTGACCAGCCACCTGATGGAAGATCACCCTTGGGGTGAAAACCTGATGATCGACTTTCCGTGAAGATCCAGATTGATGGCATCCGGGTGTTAGTGACTGCGGATGCCATCACCAATGTCCTGTCCATCCATCAGAAAGCCCTGATCGCCCTGACATGTTGCTCGTAGAACGTACTGCTTTGGGATATTAACCCTACAGGGAAGTACACGGTATAAGCGACGTTCTCCTGAGTGACATCTGCGGTCGAACTCCAATATGCATAATCGCTCTTGAATGCACCCAATCCATACTGATGCAGCCTCAGGTACATCTGATACAATTCTTGCTTCGAAGGTAAATACCAATCGCGGAACCCGCCATATTCCAGATTGGCGCATAAGAATGCTGCGTAATCGGCGCCGTTGGCATTCAAGAACGCCGCCGTGATCAACTGGGTATTGGCTGCCCCGGCAGCGATGGCATCCGATGTCCCGGCGATGTCTTCAGCGTATTGTTCCCCCCATATCCTCGTAGTCCATTCCGTTGCAGCTGGAGCCGCTTCGAGATAGCGCCATCCGTCGCTTTTCTCCCCCTTGTCGTAGAACACGATTCCCCCGGCCGGTCCAGTCTGGCCGATGACATAGAGACGCTCCCACGCAGCAT
>CAZJAK010000132.1:3299-3677 GCA_964543935.1 uncultured Spirochaetaceae bacterium
CCCTGCCGGCATGGCAAAGACATCTCCCGGTTGGAAGTGATTCCCGCTCCCATCGGATTCGGTATTCCAACCGGTGAATTCATGCTCGTTTTTCACTAAGTTCCCGGTGTTCCCGGGAATGGTCACCTGAGTACCCACCAATGCGGTGATGGAAAAAACCGGGACACTTCCCGCAGTTTGTCCGTTACTGTGGAAGAAAACAGTTTGGTAGCTCGCAATCGGATTCACCGTGATCTCACAACCGCTCAACACCACCAACACCAACGCCAAGACCAGCAAAGGATACAACCTTCTTGCCATTCTTACCTCCCCTTGAACAACCGATGAGTGACACTTGCCATGTGCATGGAACAGCCACCCGGATTCTGTACGGACAGT
>CAZJAK010000133.1:0-3578 GCA_964543935.1 uncultured Spirochaetaceae bacterium
TCGAGGTCAGCAGCAGTCCGTGCTCCGGACATGACTTGGACCATGAAGTCGTTCAGGCTGTTGAGGAGGGTGGTATTGTATTTGGCGAAGTTGTCGGATGCCGGCATGAACTTGAAGGGATTCTCTACGAAGATGTCCGGGCGTTCGGCATTGGTCTTGATGGTGACAGCGTTGAAAGCCAGCCATTGGGCTGCTGACTTGCGGATCCGGGACGGCCACTGATTCTTGAAGGCCGCAGTGTCAAGCGCATCAAGGTAATAATAGGAGTTGCCGCGTTCGTCGGAGAAGATCGGGTTGATCGGATTTATCGAACCATCCTTGTCGTAGGTGAAATGGACACCCTCGACTCCGATGTTGATGAACAGTTGTTTCTGGACTCTCAAGTTGATCCAGTTGATGACGTCAGCGGCATTCTTGCTTCGTTTTAGGATCGCTGTGACTTGGTTGATGGCAGTGCTCTCCATGTACGTGCAGGTTCCGTTTTTGTCTTCCAAGGCAGAGATGAAGCCAAAATCCTCGTCCTTCAAATTGTAAGCGCTTTTGAGCGTGGGGATGCAAGCTTGGGCCAACGGCCTGCCTGCGCAGGTGATGATCGCCTTTCCGGAAGCGAACTTCTCTTGGACTGACGAGGTAGTGTTGGCAGCCCAGTCGGCGTCGATGAGGCCTTCTTTGCCCAGCTTTGCAATAAAGGCCAACATCTCCTTATAACGAGGATGCTCGGTCATGTAGATGACCTTCCCGTTACTGTCAAGCATCCAGTCGTTGTAGATGCCGAATGCAGAAGAAATAATGCCGGGAACGGTGAGTCTGCCGACACTTCCGGACGATGCTGCCTGATACGGCCCTGCCAGGATGATGTACTTGTTGCCATAGAATTTCTTGAGAGCCACCAGCATGTCGTAGAAGGCATCGATCGTGGTCGGTACCTCAGTGATACCGGCAGCCCTGAGCAAATCCATGCGGGCGATCATGAAATTGTTGATCTCTGTGTCATAGGGATACATGTACGGAAGGCCGTAGATGTTACCCTTCTCATCGGAAAGGGCCTTCCACACCTCTTCAGGATTGCCAGCGAGGATGTCCTTGCCATACTTGTCAAGCAAGTCGTTCAAAGGCATAAGGGCGCCATTCGACAGCAGGATCCGCCAACGATCAGGTGTCATGTTGATCAGGTCGTAATCCTTTCCCGAGGCAACCTCGATGAGGAGCTTCTCGGTGGCATTGTCAGCAGGAAGGGCGAAATACTCGACATCGTAGCCGGTTGCCTCCTTCATGATACGGACACTGATGTCCTTGGTGACATCGAATCCTACGTTATAGCCCAACCGTTTCAGCGTGACGTTGCCCGGACCTTTGAGTTCGGCAACCGGAGCCGTGGTTTTCGTCTCGGTCACACCGGTGGCGAACACTGGGAACGCGAGACTCACGACAAGCAGTACCATGATAACTTTTTTCATATGCTTCCTCCTAATACTTTTTCCCTTCACACGAATGTGAAATCCTCATCAGCCCTTTACAGAACCAATTGTAATTCCCTTTATCAAATACCTTTGGATGAACGGGTACAACATGATGATCGGAACGATGGACAACGTGACTGCGACGGCGATGATGCCTTCCGAGGTGAGGTTCGCTTGACGAAGGTCGGCAGGGCCTCCCTGGTCCCCGGAAAAGATGGTCTCCAAGAATTCTTGACCGTTGTTGATGATGTCGTAGAGGTATACTTGCAAGGTCCTCATCGAGGCCGAGCTGGTGAACATCATGGCATGGAAATAATTGTTCCAATAATTCACCGCATACAGCAACGAGACTGTGGCGATGATCGGTTTGGACATCGGGATGACGATCATGACGAGGGTTTGCAGGTCGGAGGCCCCGTCGATGCGGGCGGCATCCTCGATGCTTTCCGGAATGCCTTCGAAATAGCTCTTGACGACGAACATGTTGAATTGGACGATGGCGAACGGCAGTATCAAGGCCAGGTGGGTGTCCAACAGTCCCAATGTGTTGACAACCATGTAAGCCGGGATCATGCCCCCGTAGAACACCATGCTCACCACATAGAGCAAAATGACGAATTTCCTGCCTTTGAAGGAAGGTTTCGACAATGGGTACGCTGTCGTGATGGTGGTGAGCATGCTGATGATCGTTCCACCGATGGTGACGATCAAAGAATTCTTCAGGCATTGGAAGAAGGCCGTCTTGGTCAGATTGAATTTCATCGTCTCGAACTGGATGTGGGTAGGCCAAAAGTATACCTGGCCGGCAGTGACCTGATCCCCGCCGCTGATCGACTTGGACACCACATTGAGACAGGGCAATATGCACAAGACAGCAATGCAGGTGGTAAAGAGCATCGAAAGCCTGCTGAACAACAATTCTGATGAAGATTTTCTGACCCGCAACGTATGTTTTCCAATTTGCTTCATATCCACTACCTACCAGATACTCCGTCCCAGAGTCTTTTTGCTCAGCGAATTGGAGCCAACCACCAAGATGAATGCAACGATCGAGTTGAACAATCCGAGAGCAGTGGCAAGTGAGAAATTGGCTTGCCCCATACCGAGCCTGTAGACATAGGTCTGGATGACATCGGCCACATCATAGACGGCCGGATTGTAAAAGATAATGATTTGTTCAAAGCCTGTGGTGAGGATGTAGCCTATTTTCAGAATCAACATCAACACGATCGTTGGAAGCATGCCGGGTATGGTTACATACCAAATCTGCTGCCATTTCGATGCCCCGTCGATCCTGGTCGCCTCGTATAATGTCGGGTCGATGGCGGTGATGGCAGCGAGGTAGATGATCGTGTTGTAGCCCGTCTCCTTCCACCCTTCGGTGAATACCAACAGGCTCCTGAAGAATTTCGTATCGGTGAAGAATCGGATGTTGGTCCCGCCGAGGTAGGAGATCAGTGAGTTGACCAAGCCCGATGATCCCAGAAGGGTATAAAAGATACCATAGATAATCACCCACGAAAAGAAATAGGGGATGTAGACTGCAGTAGTAAGGACTTTCTTATACCGGGGTGATGCAATCTCATTCAGCATGATCGAAACAATGATCGGCAATGGGAACAACCAAAGGATCTTAAGGAAGTTGATGGAAAGGGTGTTGATGAGGACAGTCCTAAACTGGGCGCTGGCAAAGAGCTTTTCGAACCATTTCCAACCGACCCATTCCGATACCCGAATGGCATCCATGGGATTCTTCCCTGCAAAAATATTATAGTCTTGGAATGCCATCGCCAAGCCATATAATGGCCAAAACTTATAGAGTACGAGGAAGAACAGTCCCGGCACAAGCATGAGGTACATGGCTGGATGTGTTTTCACGTACATCAAGAAGGAGGCGAATTTCCCTCGTTTCTGGTTGGTGGTTACTACTGCATCTTTCATGCAAATTCCAGCTGGTTTCATTGGTGACATCATGACTCTCCACATATGCAGAAATTGCAACGAATGTCGGTGAAACGTTTAACCTATATACTTAACTTTACTATAGCGCTTTTCAAATGTCAATGAAAAATCGTCACGAATGGGCAAAATTCCAACAAGAAAGCCTTTAAAAATATT
>CAZJAK010000134.1:0-3492 GCA_964543935.1 uncultured Spirochaetaceae bacterium
CCGATCTGGTTGACCTTGATGAGCACCGAATTGGCGGTCTTGGTGGCGATTCCTTGCTTGATGCGCTCGGTGTTGGTGACGAACAAGTCGTCGCCGACTAGCTGGACGCGGTCGCCGACGGCGTCGGTGAGCATCTTCCAGCCTTCCCAGTCATCCTCGGCCATGCCGTCCTCGATGGAGATGATGGGGTACTTGTTCACCCACGAGGTCCACAGCTCGACCAACTGCTTGCTCGTCAATTTCTCATGGGTAGTCCACTTGAGTTCATAGGTCTTGGTTTTCTCGTCGTACAGCTCACTGGCGGCGGGGTCGAGAGCGATCATGAAGTCCCCTTGGGGGCCGGTGGTGTAACCGGCGTTCTTGATCGCTTCCATGATGACCTCGAGGGCCTCTTCGTTGGACTGCAGGTCGGGTGCGAAACCGCCTTCATCGCCGACGGAGGTGTTGTAGCCGCGCTTCTTAAGCACGCTCTTAAGGTTGTGGAACACTTCAGCCGTCATGCGTACCCCTTCGCGGAACGAGGGAGCTCCGATGGGCATGACCATGAATTCCTGGAAGTCGACTTTGTTGTCGCTGTGGGCACCACCGTTGAGGATGTTGGCCATGGGGACGGGCAACACGCACGAGTGGTAGGCGCCGAGGTACTTGAACAACGGCAAGCCGAGGAAATCGGCTGCAGCACGGGCGACGGCCATGGATACACCAAGGATGGCGTTTGCGCCGAGCTTGCTCTTGTTCTCGGTCCCGTCAAGGGCGATGAGGGCTTGGTCGATGGCGACCTGATCGGTGGCGTCCATCCCTTCCAATTCGGGGGCGATCAGGGTGTTGACGTTGTCGACGGCCTTGAGGACGCCCTTGCCGAGGAAGCGCTTCTTGTCGCCGTCGCGAAGCTCAACGGCCTCATGGACGCCGGTGGAGGCGCCAGAGGGGACTGCGGCCCGACCCATGGATCCGTCTTCGAGGATAACGTCGACTTCAACGGTCGGGTTTCCACGGGAATCCAGTATTTCTCTTGCTTCTACGAATTCGATGATACTCATTGGGATACTCCTTATGGACATGTATCTGTCTGCTAACCTCGAATATCGTTGTTTTCCCAGCGATTGTCAAGGTAAGCGCTTGTGTGCACTTACTTGTCAACCGATACTGGAAAATGGGAGCCCGGCCATGTACAATGCAGTCATGGAGATGCAAGAAACAAAGCCAGCCCCTTACCGCATGCCGGTCCTGACCGATGAATTTTTGTATCAGGTGATCTTCTGCATGGAGGACCAGTCCAACGATTATTGTTTGGACTTGAAGGAGGGTTCCCTGGTGCAGGTGGAGTTCGTGGAACAACGCAAGCAACAGGATCCGGAGCGGTTCCTCGATATCCCCGAGTGGTATCCTTCGGACGGATTCAGGACGATGGAGAAATTCGTCTCGACATTGCGCAATCCGGTCTACCGTGAGCGTTTGCGTGAGGCGTTGCAATCGGGCAAGGGCGTCTTCCGACAATTCAAGGACGTCCTGCATGGCTCGCCGCCTCTTGAACGCCTCTGGTATTACTATAAGGATAAAGAAATCAGGCACCGCATCCACCTGTGGTATGAACGCCATGACGAGGCCTTCCGCCTGTCTCGCATGGGGGAGTCTCCCGAGGACGGTACCGCCGAGCTGTTGCTTGAGGATTTCACCTATGCCTGGGACGGCCAAGAATACGCCAATGCAATACAAGCGTTGGGCGAAAAGACTGTCGCTGCCCTCCGTTCCAGCGGTCGCAAGCGGGACGAACTGGTCGCACAACAGATGAAACAAGCCTGGGATTCATGCGACTTGCATACAATTCTGGTGGCTCTTTCCGATGGGGGAGTCTTGGCTGCTTTCGTTGCCTACCGGTTGTTGGCGGATAACTTGGCCCAAGTGGTTTGTTTTGCAGTGGAAGAGGAGTTCCAAGGGTTGGGATTGTTCAGGCACATGATGGATGTGTTGGCGCAACGTTTGTGTGGACAAGGATTCACCGAATTGATCGTACCATTTGCCGGCGAATCGCTGAAAGTTGAACAGATGTTTGACGATGTGGCCCCGATTGCATTGTCTAAGACCATCTCGATCAGCTTGGAACATTGGCGCAATGACGGCGATGCGGGGTATGGACCGGATGATTTTGCATAAATATGCAGTAATAAGCACCAGACACCCATAAAATCGGTTTCACCAGAACTTCACATCATTTTATTTTTACACCCATACCATGTGGTGTTTACTTGATAATTTCTTATTATTGTGTGAATTCCATAGGAATTATATAGAAACGATGAGGATATGCAATGGGAAATGAATTTAACTTGACAGCTATTTGAGGCGTTGCTATAATCCAATCCGTATAACGAGAAAAAGGGATGAAGCGGGTCTTTGCACCTGTCCCGAATCAATGGAGGAAGTATGAAGAAGATTTCTGCAGTACTTTTGGTTTTCGTGCTCGTGGGCAGCGTGGCCTTCGCCGGCTTCACGGGTTCTGCAACCACCACGTTTGGTGTGAATTTGGATGATGGGTCTTATGGGTTCAAGAATGCCAAGGCAATCGACATCGATGTCGTGTTGCACGAGCAAGTAGCCGGCGCCAAGGGCGAGGGCGAAATCTATGCCGAAATCAACGCTTCCTTGGCGATTACGTTCGATTCCACGGCTTTCATTTCCGCTGCCGACAACGCTTTGGACATCACCACCAAGATCAGTTCCGCCAAGATTATCGGCAAAGACTGGTATGTCGGTATCCTCGCCGCTCTGGCCGCTCCTGACTTCGCCAAGTCTGCTGTCGATTTCGATGCTAACGACAATCCCGAAAACATTGCTCCCAAGACGTTCGTTCCTGCAAACGAAGGTATTGAGATTGGTTTCAAGGGTTACAAGTTCGGTTTGAGCATTGACAAAGACCTCAACAACTTCAAGACCGGCATCTACAATATGTTCGTGTCTGCTCTTACCAAAGAGTATGAAGTTGCCGATGGCCTGAAGATGACCTTCGGTGCTGCCGGTCTTTTGACTGAAACCAACAAGGCCGCTTCTGCCAACGCCAAGGGAAGCTTCGCGACCGACGAAGTCACCGCTTCGTTCGCCGCCGACGTGATCTATGATGGTGGCATCATTGCTGAAGCCGCTGCTAAGGTCGCTGTGGACCCCGTCACTGTCGATGTGTACTATGCCACCCAGGGTGGAACCGTTGTGTATGCCAATACTGTTACCAACGTCCTCTCCGCTCAGGCCGCCTTTGCTGTCGACAAGTTTGACGTGACCGTGACCGGTCTTGACCTGATCAACACCACCGACCTCGGTGTCGATGTGAACTTCACTGCCTCCGACGAGATCCTCGTTGGTGTCAACGGTGGTTACGTCCTCCAGGGCGGCGCTTGGTATGTTGGTGGCGACGTGAAGTACACTGCTGAGAAGTACACCGTCACCGCTGATGCCAAGTACAAGTCTGCTGGCACTTTGGCCGTCAACGCCAAGGTC
>CAZJAK010000135.1:0-3337 GCA_964543935.1 uncultured Spirochaetaceae bacterium
AACAGATCTTTACAGACCAACGAGACCAGCCGGGCATTCGGCTGTCCAGTATCCACAAGGCCAAAGGGTTGGAAGCCAAGAGGGTGTTCCTCTTGCAACCCAAGGGCGCTAGCATACCCCATCCAATGGCCAGGTCTGTTTGGCAGCGTGAGCAAGAATACAACTTGCTCTATGTTGCCATCACGCGGGCCGTTGAGGAGCTTGTCCACGTTTCGTGATCTACCACCCCTCATTGTTAAAGGAGCAAGTCATGGCCCGTTACATGCAGACCGCCGGTGAAGCGAACAAGGTTGCCAAAGAGTTGATGAAGCTGATTGACCAAGAAAGCCATCAAGTCGCGGCATCAATGATCGCTCAATTGGTTAACCTTGGCATCCGTTGTTCCCCGCGTGGGGTTCAACACACGGTACGGCTCAACGCTGTCACCGAAGCAGTCAAGGGGTTGCCCATCCGCGTGCAAATGGAAGAACGCACAGACCCCAAGACCAACCGCTCGTATCATGCACTTTCTATCCGCGCTCTCACGGGCGGTACAGTCCCCTTGGTTGGGAAGGAAGGGAGCGACGATGAAGCGTGACGATGTCGAACTGGGCCTACGGTTGCTGGTAGCCGTGGGTACTATCGCCGTGTGGTTGTTCTACCTATTGTGCAAGTAGTGTACGGTTGCCTACGTGTACAAGTTTACAAGCCCAACCGTGGCAAGCCCTAGCACGTCGCCTAACAAGCCCGGCCCAAAAGTAGGTTAAAGCATACGGCAAAGGTGGGCCGGGCTTGTTAGCGGGGCGGCTAGGGCCATTAAAAGGCAAACAAACCATGCCACCTACCCCCACTATTTGCGCCGTGTGCGGCAAGCCCTACACACCCCGTACCAACGCCCGGTACTGTAGCCAAGCGTGTGCCAAGGTACGCCAAGCCCAACAACTAGCGGCCCACGCCGAGCGTAGGCGGTTGGCACGCCAACCCCTACCCCCTCGCCCGTGTGCCGTGTGTGGGCTACCCCTAACCCCCAAGCACGCAAGACACATCTATTGCGGGCTAGTGTGCCAAGAGGTCGGGCTGCAAAGAGCGGTTGACCGGCAGAAGGAAAGGAGGGCCAAGGCTAAAGAAGGATGGCGGGAACACACCATCGGCAAGTAACCAAAACGAAAGTACCCCGCGTCTACGACCAAGTGGAAGGAGCAGTAGCAACCACAAGGGAGACGCGGGGTATACACTTCAAAATCACATCAGCAAATCACTTCACTATCTTTTCATGGGCAAACCGTTGACTCCCTTCCTTGCCCACTCTCCCTCTAATGAATCCCCGCAATTGTTCCAGTCGTTGATTGCTCACCGGGTTAGCACTCCCGTCAGCGTAGGATGAACTGCGCCCACACCAGTTCACTCCGGCTTCTCCCAAGTGCAACACGTCAAACGATGGGCGTATCTTGTTAGCAGAAGGCCAGCGTAACTGGAACATGCTGTCAGCCCCGCCACCATGCATCCAATCAACCTCGTGCCACGGCGGGGCGCTCAGGTGGGGGTCGTCCGCGTGGAATATCTGGCTGTAACCCGCCCACTCGTTTACGTTGCGGTGGATCTTCCAAAACGGCCAGTCCTTTTCCTGGGGAATAGCGATGTGTGGGTACATGCGTCGGTAGGGGCCATAAAGATTACCGGGCACGAGGTTGAGGTCAGTCGGTAGCTTCTTGGGCCACAGCACATCCGCATCCATGATGCATAGCCAACCGTTGCGCCCGAAGTGGTCAAGCCCTTCTTCCAAGGCAGCCCACTTATTGAACGCTGCACCGTGGTGGTAGAACGTGTCTGTTGCGTGGACAATGCAATCGTTCGCGTGGGCAATAGCGGCGCACCCTTTGTCCGTCAGTGAAGTAACTACCATCACCTCTTCAAAGTGGTGGCGGTTGTACGGCAACGTGAGTGCCAGTAGGTCAGCGTAGTCTACGGCCACCATGATGGAACGGACTGGAACTTGGTTCAACATAGGTTGCTCCTTGAAACGGTTACTGCTCTTGCTGCTCAGTTAACAAACTAGCGCGCCTGTCACTACCGCATCCAACCTCACCCGGAAGCCGAAACACAAGGCCGATGCTTAGTAGTGGTCCTTCCCCAAAGACTAACAGGCGCGCTAGACACATCAATACGGTTCCTAAATTGTGTGAGTTCCTTCAACGCCCCGCGCGACACGAGCGACGGTGCGGCGCTGCAACGCCGTCTGCGCGGCCCGCAACGCTCCGAGGGCTTCTTGGTTGTCGTCGCAGGCGTACTTGCCGGACTGGAATCCTTCTAATCGGTCGATGAGGATAGCGATCAACGCCTCGTGTGTGACACCGTTTGTACCGACTTCCTTGATCGGCCCGTTCTGGAAATTGATTTCGCAAGTAACGTAGTCACCGTCCGGTTCTCGGTTTTGCCGGGATACATTGATGATCTGGTACTGATGGCATGCTCCGCCATGCCCAGGAGAGTCGCAAACGACGATGTGTAAATCGCTGTTGCATCCGTTGACCATGTGCCCTGTCAATTGTCTCGTCATCTCGTTTCTCCAACATTGAAGTAGTGATGCCCTCTATCGCCACAGGTTGTACTAACGCTTAGCGTTACCAATATAGTCAGTCATACGGTTCAACCGGCCCACACCTAGTTGCTCCAAGCTGGTTACGACTTCGGTTGTGCGGTGGCGGCGCTTGGGCTTGTAGATGTCCGCGTGGGTAGCGGTCACTTGCTCGCGCACGTTAGGCTGGTCGTCAAGGGATTGGGCAAGCTCACCATACCCCCTCAACGGCACTCCGCAAGCGTGGCAATGGTAGCGCACCTGAGCGGCGAAGTCAGCCATCGGGCGTTTCCACCAACCGGGGTAGATGGTAACGCCGAGGTCGGGGTAGTCGGGGTCGTGCTGGTGGAGCATGGCTTGCGCCCCTGCTATCTCGCAGAAGTAGCCTCGTAGTTGGCCGCGAAACACGCCGATCATAGCGGACCAGTGCTGGTTGATGTCACACTGGCTGATTAGCTCCCACCGTTTGCCCATGTCCGGTACAAGGTCTTGCATGGCTACATAGGGCGGGCTGTGACGACTGTCCCCTGTAAGGCCAACGGGGTTAGACTCAGGCCAGTCAGCCTTGAAAGCGTCAAAGGCTTGTTGGTCCAAGTGGACGTTGAGGTTAGATACAGCGGGGTTGAATGTTTCCCGCATAATCGCACCGTGCCCTAGTGGGTTGTTGCACCACAGACCACGTCGGCCAAACGGAATATACTTGGCGAGGACTCGGCACAGTTCGGGAAACTCAGGGTGAATTGCAGGGTTGCCACCAAATACACCTACCACTCCGAAGTAATC
>CAZJAK010000136.1:0-3333 GCA_964543935.1 uncultured Spirochaetaceae bacterium
TTTTAGAGCTGCGTAAAGCAGGAGTCGACCCTCATTCGCTGGTGCTTGTGGTCCTCACCCACACTCACGTCGACCACGTCTACGGCTTGCCTTCGCTGCTCCATCAGTTGTGGCTGATGGGCAGGAAGGCTCCGTTGGCGATCGTGGGAAACGGGGTGACGATCGCCATGGCCCGATCTCTCTGCGATGTATTCGGCCTTGAACATAAGAACGGCATGTTCCCGTTGGTCTGGACAGTGGTGGAGGAGGGCAGGTACGATGGAGACCTCAATGGCATGGATCTGCACCTGTTCCCAGTACCACATGGAGTGCCAACCATCGGTTGTTCGTTTACATGCAAAACATCCAGAATAGTCTACTTGTCCGACGGTATCCCAGCGCAAGAGTATCCCGAAGTGGCCAGCGATGCCGACCTGCTCATCCATGAGGCTGGCGGCACTGTCGACCAAGAAGCAGTGTTGACTAAAAAGGGCCACAGCAGTGCCCGCCAGGCCGCTCAAGATGCCCTGCGCTTACACGCCAAGCGGTTGTTGTTGTGCCATTTACCAGAACAGAGCGAAGCCTACCACTCGATTTTGGCTGAAGCACAAGCCATCTTCAATGCCACTGAACTGCCGTTGCTCCAGCACGTGTATGAGGTGTGAAGTCTAACAGTAACGATATATCGTAGACCCCTAGAACCGGAGCGTTCTCAACTTCGCATCCATCCGCGCTCTTGGCTGATCAGCTCTTCTATCCCTGCGCCTATACTATGCGCGTGACAGAGCTGGCCAAGGCATCGATACTCAATCTCGTCTGGTGGGCACGAATTAACCATTTTCCCTTGTCCTCCATAGTGCCATCGGATGGTTTTTGATTCTCGATATGATTTCTTCATCATCGAATAGCAGTTCAGGACGATAATTCCTATTTGTGAATATTTCTTTAAAGGTTAGCCTGAATTCCTCGGTCTCTTCCTTGGAGAGGTTCTGTGCAAAATCTAAATCTATATCAACTGAAAGCCACTGTATCTTTATATCTTTCCTACCAGTAGTATTTTTCTTTTTTAATAATTGCTTTCTCAGAAAACAGAAGAGATGTCTGAAAAAAATTTGAAAAAATACTTGCCAAACTCTATTTGTATGCTAGACTGGTAGCATGCTAGTGGACAAGAACATTCCTGAATTTGGCTTGTATGACGATATCTTGGAACCCGTCAAGCTGCCCAAGATGGTGCGGGTTGAACAGACATTTGAAAGAAAAACGGTTGGGGACCTCACAGAAGCGGTCCGTACCGAAGTCTCCTCATTCCCAGGCATCGCCAAGGTGCAAGGCAAGACCGTTGCCGTCGGAGTCGGCAGCCGCGGCATCAACCACCTGCAGACCATAGTCAAAGCGTTGGTTTCTAGCCTCAAAGAGGCGGGAGCCTCGGTCTTCATCGTACCGAGCATGGGCAGCCATGGCGGAGCGATAGCCGAGAACCAGACCTTGATCCTGGCACATTTGGGCATAGACGAAGAGCATGTCGGCGCTCCGGTGCGTTCGTCGATGGAGACGACCGTCATCGGCCATACCGAGGATGGCGTTCCGGTCCATATGGACTCGATAGCCTGCACGGCCGACTATACCGTCACCGTGGCCCGCATCAAGCCGCACTCCAGCTTCCGCGGCCGTTATGAAAGCGGCATGGTCAAGATGTGCGTCATTGGATTGGGCAAACAGCATGGCGCCGACTACTGCCACCTACGCGGCATGGCCAACATGGGGATGAACCTCGAGAAGATCGGCAAGGTGTTCCGCGACAAGTCCAACCTGTTGTTCTCACTGGGTTTGATCGAAAACAGCTATGACGAGCCTTGTTGGCTCAAAGTTGTTGCCAAAGAGGACATCATGGAACAAGAGCCAAAGTTGCTCGATGAAGCCAAAGCGCTGTTGCCCTCTATCCCCTTCAAGGACATCGACCTGTTGGTGGTCGACGAACTGGGCAAGAATATCACCGGAACCGGGATGGACTGCAACGTCATCCAGCGTTTCACCTCCGAACACATGGTGGCCAAGCCATTCATCAAGCGGCTGGTTGTGCTCGACCTGACCGAGGAATCGGACGGTAATGCTTCCGGATTCGGCTTGGCCGACATTTCCACCCGGCGGGCTTTCGAGAAGATGTCGTTCAAGAAAACCTATCCCAATTTGCTCACCGCCCGCACCGTCATCGGCGGACGCATCCCGATGATCATGGAAAACGATTGGGACGCACTGCGGGCCGGCATCAAGACCGCTCCTGACGTCGACTACGCCAATTTGCGCATCGTACGCATCAAGAATACCTTGACGCTCTACACCATGGAGATTTCAGAAGCGCTGGTGCCACAAGCCCAGGCGATGGGCAACATCACCATCACCACTGCTGTCCCGTATCACTGGACATTCGACGAATTCGACAACCTTACTGCTGGAGAGACTGTATGACCGAGATTTCCTTGTTCGACAACTTGGCTGAGCTGACCGATCACGGCAACATGCACGAGCGTAAAGCCGCCTTGGCCATCGCCGAGGCGGGCATCAAGAGCGTCATCCCCTATGTGCGCACCAAGGAGTATGTCTCCCTGTGCGACAACATCCTTACCGTCGGATCGTTCACCTACGACTTGGACAGCATGGGTTCAATCTATGTGGTGGGCGTGGGCAAGGGTTCGTTCCCCATCGCCCAAGCTCTCGACGAAATCCTTGGAGAACGCATCAAGGCTGGCTTTCTGGTGGTCAAAGAGGGTGAAAAACGCCGCTTGCCCCATGTGAGGGTGTTCGAGTCGAGCCATCCATTCCCCGACGAACGCAGCGTGACCGGCGCCAAAGGGATCATGGAGATCCTCAAGCAGGCCAAACAGAACGACATCATCTTCGCAGCGGTCACCGGAGGAGCTTCCGCATTGGTAAACCTGCCGGTTGACCCGGTCACGATCGATGAGTTGCGCCAGACCAACAAGTTGTTGTTGCAAAGCGGAGCCGACATCCGTCAGATGAATGCGGTGCGCAAGCACCTGTGCAATATGAAGGGGGGCAGGGTGGTGCAATTCGGCCAACCCGCCATGGTCATCACCTTCACGCTTGACACCAATCCGCCGGGGTTGCCTTGGCCCGATTTGTGTTTGCCCGATCCGTCGACCTTCGCCGAAGCCATCGAGGTCCTGCATGACTTCCAGCTGTGGGACAAAGTGCCTGCTTCGGTGAGGAGCCACCTCGAGGAGGGCTTGAAGCATCCCGAATGGGAGACCCTCAAGTCGCTCGACGGGATGAACCACGCCATGTTCAACGTGGGCAACCAACAGGACGCCTGCCTAGCGGCGGCCACCAAGG
>CAZJAK010000137.1:0-1703 GCA_964543935.1 uncultured Spirochaetaceae bacterium
ACCGGGTCCTGTTGAGCGATATCGACGATGCAAAGGGTGAGCAATGCATCCAGCAATTGGAACACGATGGACTTGCTTGCAGTTATCATCATATCGATGTGACCGATGAAGCTTCGGTCAATTCCGCGATTGCCCTCATCGAGGCGAGCTACGGCCACGTGGATGCTCTGGTGAACAATGCCGGAGGATTGGGTGGACGCTCCCGTTTCGAGCTCATGCCCACTGAATTCTACCGCAAGGTCATGGCCTTGAACCTCGACAGCGTATTCTTCGTCACCCGCGCGTGTGTGCCGATGTTGAAAAAATCGGAGCACCCGAGCGTGGTGAATTTTGCCTCGAACGCTGCTTGGAACGCCGGGGGACCGGGAGCCGGTGTCTACGGCACGGCCAAAGCGGCAGTGGTGACCCTCACCAGGGCTTTGGCCAAAGACTTGGCCGAATTCGGCATCCGGGTCAACGCCGTCAGCCCCGGCACGATCGACACGCCGTTCCATGACGGCATCCGCACGACCAATCCCGCCTTGTTCGAAAGCTGGAAGAACAATATCCTGCTCAAGCGCTTCGGACAGCCCCACGAGGTTGCTGCAGTGGTGGCCTTCCTCTGCAGCGAGCAGGCCTCGTTCATCACCGGTGAAGTAGTGCAGGTCAACGGAGGCCAAGACCTCTTGTAGCACTGTTCGCTTGACAGTAGTCAAATGGTACCCTACAATAACATATGTTCAATTAATGAGCGTTCGCTCATAAGATGGGGGTTGCCATGGGATTCGCTGTCAGCACATGGAACTGGGCCGCCAAGCTCAAGGCGGGCCAGAGTTATGGCCAGATGCTCGCTGCCATCAAGGACAGCGCCTTGGGCATAGAATTCTGGCTTGCCACGATGAGCCCAGAGGATGTCGAGACCTATCTCCATGCGTACGCAGGTTCATTTCCTCTTGTCAGTTGCCACACTTCGTTGGCCAACCAGTTCGACGAGGCGACCCTGAAGCGAGAGATTGTGTTGTGCAATCGCTTGGGAGCTTCGGTCTTGGTTGTCCACCCCTGTTCGTTGGGGTTCGCCGCCCATACCTGGGATGCCGCCTACACCAAAGCTGTAGATGCAATCCTGATGGAGAGAGTAGAGGAATATGGTGAATTGGCCAAAGCCAACCATGTGGTGTTGGCCCTTGAAAACGGGCCTGTCGAAGTGCTCACACAGGTCATGGACCTCGTGAAGGCGAAAGGATTGCAGGATAGGTTGGGCATCTGCATCGACACGGGGCACGCTTCGATGCATGCCAACGAAGATCCCACTTATCTGTATGCCTTGCTGGAACGCTTTCTCCCGCATCTGGTCCAATTGCATGTGCACGACAACCATGGCGTGGCGGACGACCATTTGGTGCCGGGTACAGGCTGTATCGATTGGCAACGGGTGTTCGCATTGCTCAACGGTGTTGACATCCCCATCGTGTTCGAATTGAAAAACCAAAGCGATCCGTTGCAGAGCGCTTTGGAATCGATTCGTTTCATCGAGCGGTTGTAGGAAAGCTCTGTTCTTGAGAGAATGATATCCAATCGGGATTGCTCAGCAAGCTGCTGAAATTCTCGCTGACAGCGATGATGTGGCCACCGACGGAAGTCGGTACCTTTGGATTGATCACTACGCAGCGGATGGAGGCCCGTTCGGCTGCTTCGATGCCGGCCGGGCTGTCTTCGAAGATCAC
>CAZJAK010000137.1:1713-3328 GCA_964543935.1 uncultured Spirochaetaceae bacterium
GGGTCGACACCGATCATTGAGATAAGCTGGTTGTATACTGCCGGATCGGGTTTGCCGTGCGCCACCGTTTCGCTGGAGATGGACGCTTGGATGATGGCTTTCCAACCTAACCGGTTCAGATGGGCTTCGATGAGGTCAGCTGGCGAGCCCGATGCGACATACTGGCCGATGGTGCTTGCCATGAGTCGGAGAAACTGGGAGGCTCCCTCGATCTCCTCAGGTGGATAAACCTCTGCCTGATGGCGCAATTCATTGCGGAATTCCTCAGCACATGCTTCGATACCGGCCGCCAGCGATTGGGGGTAGGCCGTGGCGATGTCCATGCACAGGTCGCGGCAATTCTTGCCGAGGAAGCGATACACGCTATCAGGTTGATAGGGCAGCGCTCTTTGTTTGAGATACTCTGTGGCCGCTTGCAGCCAATTGGCGGTCGTTTTGACCAAGGTGTCGTCCAAGTCGTACAGGAAACAGGTTATCAGGCCATCTGACACGGTGATCCTCCCACTCATCCTTTCAAACCAGTGCTGGTCAGGCTGGTGATGAACTGCTTGCGGTTCGACAGGAACAAAGCCACCAACGGGGCGATGGTGAGCAACGCCGCCGCCATGATGGCCCCCCAATCGGCCGCACCTTCTGCATCGGCGAAAAAGACGATGCCGGCAGGAGGAGTATACATCGATTTGCTGTTCACGACGATCAGCGGCCAGAAAAAATCGTTCCAGTGGGTCACGATGCTAAAAATCGTGAACGAGCCGATCGCTGGCCTGATCATCGGCACGAGGATGCTGCTGATCAAGCGCAAGATGCTGCAGCCCTCCAAAGCGGCCGCTTCAAAATAATCCTCGGGGATGGTCTTGATGTATTGCCGCATGAGGAAGATGCAAAACGGCGAAGCGATCGAGGGGAGGATCAGGGCCCGGTAGGTGTTGATCAGCTTGAATTTCGACAACAACAGGAAGTTGGGGATGGCGGCGATGTATTTGGGGAACACCAAAGCGGCCAGCACGGCGGCGAACAGCACCTCCCTGAGCGGGAACTTGCGTTTGGCGAAAGCATAGGCGGCCGGGATGTTCACGAAAAATTGACCGAGCAGGATCGAGACGGCCACCACCACACCGTTGTACAGGTAGCGCAGCAGCATGGTCTTCTGGAACACCGTCACAAAATTCTTCAGACTAGGCTTGTGCGGGAAGATGTTCAAGCCGGAGCTCATGATCTCGCGTGAATCTTTCAGCGATGTCACCACCATCAGCAAAAACGGAAACATCATGAACGTTCCCAGTATGATGAGCAGCGCTGTGAACAGGATGTCCCAACCGTTTTTCTGTGTCATTGATAATGCACCCTTGCGTCGAAACGCATCTGTACCAGCGTCAAGCCGAGCACGATGGCGAAAAACACGACCGCTATGCTCGAGGCATAGCCGATGTTGAAGTATTGGAAGGCCTCTTGATACAGCAGCAACGACAGGATCTGGGTCGTCTTGAGCGGCCCCCCGTTGGTCATCACCTTGATGAGGTCGAACGAGGCCAAGGCCCTGACCATCATGATGATGGTGATGAACAGCGTGGTGGGCGACAGCAACGGCCAGCTGATGTAGCGGAAATCTTGCAGG
>CAZJAK010000138.1:0-3296 GCA_964543935.1 uncultured Spirochaetaceae bacterium
ACAATGCCCCCACCCGCCAAGAAACTACCTACAACCCCGGTATCTTCCCTCTCAACTACTTCAAAACCATCTACTCCCATGTAGGCGCTGCCGCTGCTCTTGTTGAGCCCGGCAATCTCCGTCTTTCTCCAGCCCAACGAGCTGTATTCAATCCTTTGGTAGGCAATGTTGCTGCCAACGACCCGGATGCAGGTCAAACCCTTTTCCAATTCAACACCAACGAAAAATACGCTGGCTTCAATCCTTTAGCCTATTCCCAAGACGATCCCATCTACCGCGATTTAGATAATACCGCAACCGTCACGGAAGGCGACCTTCGCCTCACCGATTTCAGCGTTTGGGTGGATAGCACCCGTATCCTCTATACCGCTGGCTCCACTGTTCGCAAAGGCGAATACGATCTTGGTCTCGCTCTCAGCGATCTGGATGTTTTACCCATAAAACATACCGAAATTGGTGTTCCCAACGCTCAGTTCGATCCAGGCGAACTTATTTATGATGATGTCGATGCCAACAATCGCGTTAGTGCAGGCGATGTCCGATACGATTTTAATGGTATCCAATCCGCCAATATCACTGTCCCTGCGGCTTATCCCGATGCTGGTCTTACCCTCACCCGAGGATGGACCGATATCACCAACGAAGTCCTCATTTCCTATGCCAACGGTGGCGAACGTCAACTCCAACTCAACAACAAACCCGTGGTGCGCCCCGTAGTACCTATCTCCAACGACGTCAACCACCGCATCACTCCTCTCACTATTCCTGGTGGAGATATGCGTGGCAAAGGCAAATTCTATTATGTTATTACTGCCGTCAGCGATATCGTTGGCGAATCCGACACCTGGGAAGAACGCATGGTGGATTTCATTTCCGGTTCTACCACCAATGCTGTCAAAATTGAATGGTCTCCTGTTCCCAATGCCAGCAAATACCGCATATATCGAACTCCCAACCAAGGCACCTACGAAGAAACCTCCCTGATAGCCCAGGTTATGGCTCCCATCACCCACTACATCGACCTCGGTGGCGAAGCCCTCAATGGCATGCCTCCTTCCATCTACTCCTCTTCCTTCACCGTCCTCACCCTCAATCGTACCGATCCCGTCACCGGCACCAGCTCCGATCGTCGTCTGGTGGAGTTTGATCTCTCCGACTACAAACTCGATCTCGCTTCCGGTAACATCACCTTCCGCCGTCCTCTCAAATCTCTCGATACCATCGTTGCAGACTACGATCGAGGCATCAAAGTTACCAACGAAAGCGTCATGTTCCAAGCCATCCAAGGTCGCGGAAAGCTCCGTCATGGCGAAGTTCTCGACCCCAATATCTATGGCGAAGAACTCTATCCTGTCAAGCTTCATCGTATCTCTGCCGCCAATCCAAACGATCCTACCCTTCTGGTGCGCGGAGTTGACTACGAATTCGAAGATGAAAACCGCAACAAAATCGAAGGACTCAAAAAAGGTGAAATCACCTTCTTCATCCAACTCCTTCAAACCGATATTGTACGAGCCGAATACACCCATCGCCGTCAGGTTCGTGGCGATATGATCAAAGTTGCCACCGGCAACGAGACCACCGTCCGTACCTCCGAAGGCAACATCATCGCTCATACTGACATTATTATGAAGGGTCGCACCCTTTCCTCTGCTCCTGTCATCAACGTGATGAACTCCGACAAAGGTCCGGTCGTCACTTTCACCACTCCCGTCAATGTCAAACCCAACCCAGCCAACAAACTCAACGTTACTCCCGACAGTCCTCGCGATTTGAATATCACCTTCTCTCTCCAGATAGGTATTCGCAACCCCGAAAAAGCCGGGACCTATCAAGTCTTTATGCGTACCTCCAAGGAACAAACCGAGATTCTATCCAATCCCTACGAAATCATTGCTGGCGAAGAAGGCCAACAACTCATCAAACTCACCCGAGACCAACAAGTCGAAGCTGGGTCTTCCATAGCCTTGGCCACCACTGTCCAAGACGAACTCGGCAACAATGTCCCCAATGTCAATGTGGTTTACACCTCCATCAAATCGCCCGATGGTCTTGCCAAACTCGACAAAACTTCTTTTGTCACTGATAGTAGCGGAAAAGCCGTCGCTATGCTCACCACCAGCCCAAACCCCGGTGAAAACGTGGTTGAAGCCCGTATTGCCGGCACCAACCGCTCCGTGGTATTCACCATCACTGGTCTTTCATCTTCTCCCATTTCCAGAATTACCATCACTCCCGATACTGCTATCATGACTCCTCGCTCCACCCGTCAATTCAGAGCTACGGGTCTGGATGCTCAAGGCAACACCGTTCCCAATGTCACCTTTAATTGGAAAGTCGATCCTGCCAATCTCGGCACCATCGATCAAAACGGCAACTTTACTGCCAGCGATGCGGTGGGTTCTGGCATGATTCATGCCGAAGCTTATGGCATCCATGGCACTGCAGTCGTCACCATCAGCTCCGGTCCTACCGAAGAAATTGCCACCATCCAGATTGACCCCACTTCCGCCACCGTAGCTGTCAACCAATCCCGACAATTTACCGCTATTGCCCGAGACCAAAACAATCAAATCATCCCTGGAGTCAGCTTCAACTGGACGATCACTCCTGCCGATCTCGGAGTTATCAGTGCCAATGGCCTCTTTACCGCTGGTCGCAAAGGCACTGGCGTAGTCATTGCCTCTGCCGGTGGCAAACAAGCCATTGCTGCAGTTACCGTCAGCGACAACATTGGTCGAATCGAAATCAATCCTTCCAGCGCCACAGTCAAGCGCAACGAAACCGTCCAATTTTATGCCATGGTCTATGATGCCAACAACCAAATCATCACCGTCCCAGTCACCTGGGCTGTCACTGGAGGTATCGGCATCATCACCCAAACCGGTATCTTTACAGCCACCACCCCAGGCAACGGTCAAGTGACTGCTACCGCTGGTAGTGTTCAAAGCTCCGTGCCCGTGATGGTTACCGATCAGATGCCTGGCGATATGGAAGGTCCCGACATCCAGATCACCTACCCCGCACCCAACCAAAGCACTGCAGATTCCAATATCATCGTTCGTGGTACCGTTCGCGATCCCTCTGGCATCAAAGAAGTCAGGGTCAACAACGTTTTAGCTACCTATGATCCCATTAATCACACTTTTGCTTCCCAGCCCCTCATGCTCAATGCTGGATCCAACACCCTCACCGTCACTGCCGAAGACACCTTGGGCAACAAGAGTTCAAAAACAGTGCAAGTAGTCAAAGCCAGCTCCACCATCATCAAGCTTGCCATAGGATCCAGTTTTGCT
>CAZJAK010000139.1:0-3251 GCA_964543935.1 uncultured Spirochaetaceae bacterium
CGTCCATAGCAATAGGGGCTAAGAGACACTCCATACATGTCCAGCTCTTTGGCATCTCCGATAATGCTGAAATCTGCAGTGACGTCATCGTTAAAAACGCTGAACTCGATGAACCTACCCCCTTTGCGGATGCAATCGAGCCCTTGCGCTACACTTGCGGGATGCCCGGTCGCTTCAAGATAGACATCGCAACCGATAGCACCGCTCAGCGACATGACCAAGGCTTTCACATCGGTTTTGGCGGGATTCGCCACATGATCGGCACCTAGGCTCCGAGCCGTTTCCAAGCGGTGGGTGTTGAGGTCAAGCGCCACCACCGTCACCCGGTACTTGGCCTTCATCCAGGCCAGCATTCCCAAGCCCAACGGACCGCAACCTGAGAGGACCACCACATCATCGGGTTCCAAACGGGCACGGTCGACTGCATGCAACGAGCACGAAAGGGGTTCAATCAAAGCGGCTCGATCCACCGCGATGCTGGAGGGGACACGGTGGATGATGGACCGCTCTGGTAAAAGCATGTACTCGGCGAATCCGCCATTGAGGTGTTTTTTAAAACCAAACACCTCATGGGGATCGCACAACCAGTACTTGCCGCCACGGCAATAGGTGCAGCTGCCGCAGGGCACGATTTGTTCGGCGATGAGGTGCTCACCAAGGCGATATGACCCTTGTAAAGCCTGGCCAATAGCGGCGACTTCTCCGATAAACTCATGCCCGCCGATGCATCCATTTTCCACGTATTGGGTAAACTGCCCGCCTCCCCAAAACCGTTTGCCACCTTGGAAAGCCTTCAGGTCCCCGGCACAAATTCCGCACGAGAGGACCTTCAGCAGGATCTCCCGCTCACCCGGACGGGGCACGGGAACCTGTTCACATCGATAATCATGCGGTCCATGCGTGATCACCGCCTTCATCGTGGAGGGTATTGCATCCATCATTTGCCACCTTCATCATAGATGCGCATCTCATACAACCTAGCCGAAGGATCACCGTTTGTGGCACTTATCTCGAGCTTCACTGCATCGTAGATGCCACGCTCGATCGTATGGATCCGTTTGCGTTGGTAGTTGTCCACACAGGTTGCGACAACCTTCCATGCACCATTGGGAATGTGGGCTAGAAGCTTGTAATCTCGCACACAAGTCGGGGCCCGATATAAACCTGGCACCGACATGTGGGCCAAGTTGAGGTTGGTGTCGAACGTGAGATGGATGGTGTCGAATTGTCTTGCACCGCCCAAGTCGTATCGCACCCAAGCCGGTAAGCCTTGCTGGTCGTCCGAAACCCAGATGTTCGTCCATCGTTCGGGGCGTGAGACACCACTGAGCAGGTTTTCCGCCTGATAGGGGGTACTGTCGGGATGGACGACCATTTCGTACGAACCCTTCTGCGGCTTCCAATTCTCAATGATCCTGGTGGCCGAGACTGTTCCCGTGGGAGGATTGGAACTATACATCCAATATACATCGGCGGTTGCTTTGACGGTGGTGATGAGCAAGGCGGGGCTGCCAACATCGATTCCGACCTTTACTGGAACAAGCCGGTCACAGGCAGCTTCAAGGAGGACCTCGGTCTGAAACAACAATTGTTTGGAAATAAAACCTACAATGGAGTCGGTCTTGTAGACGCTCACCTTTGCTTTGATGGGCTTGTCGCTAGCGGAGCGCAACTTCAGTTCGAGACTCTCCAAACGCCCGCTTGAGCAAGGGAACAATTGGGCGCGCTCGATTTCCAACGAACTGCGCGGATACGATTTTTGTTTGGCATGCTCGTACTCCTCGCCGATGATGCCCGCAGGGAAGCGCAAGGTTGCCGATGACGAGGCTTCCACTGCGGCAGTCCGGGCAAGATCCCATTTATCCTCATTGCGCATGCCGGGGATGTAACAATCGTCCTTGAGCAACTGCTGTTGGACTGCCTTGACATGCTTGGCACACACCTCGCGAGGAGTCAGACCTGTGTTCAATGAGACAGCGGCAGTGGTTCCGACCGCTTGTCCGATGACGGCGCAGGTCGCCATCAATCGGGTGGACCCCAGCGCCACATGGGAAGCGCTGATATCGCGCCCCGCCATCATCAGGTTGGCGATATCCTTGGAGTACAAGCTCCGCAACGGAATCGAGTAGGTGTACATCTGTCTTCGATCTACTTCGCTCTGATCGTTGTTGAAGCTTGGCTCTGGAGGTTCCTCCTTGCTCAGAATCCCTCCCATGACGTGCAGGTCGCAGAACCAACCACCATAAGCCACGGCATCCTCGAAGTGGGAATCGTGCCGGATGTCCTGCTCACGCATGATGTAATCGCCGATGATGCGCCGTGATTCCCGCTTGCCCGGCACCGAGCCGATGAAGTCGATATGCAACGTAGCGGCGCCATGATCGTCTTGGTTCTTGATATGGTCCCAGACACCCAGCAATTGGGCATGCAGTTCATGGCGTATCTTTTCACTGTCATCGATCGTGTGGTACGGGGGGTTGCCGATCTCGATCCACCAATATCCGGCTGTGATGTCGTCATGGGTTCGGTGCAACAGATCATCGTTGGTCTTGAAACGGGCGGCCCAATCTGGAGCGGTAAACGGTACCGGGTAGCGGATGTCCTCGGCATGGAAGAGCAGGCTGCTGCCCATCACTTTGTCATCGGGGGATTCTGGAGCCAAATCCTCGCCGAATTCCTCCTTGCCTTCACGTCCGAAACGGAATTCCGCACCGGCCCTGAAGGCTATTGTGCCATCTCCGGTGGCGTCGATGAACCGATGGGCTTTGATCAGCTGTTTCTTTTCATTGCCCAGAGTCAGGCATTCCAACGCATCGATGGTGGTCCGTTCCTTCATGACGACTTTATCGGCATGGGTATTGAGCATGATGGTGAGGTTTTTCTCCCGATACGCCAGATCGTAAAGCGTCATATCCCACAGCGAGGGGGTCTCCCCTAGCCATACCCGCCGGGCATCAAGGCGCCGTTCGGCTAGGAAAAATTCCTCAAGAATGCCTCCCTCACGGGCCCAAGGATTGAAATCACATGCTCCGCCAAGTGGAACGCGTACCTCACTGGAAGAGTTGCCGCCCAGTACCGGGCGGTTTTGTATGAGGACGGTCTTTTTCCCGAGCCGGGCTGCCGCGATGGCTGCACAAGTCCCAGCCAAACCCCCTCCAATCACCGCTATGTCGAAATGCAAAGCTTGCAGTTTTTCGTCGTTCATGCGTCACTCCTATAAAAAGTCAACAGTTAAGTTTGGAAACTGCCAA
>CAZJAK010000140.1:0-3213 GCA_964543935.1 uncultured Spirochaetaceae bacterium
GGCTTTACGCTCCATCAGTTGCAACACTTCGTGCAATTCCCGGATATCGACTGTTTGACCAACCGGATGTAACCGAAACACTCGCTTTGGGGCATCTTCATAGCCGGCTTCATGCAAAGCTTGGAGAAATCCTTTCTCACGGTCGAGTGTGACTTGGCTATAATAGTGGGAGATGCAAATGGGATTGGAAACGTTCTGCTTCAACAACAATCGGGTTGCTTCATAAGCCGAATAAACATTCTCCAATTGGGCGACCGGAGCCATGAAAGTCTCCAAACGCCGATGCAACAAGACGTATGGAAGTCCCGATTGTTCGATCGATACCAACAACTTGCGGTTTTCTTCCTCATAGGTAGCCATGTCTTTGGTCCCGATTGGAACGAAGATCAACCCTTCCACTCCCCGGGCGATGAAGCTCTTGAGGTATGATTCGGCTTTCTTGAGATTGCCCTCGTCGTTTCCGATCAACAGGTTGTACCCGTAGTGTCGACACTTCTCCTCGATACCTCGGATAGTACCTGCCCAGAACGGGTGAGAGACATCGAAAACTATCACACCAATCAGTTTGGTGGGGCTATTCTGATTGCGCATGTTATTGGATGCCAGGGCTTTCGGTGCGTCGACGACTGATCCTAAACCAGTTGAACGGTGAACTTTTCCTTCCGACGCAAGATGGTTCAATGCTTTATTCGCTGTGATGGTTGAAGTGTTGAACTGAATGGCTAAATCTTTCGCGGAAGGCAATTTCTGGCCTACCGAATACTCGCCGGAAGCAATCCTTTCCCGTAACCATTGGGCTATCCGTTCGTACATGAATTGATGCGCCATATCAGTCACTGCTCCCGTCGAATGTTCCTACCATATCATACCGACCATGCAATGGAAACTATCTTAGGCGATGATATGCGGGATTCTTTGCTGTTACCCTGCATCAGCTCTCCTTGGTACACCATCTAATTCCAACACATCGGCCATCCATTGATGATCGATGTGCTCGACATCGGAACCATGCACCACCGCCCAAGCCGCAGCGGTACCCGCGCCTTGTCCCATCACCATGCAAGTCCCCATCACCCTGGCCGACGCAAACATCGCATAATCCGCATCGATGCTTCTTCCAGCTAGAATGAGGTTCGGCACTCCGACAGGTAGCAAAGCCCGTAACGGTATCTCATAATACGGTAAAGGATCTCGTCTTTGTTCAGCGGAACCATCGGTGGCATGGATGTCTATTATGTGGCCGCCGAGACCGATCGAATCAGGCTGATGGACACGGTTGATGCAGTCGGTCAACGACAGTCTCGTATGGCAAGAAAAATGGCGGGAATCCCGCACACCGATGACCGCCCCCGAGTCGATGATGAAGGCCTTGGACAAGGCCGGTTCATGGGCTTTAAGGTATTCCATCAAAGCGAACATGTCGCGCCTACCCCCGATCTCGCAGCGGGTTATTGATTCCGGATCGGTGGCATCGCCCCATTGACGGACCATGTTGACGAAAGCTTGGTGTTCACGCAATGTCGAACCGCGCATGACCCACGGTCCTCCAAAAGCCGGAATATCCCCTCTCTGGTAGGCATCGAAGAGCTTAGTGCGGATGTCGGTCGCCACATAACCAACATCGGGATTTTCCGAGTCGCGGATGTCGGTTGTCTCCACATTTCCCAAACGAAAAACTGTGGTCATCGGCATAGTCTTTCCGTCCGCACCATTTCCTGTAACGAACGGCACTCCCATGCAGGATGCCACGAATCCGTCCCCGCTGCAATCAATGCACACCTGAGCCTCGATTGCAGCCAATCCACGACCGGTCGAGACTACTACATGGGTCAACCGTTGACCTGAACGCATCACCGCGACCGCCGAAGTGTGATAACGAACTGAAACACCCGCTTTGACCAACATCCGGTCGCAGATGAGTTTCATGACTTCCGGGTCAAACGGGACCAACATTCCTTCAGTGGCCAATAGTGCCCCACCGGCCTCCTCCATGGCAGTGAGCAGGTGCAAACCGATGCCACCCATGATCCGTTTGCCACTAGCCCAGTGATAGAGCCCGAGAATGGGTCCAACATAGGCGGCAGTCGCCATGCCTCCGCTGAATCCGAGTTTCTCGATCACCATGACGCGTACTCCCTGCTTGGCAGCTGCGAGCGCAGCACACACACCGGCTGGACCAGCACCAACCACGAGAACATCAGTCTGCACCATGACCGGTATGGTCTGGCTAAACGGCACAGTCCGTCCGTTCACTCCCATGTCATGCAACTCCTTGCCCCGTCAACGGGACACATCAGTCAATTCGACAATGGCCTTCCGTTCTTTCAATACCTTTCGGACCATGTCCGAATCGATGATGTTTGCCGGACGATTGGTAACCAAAGCCAGATGAGCCCCAACGCCTGCTGCTTCTCCGAACGCCATGCACTGTGAAATCAAGCGGCATGAGGCCAATGCGACATGTTCAGCCGACAAAGCCCGGCCAGTGACCAATAAGTTGGCAATCTCACTTATCTGCAGGCAGCGCAACGGGATTCCGTAAGGTGGAACCCGCTGCAAATGGACATCCCCTTGCACGGGACTGTGGATATCTATCGGATAGCCACCCAACGCTATGGTATCGGGAGGGACCACCCCGTTGACGACATCTTGTTCAGTAAGGGTGTATATTCCTTTGATATGGCGGCTTTCACGTATGCCGACATGCGATGCTATCCGGGAAATCCTAGCACCGTCGAACCCCGGAGCATAGTTTCGCAAGAAATCCAGGATGGGACGGACTTGACGCCGTCCTTGTTGCTCGGCTTGCGACAATCCCGTCAACATATGACCCATCGCGTGGGGCACATGGGTCATGTTGATTGTCACGCAACCTGGGGAGACAGCCGTGATGTATGATGCAAACCGGCAGGGCAACAACACACCAGTCTCACGCTGAGCTCGTTCGATGAGGTTGCGCAGACCTACCATGATGTAGGGTTTGCCGTGTGCGATCGCTGAACGGTCAAGAAGTGGATGGGTGTCGTATAGCGAGCCGTCATCCTCGGAGACTGCTCGTGCAAAGCGTTTGAAATCGACATTGCATAAGGTGAAGTCCACAGTTGCCGATTGAGGGATACTGTCCGTTTCCCGTCCGACAGTAAAAGGAATGCCACTAGCGGCGGCGACATCCCCATCACCGGTCGCATCGATGAAGAACCGACCCGTGATGGC
>CAZJAK010000141.1:0-3156 GCA_964543935.1 uncultured Spirochaetaceae bacterium
TCACTACGGCCTCTTGAAATTCCGTCCAATTCAGGTAACATTGTAAGGGCATGAAAGTGCAACCCGAAGGGGGGCTCGGACTGCCAAGACACAAGCCCCCCTTCACCTTTTCTCCTATCATTTTTTCCGTTTAATGATAGAACGGGTTCCGCTGGGACTCAATTCATTTCTTCAATTAGTGCTCAGGTCTCTCTAGGTTATTGTGGGAGGCTACAATGAAGGAGGCTGGATACGAGGAGGATTTCTCAGTGGCCCTCACCTGTACCTCGGTTATCCAGGGCATCATCATCCCCCCCAGCCACAACTTGGTCATTTATGCCGTCACTGCCGGCGGTGTGTCGATAGCCGCCCTCTACATGGGAGGCTACCTAAGCGGTATCCTGCTCGGCCTGTGTCTGGCAGTCTATTGCTTCTTCATATCCAAAAAACGGCACTATCCTGTGGCTGAAGCATTCAAGATGAACAATTTCATCCGTGCCTTATGGAAAGCCCTGCCCACCATCGGGTGCATGGTGGTCGTCGTGGGGGGAGTGCTGTTCGGGTGGATGACCGCCACCGAATCAGCTGCGGCAGCCTGTATTTATTGCTTCATCTTCACGTTCGTGGTCGAGCGGGCCGGAACAAGAAAAGATTTGTTCGTCGCCTTCTCACGCACGATCAAGACGATCGGCTCGGTGTTGATCTTGGCCGCTTGTGCGACCGCCTTCAGTTGGGTCATCACCTTCCTGAGGATCCCGCAAATCGTGACGGCCGGGCTCTTTTCCATCACGACCAGCAAAGTCCTGATGCTCCTCATCATCAACGTGATCTTGTTGATCATGGGGTGCTTCATGAACATGGTCTCGATCATCTACATCATGGTTCCCATCCTGCTTCCGGTGGTCACCTCGTTGGGCATGCATCCGGTCACCTTCGGCATCATGCTCATCTTGAACCTCGGTATCGGTTTGTTGACCCCGCCAGTAGGGCAAGTCCTGTTCGTGGGGTGCTCGGTCGGCAACATCAGCCTTGAACGGCTCACCAAGGCCTTGATGCCGCAATTGGCATTCATGATAGTGGCCTTGTTGCTCATCACATACTTCCCGCCGATCACGATGTGGTTGCCCACGTTGGCAGGTTACATAGGTTGACATCATTCTTTCAGGAGGAACAAACATGCGTTACGGAATGTGCACCGATATCGCGACAGCAACCCGCGATCGGGTCGAGTACGCGCTGGTGCAACGTATCAAGGAGGCGGGCTTCGATTTTGTCGAGTTCCCGCTGATGATGATCGAGACCCTCAGCGATGAGGATTTCGAGACATTGCTGGCAACACTCGAGCGGTTGGGACTCGCTTGTGATTGCAGCTGCAATTATTTCCCTGGACGCATCAAGGTCACCGGACCGGCAATCGACACTGCCCAGATCGATGCTTATCTGGACAAGGCCATGGGTCGGGCCCGCCGCATGGGTGTGAAAAAGATCGTTTTCGGTAGCAACAACTCGCGCAACCTGCCCGAAGGGGAGAGCTTGGAGCAGGGCTACGATGAATTGTGCAGGGTGATTGAGGACTCCATCGTTCCCTATTGCCGCAAGTATGGCATCACTGTCGTGATGGAACCGCTACGCAAGCAGGCATGCAATTTCATCCTCACCGTCAAGGATGGGGAATATGTGGTGAAGAGGATCGATAAACCCGAAATCCAGTTGCTGGCCGACCTGATGCACATGCAGTACAACGAGGAAGATCCGCAGGATTTGCGGCATGTCTATCCGATGCTCCACCATGTGCATGTCTGCGAGATGGACCGCTTGTTGCCCGAAAACGGTTTTAGTCCTTTCCTGAAGCAATCGTTGGACATCCTGAAGGAGTTAGGGTACGACGAGACCATTTCGTTCGAATCCAAAGCAGGGACCGCCCCAGAGAGTTTGGCGGTGGCTTTGAAGCAACTCAAACATCTATTCAATCGATAGGAGGGATATGATGGCCCGTATCAAAACCGCAATCATCGGCTGCGGGAAAAACGCCAATGAACTGCACACTCCGATCCTGCTCAAGCATCCCGAGTTCGAGGTCGTGGGCACCTATGATGTCGTTTTGGACCGCTCCCAGAAGCTGGCCAAAGTGTTCTACCTCAACGGGCATCCCAGATGCAAAGCATATGAAACCTTGGATGAGCTTTTAGCCAGCGATGTCGAGTATGTGGTGGTCTTGACCGAAAGCCACACCCACACGCAGGTGGCCGCCCAGTGCCTGCGCGCCGGCAAGCATGTGCTGATCACCAAGCCGTGGGCGCTCGACTCCAAGGATGCCGCCTTCATTATCGAGGAAGCCAAACAAGCCAAACACAAATTCGGCGTCTCGCTCATGCCGTTTTTGCCGCAGAACTGGGGTACCGATCTGACCACCATCAAACAGATCATCGCCTCGGGAGAGATTGGCAAAGTCTACGAGATTCGCCGACGTGCCGCCACCTTCGGCAAGCGCTACGACTGGCAGATTTATAAGAAATTCGGCGGCGGCTACCTCAACAACTGGGGACCGCACCTGCTCGGCCAACTGCTTGCCTTGATCGATGAACCGGTCGTGAAGGTCTATGCCGAGAAGAAACAGGTCATCATGGACGGCGACTGCGAGGACACCTTCATTGCGATGATGAAGACTCAAAGCGGCATCGTGCTCAATTGCGAGCATTGCATCATGGTCGACAAGCTGCCCCACTGGATCGTGCAGGGTAGCGCCGGCACGATATTAGTGACCGACGGGATCATCGATGTGCACAAGATCGATTATCCCGGACCGATCGATCCAACCGCCTACCGCAACAAGACCACCGATAACAACGAAACCTATCCGTTACCAGGTCAGTACAATGGCGACAGGTATGCCATCTACTCCCATATCGCCGATGTGATCCGGGGGGTGTGTCAGTATGCCGTTCCGCTTGAATTCACCCGCAACCTCACCACGGTCTGCGACGCCATCCATGCATCGGCGGATACTGACGAGATTGTCCGCATCCCTGTCGAACAGTGGAACTCATCGCTATGAAGGAAAATCATCGCTCAGGTTGCCTGCCCAAAAACAGGCAACTTGTGCGATGGACAGAGGAGCTCCCCCGTGAGAATCAGTTGTTTTGCCGATGAGATAGCTCCTGCATTGAACGATCAATT
>CAZJAK010000142.1:0-3043 GCA_964543935.1 uncultured Spirochaetaceae bacterium
CATGTGCACAACGTTGAAAGCATCCGAGGCCGAGGCGACTGGGATAAGGCGGCTCACAAAGCCGATTGCGGGGAGGCAAAGGTATGAAGGAAGGCCGCAAGTCTGTTTACTGGGGATATGTTCGTCCCGATGGATCGGTGGGAACGAGGAATTATGTGGCGATCCTGCCGTCGGTCGTATGCGTGAACGAGGTGGTTGAAGCCATCGTCGCCAATACGGTCATGACCCAGGGGATCATCCATCACCAAGGATGTTGCCAGACCCCACCCGATTTGGAACGAACCACCGAGTGTTTGATCGGTATCGGGCGCAATCCCAATGTGGGGGCGATTCTTATCGTCAGCCTAGGGTGCGAAGGGGTCGACACCGATCGCCTTGAGGCGACATTGCGTGCGACGGGCAAACCTGTCGACCGGATCAACGTGCAGGAACTTGGTGGAACCAGTGCCGCCATCCAAGCCGGCATGGACAAAGCCCAAGCCCTCATCCGGGCGATCGCCATCACTCAGCGGACCGAGGTCGACCTGTCGAAGTTCACTATGGGCATCAAGTGCGGTGGGTCCGATACCACCAGCGGTATCGCCTCCAACCCTGTTATTGGATATGTGGCGGACAAGGTCGTCGAGGCGGGTGGAACGGTCATCTTCGGTGAAACGACCGAGTTCATCGGGGCCGAACACATCTTGCAACGCCGGGCGCGTACCGCCCAAGTTGCTGCCGACATCAAACGGATCGTCGACCAGATGGAGAACCGCGCCAAAGCCATCGGTGTGGATATGCGCAAAGGGCAGCCGACTCCCGGTAACATCAAGGGGGGGCTCACTACCATCGAGGAAAAATCGCTTGGAGCCATCGTGAAGTCCGGGACCAAGATCATCGAGGGTGTCATCGATTACACCGAACAGCCCAAGGGCAAAGGTTTGTGGATCAAAGATTCTCCGGGACGCGAGATCGAATTGATGTCGGGCATGGCTGTCGGTGGAGCCCAGGTGATCCTGTTTTCCACCGGTCGGGGAGCTCCTCAAGGATTTCCGGTCGTCCCGGTAATCAAAATTTGTGGCAATCCTCTTACATACGAGCGCATGGGACATGACATGGACGTGAACGCCGGCAAGATAACGACCGGGGAACGGTCGCTCGAGGAGGTCGGCGAAGAGGTGTTCGAGATGATGTTGCGGGTTGCTTCTGGTGAAGTCACCAAAGGCGAGGCGATCAAGTACAACAAATCCATGGATTTCTACATGCTTGGGCCGGTAATTTGACCGGAAGGCATGCAATGACCGCATAGTACATGTGCAGGAGGGAATGAGGATGAGTGACGTGAGTGTCGTGCGTGTCGTCATCGGTCTGGCGGTGGCGATCTTTACGATCTTCTTCTTTGTGACAAGGACGAAGATCCAGGTGTTCTTGGCCATGATCATTGGCTCGGTGGTCGCCGGATTGATTGCTGGATTGGCACCGGCGGACGTGATTGCAGCCATCAAATCGGGTTTCGGTGGAACAATCGGGAGCATTGGCATCATCATCGGTTTCGGTGTCATGATGGGAGCAGTGTTCGAAGCGAGCGGAGCCGCCAAACGGATGGCGCTCACCTTCATCAAGATGCTTGGCAAAGGCCGCGAGGAAATCGCCATGGCAATCACCGGATTCATCGTTTCGATCCCGGTGTTCTGTGACTCGGCCTTCGTCATCCTCTCGCCGTTGTCCAAGTCGTTGTCCCGCAATACCGGCAAGAGCGTCGTGACCATCAGCTGCGCCCTCGGTGCCGCTTTGCTGGTCACCCACTCGCTGGTCCCCCCCACACCAGGTCCGTTGGCGGTTGTGGAATACTTCAAGCTTGATTTGGGCATGTTCATCATCTACAGCCTGATTGCTTCGGTGCCCATCGCGTTGGCAGGATTGTTCTATGCCAAATGGATCGGCAAGAAGCTGTTCAAGCTGCCCGATCCGAAAGATTCTTCTGTTTTGATTGATCGTCCCTACACGAAGGAAGAGATGGCTGAGACCGTGAATATCCATGACGACAACCTGCCTGGTACCTTCATCTCCTTCGCACCGATCGTCATCCCCATCCTGCTGATTTTGGCCAACACCATCGCCACAGCGTTGAAAGCCACCGGGGCTGTCAAGGTGGTCATGGGTTTGGTCGGAGATCCGATCGTGGCCGTGGCTGTCGGACTGCTCATCGCCATCTACGGTTTGGCCGGCAAGATCGACCGCAAGAAGGTTGTCGCCATGCTTGACGATTCGATCAAGCAAGCCGGGGTGATCGTGTTCGTGACCGGCGCCGGTGGTGCTCTCGGTCAGGTCCTCAAGGCCAGCGGAGCTGGCAATGCCATCGCCGACTTGTTGGTCAAGGCCAGCATCCCTGGGATCCTGCTTCCATTCGTCATGGCCTACCTGTTGCGCATCGTCAGCGGTTCGGCCACAGTCGGTATGCTGACTGCTGGTTCGATCACAGCCCCGATCCTTCTGTCGATGGCTTCGGTGAATCCATATATGGCCGGTTTGGCCTGCTGTATCGGATCCATCGGGATCACCAACCTGCACGACAGTTACTTCTGGGTCGTCAACCGGACCACCGGTCTTACCGATGTGAAGGAGATGTTCCAGAACTGGTTCGGTTGTGTGCTTGTATTGTCCACCGTCGGATTCTTCGTACTGTTGCTGATGAACTGGATCTTCTGATTCCGATTGTTGGACTATGCTTTGTCTCATTGACGGTACCCCTGAGCGGGTACCGTTTTTCATTGCAGGGATGTCCCGGCAAGTCTCGGAGAGGAACAAGCGGTTCCGTGAAAACCTTTAAAATCAGTAGAAATTTTAAGGTTTTCATGTGTCATGTTGTATATTCACTGGATAATTATGTAAAAAAATACTGTGTTTCAAACGAAATTATGATAGACTTTTGGGCGTGTCCGATTATGCGACACGATCACTAAAGGAGAAATCGGTATGAAAAAATTGTCGATGATTGCTTTGATCGTTCTCCTTGTTAGCGCCCTGTTCATTTCCTGTGGGAAAAAAGAGGAAGCTACCAAGG
>CAZJAK010000143.1:0-1263 GCA_964543935.1 uncultured Spirochaetaceae bacterium
GTGGCCGGTCGATTCGGTCGTGTTCGAGCGTATCGGACAACTGTACCGGGTCCATGGCAAGGCACTTCCCGCCAAGACCGGGCCGTTTTCACAAACCGAGTTGCAATCCATGTTTGATGGTGTCGACTGTAACTCGGACGGGCCTGCACGGCTCCTACACCGAGCAATCGACAACGAGTTGCATGCTCCCGGACGGTTCCCATTCGCCGGACAAGCGGCCATCGATGTGGCGCTTGATTACGCCATGGAGGCCTATCTGCATATCAATGATGACGGAGTGACGGCTGAAGACTTGTGGTATCCTCGTTGGCAAGACCGTCTGCCGATCCTTCGCCTTCCGGTCAGCGTCGCTGTCGGGGACTTTCTGGCCGCCCATGTCGAATTCCTTGCTGTACGGCGGTTGCTCGACTTTACTTCGGGGCCCGTCAAAGTCTACGCCCCGGTTTTTTCCACCAACCACACCTTGACCGATTTTTTCCAGCTCGATTTCAATTGGCCTTACCGGGCTGTGGCGGCCATCGGGGGTTCCCAATGGAGCGCCCAAGTGGGGAGGGACCGGCTGTCGCTCGGACCTGGTCGCACCGGACAGCTGCTGCTTTCCGACCACATGCCGTACCATGACTACCTGTTGTTCAAGACCTGGTTCGGTCCGTTCACACTCAGTACGGCGTTGGTCGGTTTCCCGACACCGGCCGAGATGGGGACGGGGGACGACACGGTCCGGGCATTGATGACCCACCGGCTCGATTGGAACATCACCCCAGCTTGGCACCTGGCCGTCACCGAGGCGATGATGTACCAAGACAAGGTGTTGGATTGGCGCTTCATCAATCCGATGATGATCTACCATCAGTATTTCATGGCCGACCGCTCCAATTCGTTCCTCACGGTCGAGCTGTGGGGGGCGTTGCTGGACGGTTTGTCATTGCATGGCCAGTTCGCTGTCGACGATGTGCGTTTCTTTGGTGAAAGCGCCACCATCCCCAATGCGTTCGGTTGGCAACTGGGACTGGAATACGGTTGGCTGGACCGCAACGGTTCCTATGTGGCTTGGATGGAGCATGTCCATACCGACCCGTACCTGTACATGAGGGACGGCATCGACTACATCGTCGCCTTCAAGGCGATGAGCCCGTCCGGGGGCGTCCAGTATGTGCGCGAGTATTTGGGATACCCGCTGGGCGGGGACGCCAATGTGATCGCCCTCGGATTCGAGTGGGACTCGCTGGCTGCATGGAGTGCTTTCGCGAAGGTCGAGTATGC
>CAZJAK010000143.1:1363-3028 GCA_964543935.1 uncultured Spirochaetaceae bacterium
TATACGCTGTAATCATAAAGGAGGCAACGATATGAAACGTGTGTGTGCGATCGTAGCTGTGCTGATGGTGTTTTCTTCGTTGATGGTGGGGGGCCGTGAACCTCCAGCATGTCATTGCGCTCGATTCACCGCTGTATTCCATGGTCCGCATGTTGTATTTGGAAGCCGGTAGCGCAGTTCCTTCGACTAGCGGTCCGTGGTCGACAGCCGAGTTGCTGCACCTGCTTGACCGGTTGCCAAAGGATAAGCTTACTGCTGAAGGGAAGCAGCTGTTCCAACAGGTCTTGGAATTGGCCGAGTTGCGCGACACTCAAAAGCAATCGTTCCAAGGCTCGATCGGCTTTGAGCCGACGCTGGAGCTGTACCTCCACTCGAATCCGACCGATTATCGTCTCGATACCGATTGGGTCTATGACTATGATGCGCGCAAACCGCTCATCGGCATTCCGGTCGAGATGTACATGACCGACTACATCTACAGCAAAGCCGACTTTGCCATCTTGAGGACCCGCAATTCTTTGAACAACACCACCTCGGTCACCGATTCTTCCGAGATCTTCGCTCCGGCATTCTCCTTCAACAATCCCTTCAGCGAAGCGATCGTCAACCATCTCGACCTGAACTTCCCCGAACGGGCGGTCATCGGTATCGGGACCGGACGCATGAACCTCACCATCGGACGCGACGACCTGTCCTGGGGGCCGGGCAAGACCGGCAGCCTTACGGTCGGCGACCATCTCGATTATTACGATTTCATCCGCTTCACCAGTTTCCATGACAAATTCAAGTACACCTACCTGGTGGCAGGCTTCGATTCGCCCTCATGGATCAGCTCGGACCAGAATTCCACGGTCGATGACAACGATACCGCCACTACCGATGACGACAACATCAAGATGTACATCGCCCACCGCTTTGAATTCCGCATGTTCTCCGACCGGGTCTCGTTGGCCCTCACCGAGGCGATGATGTATCAAAGCTCCACCTTGGATTTCAGGTATCTCAATCCGGCCATGTTCTTCCATGACATGTTCATCCGGGGCAACTCCAACTCGACCTTGACTTTCGAATTGAACGTGAATCCTTATAAGAACCTCAACGTGTACGCCAATTTCCTGCTGGACGAGTTCCCCTATCCTGGCGAGGACCAGACTGCTTCGTGGTCGCATCCCAACGGGATCGGCCAGCAGTACGGGATCGAAGGCTCGTATCCCATGGGGGCCGGCTATCTGTCTGGTTGGTTCGAGTATGTGAAGACCGACCCGTACCTCTATCTGCGCGATCAGGTGGACTATATCGTCAACCGCCGGATTTTCAACATGGAAAGTGGTTTCTCAGTCGACCGCAACTTCTTGGGTTACGAGTACGGCAACGACGCCTTGGTCATTGCCGGTGGAGCGGCCTACCGGATCCCCGACCTGATGGCGGCATCGCTGTCGGCTACCTACATGTTGCACGGTGAAAGCTCGATGGCGACCGCATGGGGGACCGGTCCTGCTGCGGTAGGCAAGAAGACTCCATACGACGATCCGGCCACCGTCGACAAGACCGTTGAGAAATCTTTGAAAGTTTCCGGGCGCTTTGAATCCAATCCGTTTGCGGCCTCCTCTTCCCAGCATCTGCGTAACTTGGGCTTGATGACCCAACTCGACTACATCATGCATT
>CAZJAK010000144.1:0-2987 GCA_964543935.1 uncultured Spirochaetaceae bacterium
GTTTGGTGGTCCGCACACACGGCGGAGCCGTGTTGGCCGAAAAACAAAACCTCGTGCGCTTGATCGACAACACCCTCACCGAGCAGACCGAACAAAAGAAAGCAATCTGCAGACAAGCCCTGCAGTTCGTGGAACCGGGTAAGAGCATCATCATCGATGCGGGCAGCACCACGGTGCATCTGGCCTCCTTGATTGCTAAGCGGCGTCTCACCGTGATCACCAACAGTTTATTGGTGATCCAAGAACTCGCTGCCGCTGATTCGGTAGAGTTGTTGATCATCGGAGGGTTGCTCAGGCGTCCTTCCCTTTCTGCCATCGGTTCACCCGCCAGGACTGCTTTCGGACAAATCCACGCCGATTTGCTGTTTCTCGGAGCAAGCGGGTTTTCGCTCGAGCAGGGCATCACCTGCACGAACTTGATAGAAGCCGACACCAAACAAGCGATGATCGCCAGTTCGACCAAAGTCTGCCTGTTGGCCGACTCGTCCAAGTTTGCAACTACATCGCTGGCCAAGGTATGTGAGTGGGACGACATCGACATGCTCGTCACCGACGATGGATTGCCCGAAGCAGCAATCCAAGCCCTGCAGGACAAGGGCATAACCGTAGTGATCGCCCGGCCATAGCGTCGGTTATCATCAACAGTTGGAGGAAGGTATGAAACATCACAGAATGTTCGCCTTGATGCTCATCGCTCTCATCGCTGTCGGCATGTTGCCCGCAGCCGGGGTGACTGAAACCGTGTATCCCGATCCAGAAAAGAACATCACCGTCGTGGTGCCCCACGCGGCAGGTGGAAGCACCGACTTGATCTTCCGTGCTCTTGCTGAAGAGATGAAGAAAGTATCGGGAGCAAACTTCTTGGTCACCAACATCACCGGAGCGGGTAGTGCGACCGGAACGAATGAAGTGATCAACAATGCTGCCGACGGGTACATGTTCCTCGGAGCTGGCACGCACACCACTGCTGCAACCATGCAGGGTCTGACCAACGGGTACAAGGAACTCGATTACATCGCCGGTCTCAACTGGGACCCGTTCATCATCGCCGTACGGAACGACAAGCCTTGGAAGACGCTGCAAGACTTGGTCAATGATGCAAAGAGTCGTCCCGGTAAGATTTCAATGGGCAATGCCGGTATGGGCGGAGCCACCGGAGTGGCTTCGGTCGGCTTGAACCTCGCTTTCGGCAAGACCTTCAACGTCACTCCGTTCAATGGCGGGGCCGACTTGATCGCCTCCGTGCTGGGCGGCCACTGCGATGTCGGTATTTTCTCCCAGTCGGAAGTCGTGGCCAACAGTGCCTCGTTCCGCCCGTTGGCCATCCTCACCGAAGGCCATAGTTCATTGGCCTCGCTTGCCGCAGTTCCCAACTTGGCCGAAGCCGGCTATCCCGGCATCACCGTGCCTGGCGGTTCGTTCCGCTCGATCATGGTCAAGAAAGGCACTCCCGAATCGGTCAAGAAGTGGCTGGCCGACACCGCTGAGAAGGCTTTCAACGGCGCTGCATTCCAGAAGTTCATGAAGGACAACGGTCTGATTCCCGCCTTCACCAAATTGCAGGCGTTCGCCGACTACGACAAGGCCATCATTGCTGATTACGAAGTCATCCTCAAGGAAGCCGGTCTCTATAAGATGACCAACTAGACGGAAGGGAAGGATACGATGTTCCGAAACCACAAGATCATGCCGTTGGTGTTCATGGTTGTTTCCGTGCTTTACTTCATCTATGTCGTTAGCTTGGGATCGTCGACCATGATCGGGGATGAAATCGGCGGGGACCCGGGTGGGATGCTGCTTCCACTGGTTCTCTCGATATTCATGTTCTTGGGCTCGGCTGTAGTGTTTTTCACCGATTTGAAGCCGAACGGTCGTGCCACGACCTCTTTGGGGTCTTCGGAACGTCGGACCTTTGCCTTGACGGTTGTCGTCGCCATCGCCTATGTGGTCCTCATGCGGCCGCTGGGATTTTTGTTGTCCACCGTGCTGTTGGTGTTCACCCTGACATTCTATTACCTGCGGGGCACGGTGGAGCGCAAGGACCTCGGTTATTGGGCTGGAGGCAGTGTCGCCTCTGTGGTGATCCTGTTGGCGATGTACAGCATCGGGCGGCAACTCACCCGTTATCTGCTGGTTTCTTCCCGTACCGGCAAGATGCCGCAGTGGATGGGTAATCCCACCTTCACCGTCGCCTTGGTGCTCATCATTGTGATGGCGTTTTATTTGCTGGTGTTCAGGACCACCCGAAAGCGTTTCAAAGGGGAGGGCACCCCTCGGATCCAAACACACCTGTACGATGCCTGTGTGCTTTCGGTTTTGTCAACCGAGCTGATTTACTTGGTGTTCCGCCAAATGTTCTTGGTGGAACTGGTCCGTGGCCTGATCACGTGGTGAGAGAGGTTCATTATGGAAGCTTTCATGCAAGGTCTGTCTCAAATTGCCAACATCTCCACCATCGTCTGGATGTCGATCGGCTCTATCGTGGGGATCATCCTTGGAGCGTTGCCCGGCTTGACGGCCACCATGGGTATCGCCTTGATGATGCCCATCAGCTTCCAATTGCCTACCGCCACCGGTATCGGCCTGTTGCTGGCAGTGTACTGTGGAGCGGTTTCGGGAGCATCAATCCCAGCCATCCTGCTGGGGATTCCTGGCAATCCCAATGCCATCGCCACTGTCGAGGACGGATTGTTGATGACCAAGCACGGCAAAGCCGGCCAAGCCATCGGTGGGGCGGTAGTGGCTTCGTTCATCGGTGGCATCGGCAGTCTGTTGATCCTGGTGTTGTTCTCCCCGTTGGTAGCCCGGCTCACGCTGGCTTTCGGACCAGCTGAGAAAACCACGTTGGCTTTGGTGGGTTTAGTCATCATCGCCTCGGTGTCGGGTGACAACATTCTAAAAGGTCTATTAATGGGTGCCTTCGGCATGTCGTTGGCATTCTTGGGAACCGACCCGTTCAGCAACCAATTGCGTATCCCATTCGCTTC
>CAZJAK010000145.1:0-2982 GCA_964543935.1 uncultured Spirochaetaceae bacterium
TGTTGGAGGAGGTTCTGACTGTCGCTCCGGTCAGGACTTCGGTGATGGAACACCTGATCGGTTCCTCTCAGTTGAACTCTCCTTCATTGCGCTCGATCATCGAGGAGCACTTGGCCGGAGCTTCTCCTGCCGATTTGGCCGGGTATTGCATCGCTGGCTTGCTGAAGGCTGAAGTCGATGCCAAAGTCCGCCACAAGACTCTGTCTTACTTCATCCGCGACGCCTACCCGTATTACATCCCTCCGTTGCCCAATCTCTACTTCACCCGCGATCCGGCCACGGTGGTGGGCGGCGGCATCTGGATCAACTCGATGAAGACCGAAGCCCGCCGGCGTGAAAGTTGGCTGCTCGCCCTGGTGGCCAGCCACCATCCGTTGTTCGCTCAAAACCGCGTTCATGGGGGTAGCTCGCGCATGGGCAGCATCGAGGGTGGGGATGTCTTGGTGTTGAACAAGGATTGCGTGGCGGTCGGCAGCAGTGCCCGCACCGATGTCGGTGCGATTGAAAGTTTCGCCACGAGGATGCTGGACCCTGTCGAGCTGGGCGGGGAGGGCTTGAAGTCCGTCCTCGTTCTCCACATCCCCCATTCCCGCGCCTACATGCATGTCGATACGGTGTTCACCATGGTCGATCATGATGCTTTCTGCATTTTTCCCGGCATCGAATCCTCCATTCAAGCATTCAGCATGACCAAGCGTCCCGACGGTATGCTGGAGATCACTGCCGAGGGCAGCCTGAAGCAAGCGCTCAAGCGGGCTTTGAACGTACCGGCGGTGGAGTTGATCAGAAGCGGTGGCAACGACAGCATCGCGGCCGCCCGCGAGCAGTGGAACGACAGCACCAACACGTTGGCCATCGCTCCGAGAACGGTCGTGACGTACAGCAGGAACGTAGTGACCAATGAGACGCTTGAGCGGCATGGCATCAGGGTCTTCACCATCGGGGGTTCCGAACTGGTGCGCGGCCGGGGTGGGCCGCGCTGCATGAGCATGCCGTTATGGCGCGAAGAGCTCTGAGTCAGGCACAATGGGGATTTCGGAATACATGAAGGCGCCCGCCACGGCACTCTCCCTTTTTTGTGGACAATGAATACTACTGCTCGAGTGTTCACGCTCTCACGAAGGATTTCCATTGACAGGCATGATACATAGAAGTACTATGTATAGCAGTACAAGGTATCAGATGGGGACCCTGCCATGACGTTCACCAAAGAACTGGTCGCCGCTTCTGCGACACCGATCATCCTCGCCATCCTGTTGGAACAGGACTCCTATGGTTATGCCATCATCCGCAGAGTCCAAGAGGTGTCCGATCGACAGATCGCATGGACCGACGGCATGCTCTATCCAGTGTTGCATCGGCTTGAAGCATCTGGTTTGGTAGATTCCTACTGGCATGAAACTGACACCGGGCGCCGGCGCAAGTATTACCGGATCACGCTAGATGGGAAACTTGAATACGGCAATCTCATGCAACAGTGGACGGTGGTGCAGCAAGCATTGCATAAGCTGGGCACTGTCCACACAGCGATGACCTATGCTGAAGATTCCATTCGGGAGGAAGAGGATGTTCGATCTGGACGCTGAAGTCCGTAAATGGAAAGCACATGTCCTGTCGGCCGGTTCAATCGGTTCGAGCGATGGGGAAGAATTGGAATCGCACCTGCGCGACAGCATCGACGAGCTCACACGCAACGACATCAGCACCGAGGAGGCGTTCCTCATCGCCGTGCGCCGCTTGGGGGATGCCGAGATCATCAACGCCGAATTCGCCAAAGTGTCGACGGAAGAGGTCTGGCGTCAGCTTTTCATCCCGGCAGAAACGGCTGCGACAGCCAAGCGCAACCGGACCGAGTTGCTGGTGGTCATGGGATTGGCGTTGTTGGGAGGGTTGTCGTTCAAGGTTCCGGCGCTGTTCGGCCTGGCCGACATCGATGCCCATGCCTTGGTGTACCTGCGCAACGCCGCGTTGTTTGCATTTTTCCCCGTTGCTTGGTATTTCATCTACAAGCGGTCGTTGGATGTCGTGCACAGCTTGCCTGCCTTGGGTTTGTTCGTCCTCGGAGCGCTGGTGGTGAACCTGTATCCGGCTAAGGAACCTTCAGATACCGCCTTCTTGGCAGCCATCCACCTGCCGATCGCCTTTTTGTTCTTGTTGGTCTTTTTCTATGGCGGACCATCGCTACCAGGGCGAGAAATCGATCAGAAACCCCGTCAAAAAACCGGCTGGCGTAACGCCAACACCCGCTTGAATTTCGTCCGTTTTGCCGGGGAGACCTTCATATACGCCGTATTGATCGGTCTGGGTGGGGTGGTGTTGATCGGACTGACTATCGGGACCTTCGATTTGATTGGAATCGATGTCTCCAATTTTATCGGTTCATGGGTTGCTCCGTTTGGTTTGTTCGGCCTATGCACAGTGGCGGCTTATTTGGTCAATCAAAAGAAGCATGTGATCGAGAGCCTTGCGCCGGTATTGGCCAGGATTTTCACCCCGTTGTTCCTGGTGGTTACCATCAGCTTGATTGTAGCTTTCGCCATCAATGCACAGGCGGCTTTCGAAAACCGGACGCTGCTGATTTGGTTCGATGTCCTGCTCGCCTTCGTGCTGGCTCTTACGCTCTATTCGATGAGCTCAAAAGCGACTGGCGCAACCTGGGGGATCTGGGACATCTTAAGCTTGGCGCTGATTCTCAGTGCCGTGCTTCTCGATGCGATCGCCCTTTCGGGTATCGTCTTTCGTTTGTCGAATTATGGTTTCACCCCCAACAAGAGTGCAGCCTTGGGAGAGAACGTGCTGCTGTTGGTCAATCTGACCTTGCTGGCCATCGGTTACGTACGGTATCTGACAGGAAGGCAACCATTCCAGAAGATCGTGGAAATGCAGATGGGTTTCTTAGGTTCGTATGCTGCATGGGCAACATTCGTCGTGGTGGTCTTTCCCATAATCTTCGGATTCAAATAACTGAATAAAGGCATTGTA
>CAZJAK010000146.1:0-2978 GCA_964543935.1 uncultured Spirochaetaceae bacterium
CGCCCGGGCCGATCCGGTAGGCAGGATGCCAACAGGCCAAGTCACTCGCACCGGAAAAGGACAGAAAATAATGCGGAATGGCGGCCAATGTCGGACAGTTGACACGAGGAGGTGAGTGTGTCATATTACTCATCTGATTGATCACCTGATCAGCAACCAGTCAGACAGGAGAGATCATATTGAGCGAGGTCATGGATACTGCGGCGTTGATCAGAGAGATTCGATGGAGGCTTGGCCTCACCTAAGAAAAGTTTGCGGCCACGCTGGGTGTTACGCTGCCGACCATTAATCGCTGGGAGAATGGCCGGACGCAGCCCTCGCCGATGGCCATCCGCAATCTCCGTGATCTCATATCGAGCATGGGTAAGGATGGCAAAGACCTGATGGGCAGATGCTTTTCTGATCAGAACCCGAAGGATTCGCAAAGAGGCGTTAAGTGATTGAGGTCCAGGAACATCATAATGCCATGCTTCGGCAGCGATTAGAGTCGCTAACTGAAGCAGACAAGGACTACTGGTCCTTCAAGGGCAACTCGCGCCGCGAGTACGGCCATGGATTGTTCCAGTATCCTGCCATGATGGTGCCGCAGGTTGCCGAGGCCATTTTGAAGCAAGCCTGCTCAGTGCATCCCGACATTGAACGGGTGGGCGACCCATTCTCCGGCTCGGGGACCATCATGACCGAGAGCATGATGCGCGGATTGGCCTTCTTCGGTACAGACATCAATCCGCTGGCCGTCTTGCTTTGTCGCGTCAAGAGCGGCCCATTTTTCATTGACGCGCTGAAAGACAAGGCACGGGAACTCAACGCTCGCATTGACGAGGATGGAAGATGGGCGGTCGAGGCAGACTTCCCGAACCGTGACAAGTGGTTTGGCCGAGAGGTCCAGATTGCGTTGTCGAAGGTTCGCCGGGCCATCCGTGATGAAGACGCGCTGTGGGCTCGGCGATTCTTCTGGGTCGCGCTGGCCGAGACGGCGCGGGCTACAGGCAACTCCCGGACTTCCACCTTTAAGCTCCACATCCGGACGCAGGAGGACATCGACGGTCGTTCCTGCAATCCGGTGGACACCTTCAAAAAGGTATTGGTGCGGAACATCCAGCACTACGAAGAGCAAGCCTCAAAGCTATCGGAATCCGGCCAGCTTGTTCGCGGCCACTACCAGCAAGATATAGCGGTGTCGCTGGGCGATGTTCGCACGGTGAAAGGTAAAGCGACCTTGGACATTGTCGTCACCTCTCCGCCCTACGGCGATAATGTAACGACAGTCCCATACGGACAATACTCGTATCTCCCCCTGCAATGGGTGGATTTAGATGATATTGGCGACGACGTCGACCCGGATTGTCTCGCGTCCACACATGAGATCGACGCCCGTAGCCTTGGCGGAAGCAGACGGCTCAAGAAAGAACAAGCCGATCACATCATGGATCGGTCTGTCACCTTCAAGCACTACATTGCGAGTCTCGATGGCCAACCACGCGACCGGTCCGTTCGCGTCACTGCCTTCTTCCGCGACCTTGATGCATGCCTTGCTCCCATCCTGGCGGGGCTGCGTGCCGGTGGACTTATGGTCTGGACGCTGGGAAATCGCAAGGTGGGAGGCAAGCGTGTTCCACTGGACCGAATTCTTGCCGATCTGCTTGAAGCGCATCACGCCACGCTTATCTGCACGCTGACGCGTCGCATCACTTCCAAGCGCATGGCTCCCAAGAATAACATCGCGGACACCATGTCCTGCGAAACCATACTGGTTATGCGGAAGGGTACGCGACATGGCTAACGACTCACGTCCACATTTCGAGGTCCACCCGTCGGTCGTGTACCAACTCGGCGAGAGTCTAATCAGCGATGCAGTGCAGGCCCTCATCGAGTTGGTGAAGAACTGTTACGACGCGGACGCGACCTACGCCAAGGTTGTGATTGACACGCAAGGAAGCGTTGAAGTCGATGGTGCCTTTTACCCTTCTGATGGCGGTCGGATCATTGTCGAAGACGACGGCCACGGCATGGACTTGGGTGACATTGAGGCCGGGTGGCTGACCATCTCGAATCGAAAGAAGCGAGAGATGAAGCAGGCCAAGAAGACAACACCGGGAGGGCGCACCCCGCTGGGCGACAAAGGGCTGGGGCGACTGGGCGTGCAAAGGTTGGGGGAGAGTCTGGAGATATTCACCAAGGCAAAGGGTGATAACGGCTACCACTTCGGCTTTTCATGGCTCGACTTTGCGACCGCCCCGAGGCTCGAGAACGTCGACATCCACCTCTCAGATTTCAAGTACCCACGACAGCATGGGACCAAAGTAGTCGTGTCAGGCCTCAAAGAGCCAGGGATATGGACTGGCGAAGCCGATCTGAAACGACTCGAACAGGCGCTATCAGGCATGATATCACCGTATAGGCAGATACGTGACTTCACTGTCGCGGTGGAAGTGGACGGAAAGGCTCTCGAACTGATTGAGATCAGTGACCGACTTCGAGATATCGCGCCGATCCGATATAGCCTGACTTTCGACGGCACCGAACTCGCAATTGAGGGACGCGCAAGGCTCGATTTCTTCCGCCCTTCAAACGCGAAGGAGGCCGAACACTTCGCTGTGATCGCCGAGTCGGACGATGGACGGGCATTCTTTGAGTTCCTCAAGACGCAGAAACTTGCGCCGGGGTTCGCGCTTACTCGGTCAAGATCACAGCAATGGTTCGTAGAGTTCAGTTGTCGGAGGCATTTGGCCGACATGGACAAAGTTCAGCGGGTTTCTGAGACTGATGCCAGTGCTGCTAATCCAGGGCCGTTCAACGGTGAAATTGACTCGTTCGAGCTTGACCCGGTCTCGTTTCGCAGCCAGTCAGTTTTCGACCGATTCGCGGACTACCGTCAACGCATCAAGGAGATAAGCGGCATAAAGGTCTATCGAGATGGTTTCCGTGTCCGCGTTGACCATGACTGGTTGAAGCTAGGTGCGCAGTGGACTTCGGCA
>CAZJAK010000147.1:0-2934 GCA_964543935.1 uncultured Spirochaetaceae bacterium
CGTTGGTATGCCCGTACACGCGAATCTCATCCTGCTCGTAGCGGGCGTTGATCAATGGAAAACTTTCCGCGACAACCGAAAGTGCTTTGGCGATGATGTCGTTATAAGAGACCTTCACTTGCCGTAAAGTTTCCAATTGTTTTTTCAGGTCAATCGCTTGGCGCATGTCGACCGAAATGGTCACCTGGAACATCGGTACGGTGGATACGCTCTCCACCATCCTGCGTGCAATCGCTTTGCGCATCCTGCTCATTGGTGCTATCGTGTAGCCGGTGGTGTCGATCGGATGCTTGTGCACATGGGCTTGGATGTCCTGACGCGTGATGTAGGTGCCATTAGCCGGGACGACCGAAGCGAGGTCCACAACCAGCTCTTTGGCCAAACGTTTACTGTTCGGCATCGCTGGATAGTTTCGAGAGGTAGCGGATACACCGGTCGCCGCTACCGGCGGCCTCATGATCGGGATGAAGTCATCCTCATCGTGAGCCTGTGGTTGTACAATGGCCGCAGCGCTGGTCCCGGTTTTCCTGGAATAGGAGGCCGCATCCTGTGCATCGCCGATCACACACACCACATCCCCGCCCTCGACGGTGTCGCCTTCGTTGGCGAGGATGTCGATGACGATCCCTGCAGCAAAACTCTCCACGGGGAGGACCGCCTTGTCGGTTTCAGCCTCCAACAGGACATGGCCGCGCTCGATCTTGTCCCCTAGTTTGACTTTCCATTCGACAATCACCGCCGCATCGGTAGTCTGACCGGCTTTGGGCATCCGTATTTCTTTGATCATCTCACACCCTCATCATCTTTCTTGCTTCCTCGACAATCCGATCCTTGGAAGGAATCACGTGATTCTCCAAGACGGGCGAGAACGGGATCGGCACATCGAGAGCTGCCACCCGCACAATCGGGGCATCGAGCAGAAAGATATGGTTCTCCGCAATCCAAGAACCAAGCTGGGCACCCCAACCACAGTGATAGGTATCCTCATGGACGATCATCAAACGGCCGGTTTTCTCCAATGAGGCCACCACGGTGTCGTAATCGAACGGGACCAGCGTCCTCGGGTCGATCACTTCGCAACTGATGCCTTCCTGTTCGAGTATTTGGGCCGCCTCGAGTGCTTTGTAACTCATCAAAAGGTTGGCGACTATAGTGATGTCCTTGCCTTCACGCCGCACAGCGGCTTTGCCGAATTCGATCACGTAGTCGTCATCGGGGACTTCGCCAATGGTTGAAATCGCATCCTTTTCCTTGCGTTTGCCGCCATAGAGCAACTTGTGCTCGAAGACAAGCACCGGATTGTCGTCCCTGATGGCTTGCTTCATCAACCCTTTGGCGTCGTATGCCGTTGAGGGACAAATCACTTTCAAACCAGGCACATGGGTGAAGTAACTCTCCAAGCTCTGGGCGTGCTGGGCACCGCGATTGCTCGCACCGCAGGGAGCGCGCATAACCATCGGCACATGGACTTTCCCACCCGACATATAGCACATCTTGGCTGCTTGATTGACCAGTTGGTCCATCATGCAGAAAAGAAAATCACCATACTGCAGGTCAGCGACAGGACGCATGCCCATCATCGCAGATCCGACACACACCCCTGCCAGCATGATTTCAGAGATCGGGGTGTTCAAAACCCGTTCATACCCGAATTCCTCTCCCAAACCTTTGGTCACGGTGAAGGCTCCGCCCATACCGCCCGGGATGTCCTCGTCCTCGCCAAGGCAAAACACCAGCGGATCACGCCGCATTTCCTCTGCGATAGCACGTTTCAAAGCATCAGCAATAGATAGCAAGGCCATTATTTACCCTCCCAGTACACGTCTGCAAGCGCGCTTTCAATCTGAGGGAACGGAGCGTTCTGCGCGTACTCGACAGCTTCGTCGATTTCCGATTCAATCGCTTTCTCAAGCGTCTCCAACTCTTGTTCCACCACCAATTCTTGAGAAATCAAAAATTTCCGGAAGTTCTTGACCGGATCGCGGTCAAACCAGTGTTTCTCTTCATCCTTGGGGCGGTATTGGCAGGCATCGTTCCTCGAGTGTCCGCCATGCCGGTACGTCTTCAACTCGATGATGGTCGGCCCTTCGCCCGAGCGAGCACGCCTAATCGCTTTGGCTGCTGCCTCATTGACTTTCAGCACATCGTTACCGTCGACAATCTCGGCCGGGATGGCGTATGCAACGGCCCTGTCGGCGGCCGGATTGGGCATGTTGCAGGTCAACGCGATGCTCGTCGTGGCACTGTAGAGGTTGTTCTCGCAGACATAGATCACTGGAAGTTTCCAGATGGCAGCCGCGTTCATCGACTCATGGAACGACCCTTCGTTTGTCGCACCATCGCCGAAGAAACACACGATGACATTGTCCTTTTTCTGCATTTTGAAAGCCAGTGCCACTCCCGCTGCGATCGGAAGGTTCCCGCCCACGATGGCGTTGGCAACGAGGGCCCCCACTTCGATATCGCCGGTATGCATGGCCCCGCCTTTGCCGCGGCAACACCCTTCCTCCTTGCCGAACATCTCGCACATCATCGATTTCAACGAGACACCTTTGGCCAAGTCATGTCCGGCTGGCCGATGGGTCGAGGCCATGTAGTCGTCCTTCCTCAAATCGTACAACATTCCCACCGCACACGCTTCTTGGCCAGTGCTTTGATGGATCGTCCCAGGCATGATCCCTTCTAAAAACAGATAGTAAATCCGCTCCTCATACGTGCGGATCAGATACATCTGTCGATACATGCCGAGCGCTTTCTCTTTATCAGGCAACTTGCTCATGTTTTCCACCTTATTCTCTGTAATTACATTCTCAATCATCATAAACTTGCTTTATATACCATAGAAATGTAAAATTTCTTCACATTCTCCTTTATTTAACCACTGTAGACAGAACCTGTCAAGTAATATTACTTAATAGAATTATTGTAATTACA
>CAZJAK010000148.1:0-2920 GCA_964543935.1 uncultured Spirochaetaceae bacterium
CCTGATGGGCGATGCCTCCTCCGGCTTCGACCAGCTTGATCCCGTACGTATCGGTGAAGTCATACAGCTTTTGGTGCAGGCGCGAGACTTTATCGTTCGGACAGGGCACGTAGTGGTCGATGATCGCCACAACACGTTCGGGATGGACGACACACGAGCCCCCCATCTTCTCAAAATAGTCGATGGAAAGGGGACCGGAGGCGTCGTTGGTGAGGATCGCGTCGATTTCGGCATCGACGGTGTCCCCTGCCCGGGCATCCGTTTTTGATTTCGTGCTGAATATCTTCTCAACTATCGTCTTGGGCATGGCTCAGAGGCCCTCCGCCATGGTTTTCCCATAAGCCTGATGGAACGCTTGGGTGCCTTTGCCCATGATGCCGTTCATGCCCATTTCCGTGAGGACGCATTCCATCACGGCAAAGCACTGCAGCATGTCTTCGACATAGCAATACCCCATATGGGCGATCCTGACGGTGTTGTCGGCCATGGCCGAGCCCAGCCCGACACCGATGCGCAACTTGTACTGCTGGCACATGGCGGCCGAGAGCCGCTTGGCCGACAGGCCTTGGGGCATCGTGGCGACGGTGAGGGAGTCGGACCTGGCCTCACACTGCAGCGGATAGAGCGAGAAGCCCAACGCTACCAAGGCGGCTTTGGTTCCAGCGGAAATCGCCTTGTGGCGGAGGAAGACCGTCTCGATGCCCTCTTCATAGATCATTGTCAGGGCTTCGTGCACAGAAAGCATGAGGCTCACCGGGGTGGACCCGGGTGTCTCCCCTTTCTCGGTGACATTCTTGTGGATGTCGACAAAATCGATGTAGAAATCCCTGTTCTGGTTCGCTTGGCAGGCTGCCATGGCCTTGGGGCTCAAGGCGACGAAGCTCAATCCGGCCGGGGACATCAGGCCTTTTTGGGAGGCGGTGGCGACGGCGTCCACTCCCCATGCATCCATCTCGAAAGGCATGCAGCCCAATGCGCTGACATTGTCGACAGCGAAGAGCACATCGTGTTTCTTGGCCAACGCTCCCATCTGGGCCATGGGGTTGATCACTCCGTTGGAGGTGTCGTTGAAGACGGCCACCAAGCCGGTTGCCTGGAATTCGATGATTTCTTTTTCGAGAATTTCGAGATCGACGGCCGCCGACCACGAGGAGAAACACTCTTTGACCGGGATGCCGATGCTTGTGAGGGTGATGGCTGCCATCTCACCGAATTTTCCGTTGACGACGCAGACGACCCGGTCATTGGGTGTGAAGATGTTGCGGTAGATGCCTTCCAAGGCTCCCCGGCCGGTGGTGTGCACCGGATAGACTTGTCCTCGGGTTCCAAAGAGCGGTTGCAACATCTCGAGCGTCTTTCTGAGGATAGCCGAAAATTCTTTGGTCCTGTGGTGGTAGCTGCCAAGCAACGAGGCCAGGTAGGCCCGTGTGGGGATGTTTACCGGTCCTGGTGTGAACAGTTTTTCGATTCGCCCATAGTCAAGCTGGCTCGCAACGGATGTGTCCATGTCCATCTCCATGATCGATGATAGAAATATCACAAAAAATAGTAATAAGTAATATTTACTATATTTTTATCTCAGGATAATCGTGCCCACCATCGTTGTCAATCTCTTTTATTCACAAAATTGCTCAAGAAAATCTGCGTGCTTGCGATATCTGGATGTATTCCGGAGAAAACATGACAGGTATAATGTAATTATTAATATAATAAATATATAGGAAAGTATTAGAAGATAAAGGATCAAGAAAGGGAAACGAAGGAGGAGTAATACTACCCAAGTGATAAAGACAAAATGCTCTAGGCATCAGAAAAAGTAAAATTCATAACATAATTCAATATTTTTATATTGTAAGCTTGCCCACACAGTAGTATTCTGTACCCAGATGGCCCCATGTAAGGGTGCATCTGGCCAAGCTGGCACAGAGTCAAGAACTGTAAGGACGGACTGGTAGGATACCATGACTGACATCATTGAACACATCCAGGGCAAATACGGCGAATATACCAAGACTCAGAAAAAGGTCGCCGATTATGTTACGAAATATGCCCTGCACGCTTCGTTTTTAACCATCGACAGCATGGCCCATGAAATCGGTGTCAGCACGATGTCGATCATCCGCTTGGCGATGGTCCTGGGGTATTCAGGGTACTCGGAATTCCAGCATGCTTTACAGGAATACCTGAAAAACAGGGCCAGGCCGTCCCTCAAGCTGAAGGCCAAGGAGCAATCCGACGAAGTCCATGACGACATTGTCGAAAAGATCGTCTCGCAGCAGATTGAGAACCTGGAGTTGACTTACAACGCGATCGGGACCGAGAGCATCATGAAGGCCACGAAGCTCATCGGCAACGCGAAGCAAGTATTCGTGATGGGGATGCGCAGCAGTTTCAGCGCCGCCCATTACTTGAATTACAATATCAACAGGATGTTCGGCCATTGTTCGCTCATCTCGGCCGAAGGTGGCGAGGAGTACGAGAAGTTGCTGAAGATGGATAGCGATTCGGTCATCATAGCCTTCACCCTGCCCCGCTATGTCGAGAAGGTGAGCATAGCCTGTCAAATCGCCAAAAAGCGCGGGGCGAGCGTGATCGCGATCACCGACAAATTTTCCTCTCCGATCGCCAGTGAAGCCGATGTGGTGTTCTGTGTCGAGACAAACAGCGTGGGCTTCCACAACTCAATCCTCTCTTCGATGCTTGTCTCCGAGATCATCATCGGCAGCCTGACCGAAGGCAACCACAAGCGCATCGAGGAACGGTTGAAAGAGATGGAAGACGTCCTCTACTCCTTCCATGTCCATGTGAACAAATAGCACGCCATCACGATAGCTCAAAGGTGAGATTCTGATAAAGTAAAGCGGAGTCTTTATTGAGTTGCACCATAAATCGTCAATCTACAAGATCTTAATCTTCACGT
>CAZJAK010000149.1:0-2861 GCA_964543935.1 uncultured Spirochaetaceae bacterium
GATTGCGTACCATACAGATGGTCGGATGTTTCCATTTTCCCCATGCATGCTGAGTGCAGAAAAAACAAGTGGGCCCACGACGTTATTTTCATCGCGAATTTTCTTGACAACCTCAGGGACCACTCCTAAAATTGGGACGCCTAGCGTCCTTTCATCATACACCCTACAGGAGGAGGCTCATGCGCAAGGTTCGGAAGGAAACACCGAACATGTGGATTGTCCTGCCTGTCGTCATTGCACTGGCTTTGGCCGGTATTCCCGGTCAAGCGTGCCCCGTGTCTGTTTCGGTCTCCCCTGATGACCACGTTGCCTATGCAATCCTGGGTGTCCCAAAAGAAACGGTACTCACCGAGACCATGCGGATCGTTCCCCGTGCTTCTAAAAACGAAACGGTCGTCATGCCGGCCAGACACCAGGCCCCACCCGCTGTGACAGGCGCATTGGGCAAAGGCCTGCGTCCACAGGAAGTCTTCGGCATTCGTACACGAAGCGAAATGGTGCTCGGGTCGCTGCTGGCCATCGACGGGAAGAAATGAACAGATGCTACATCCGGCCGGGGCATGCCGCAAGGCTGCACCCCATCACGCACTGAATAGGAAATAACGGTGCAAAGCACCGATCAAGGTAGGTTCCCATATGGTCGAAATCATCCAAATCTTTGCTATCGCAGTCTCAGTACTGGCCTTCGGCATGGCATTATGGCTCTATACATGGGTCAAGGCACAACCCAAGGGCAGCCAAAAAATCGAGACGATCGGAGAATACATCCGAAAAGGCGCCAACACATTCTTGCGCCGAGAATATGCCATTCTGGCTCGTTTCGCCCTCATCATCTCGTTGTTGATCTTGTTGTTCATCCCCACTCCGATCTGGAAAGGGGCAACCGACAACCTCATCATGGCGCTCTCGTTCCTTGTCGGGACCGCGTTCTCGGCTTTGGCCGGCCGAGTAGGTATCCAAGTGGCCACCATCGCCAACCGCAAGTCGGCTGTCGCCGCCCAGAGTGGCATCAAGAGCGCATTCTTGGCTGGATTCCGGGGCGGGGCCGTCATGGGCATGGCGGTAGTCGGCACCAGTCTGCTGGGGGTGACGGCCGTGTTCATGCTTACCAAGGATGCGACCGCAATCTTGGGCTTTAGCTTCGGGGCCAGTTCGTTGGCCCTGTTCGCCAAAGCCGGCGGCGGCATTTTCACCAAGACAGCCGACATCAGCGCTGACTTGGTCGGAAAAGTAGAGTTGGGCATTCCCGAGGACGATCCGCGCAATCCGGCCGTCATCGCCGACAATGTGGGCGACAACGTCGGGGATGTGGCCGGCATGGGTGCCGACCTGTTCGATTCCAATGTTGCCTCGATGGCTGCCGCTCTGGTCATGGCCATCTCATTGGATGGATCTGTGGCGGGAAAGAATATCGCCACGGTGTTCTGCTACGCCACGATCGGACTGCTTTCGTCAATCATCGGTGTGGGGACGGCCCGCATGGGCAAGCATGACAACCCCACCCACGCCCTCAACAGCAGCACCTACGTCACGACGATTATCTATGCCGTGCTCACTGCCGTGGCGACCCAATTGCTTGGATTTGAATGGAGGATTTGGACAGCGGCGACCATCGGCTTGGTGGTGGGTACGATCATCGGTATCGCCAGCGATTATTTCACCGATGATTCCAAACATCCTGTGCATTATGTCGCCAACGCTTCCAAGTCGGGACCGGCTTTTACGATCCTCTCCGGTGTCTCGTATGGATTTTTGAGCGTGCTTCCGGCCATGGCGGGTATCGCGGTGGCTGCCTTGGCGGCCTACCTCACCTGCGAGCCGCTTGGCCCTGGTTACGCAATGTTCGGTATCTCGATGTCGGCTGTCGGCATGCTTTCGATCGTCGGCATGATCATTTCAAACGATGCCTACGGTCCGATCGTTGACAACGCCCGTGGCTTGGTGGAGATGGCATCGCTCGGGGAAAAAGCCCTCGATGTGACCGACTCGTTGGATAGCGCCGGCAATACAGTGAAGGCGGTCACCAAAGGATTCGCCATTGCCGCAGCGGGTTTGACCGTCATCGCCTTGCTCGGGGCTTTCATGACCGAAGTGAACGAGGCTGCCGAAGCCCTCGGCATGGGCGAGCATTTCATTGCGGGTTTCGACATCATGAATCCCGATGTGTTCTTTGGATTGTTGATCGGAGCAGCCATACCGGCAGTCTTCTCGGCCATGCTGATGCTCGGAGTGGACCGCAACGCCCAGCGCATGGTCGCTGAGATCCACCGTCAGTTCAATACGATCGTCGGCCTGAAAGAAGGGCGCGAAGGCGTGGTTCCCGAATACGACAAATGCATCGACATCGCCACGGTGGGAGCACTCAAGGAACTGATTCCGGCCGGTTTGATGGCAATCTTGGCTACCTTGGCCGTGGGTTTCATCGGAGGGGTTCAGGCTATCGGAGGTTACTTGACCGGGAACATCGTCAGCGGACTTTTGTTGGCATTGTTCATGTCCAACGCCGGCGGCTTGTGGGATAATTCCAAGAAGTATGTCGAGTCGGGCAAGCATGGCGGACGCGGTTCCGACGCCCACAAGGCTGCAGTGGTCGGAGATACGGTCGGAGATCCGTTCAAGGACACCGCCGGGCCTTCGATCAACACTCAGATCACTGTCGTCTCGCTGATCTCATCGCTGATGTCCACGGTATTTTTGACAACATCATTGTTCTGATCATAGCTACAGCAGCCCCGGAAAACCCGGGGCTGTCTCTTGCCCTCAGGTTGACGAACCAGCCGGCAATGACCTATTATCACATCGTCCTTGCTCCGATAGCTCAGCTGGATAGAGCACTTCCCTCCTAAGGAAGGGGTCACGCG
>CAZJAK010000150.1:0-2725 GCA_964543935.1 uncultured Spirochaetaceae bacterium
GGCCAGCGGGAGGGTTGTTGGGGTGGGGAGAGAAGTTCCGCTGGCCACCTAAGGAAATCACACTAAAGGAGGTATGAAAAAACTGTTGCTCTGTACCTCTTATCATGCATGTAGCGTGCCAAGTCCGGTAATTCATGGCATAAATTTACAAATCCATGAATTTTCATTGAATTTTGGGCATTCACCACAGATGCCAGTGAATGTCCAGCCTTTGGTTCGTTATAAAATTGCATACATAAAGTGTGAAGAATCATTACACCGGTGTATAAATGCGCAACTGTTGCACAAGAGGTCTGACAACTTATGCGTTGTGGCCGAGCGTTGACGAACAGCCGCGCTACCAGTACCTTTCATGCATGGCGAACAGCATCCTCAACCGTAAATTCCGTTACTCGTATACCAACGCGACGCTTAAACTCGTCCTCGTGAACATCATCGTGTTCATGCTCACCACCTTGTACGCAAAAACCTACGCCTACTTGGCCTTGGTACCCTCGTACATCTATTACAAGCATTGGTATTGGCAATTCTTCACCTACATGTTCACCCACGCCAACCTCAACCATATCCTGTTCAACATGTTGGGCCTGTACATGTTCGGTTCGGCTGTGGAACGTCGCATCGGTAGCAAAGAATTCGTCCTCTTCTACCTGCTCACCGGCACCCTCTCAGGGATATTCTCCTACTTCTCCTACTATCTGTCGGGAACCAATGTCGTGTTGGTGGGAGCCTCGGGGGCGGTTTACGCTGTCTTGTTCGCTTACGCCGTGCTCTATCCGTACGCCCGCATCCTGGTGTTTTGGTTCTTCCCCATGCGCGCGCCACTGCTGGTCGCTGTCTATACAGCGATCGAACTGTTCAACCAAGTCTTCGGCGTGTCGGGCGGGGTGGCCCACCTGACCCATCTGGCCGGTTTTGGTTTCGCGTTCCTGTATTTTATTTTCCGCCTCAAGATCAGACCGTTGGACGAGTGGCGCCGCTCGCGCCCGTATCGTTGATGGTCAGTCGGTCAGGCCGAATTCGGAGCGGATGTTGGCGTAGCCTTTTTTAATCACGTCGAAGATGATGCGGATCTTGTCGTTGTGGTGTATGAAAGCCGACTTCATCGCATTGACGGTGATTTTTTCCAAATCGCGGATCGTCAAACCATAATGCTCCACGGCGATTTCCATCTCATGCGTCATCGAGGTGGCGCTCATCAAGCGGTTGTCTGCGCACAAGAACACCCTGAAGTTATTGCGGTAGAAGGTGATGAACGGGTGGCTGGCGTAATCGGAGGCGGCTCCGGTACCGACGTTGCTGGTCAAGCACATCTCCATGGGGATGCGCCGGTCTTGGATGAAACGGGCCAACGAACCCATCGACTCGATTTTTTGTCCTGTAATCATCATGTCCTCGATCAAGCGGGTGCCGTGGCCGATGCGGTGGCCGCCGCACACTTGGATGGCCTGCCAAATCGATTCCAAACCAAAGCCCTCGCCGGCATGGATGGTAATGTTGAAGTTTTGGTTGCGGATGTACTGGAAGGCCTCAAGGTGCTTCTTGGGAGGATTGCCGCTTTCGTCGCCAGCAAGGTCGAAGCCCACCACGCCGCGGGTGCGGAAGGCGACTGCCAACTTGGCAGCTTCCAGCGACAGCGAGGGGCTTTGGTTGCGTAGTGCGCATAAGATCAGGCCGTAGGCCATGCCGGTCTTGCGCCGGCCTTCCTCCAAACCCTCGAGGACTGCTGCGACCACCTCGTCCATCGACATCCCCTTGCGGATGTGCAACACCGGGGCGAACCTGATCTCGGCATACACCACATGCTGGGCCGCCAAATCCTCGACCGCTTCGAAGGCCACCCGTTGCAAGGCCTCGGGTGTCTGCAGGACAGCCACGGTCACCTCGAATGTCTCGAGATAGAGCGGCAGGCTTTTCTGCCGGCAACCCCGTGAGAACCATTGGGACAACTCGTTTGGGTCCCGCGTCGGCAAGGCCACGCCATGCTCATCGGCGAGTTCGATGATCGTCGTCGGACGCAATCCACCGTCGAGGTGATCGTGCAGTTCGACCTTGGGCACCCTGCTGATCAGTTCCTTGGTTATCATGGGCCAATGATACTATGACAGGAGGGGCAGGGGCAACAAAATTGCTTTGCTTCCAGACCGCGCCCTTTACTTCCAAACGGATTATGACGATACTTGAAACAGAGCGCCATAGCAGGAGGTACACGCCATGGACAAAGAAAAACTGCAAGAGAAACTGCTCGCAGCAGCTGACAGCGCCAAGACAGCCGACGAAGTCATAGCGTTGCTGAAGAAAGGCGCCGACATCCACTCAAAGGATACGTTTGGTCTCACACCGATCATGCGGGCCGCTTTGTTCAACTCGAGTGCCGAGGTGATCAATGCGCTTGTCGATGCGGGCGCCGACGTGTTCGAACGCGAACCACAGTACAAGTCGACTGCATTGCAACTGGCCGCCAACCATAATCCCAATCCAAAAGTCATCGAGGCGTTGGTGACAGCGGGATCCGATGTCCACGACGTGAACTATCTCGGCGAGACTGCCTTGATCATGGCGGTGAACAGCGGCAACGTCACTGCGGTCGTCTCAGCCCTCATCCGGGCTGGCAGCGATGTGAACGCCCGCGATTACCAAGATCGCTCGGCTTTGGATTATGCCCGCATGTCCCGCCGCCGCTATGTGGTGAAGATCCTCAAGGATGCCGGGGCTAATTGAAAGG
>CAZJAK010000151.1:0-2712 GCA_964543935.1 uncultured Spirochaetaceae bacterium
GCACTGTGGCGGCAAGGTCTGTCAGTTGGCCAGGCTGCCTGATGACTGCCCCTTTTTCCTTGATGCAGTCGCCCCAGTTCATGATACACGGGCTAGAAATTCCGCCTTCGTGACCCCATGTCTTGTACAACCTGAAGGGAGTGTTGGAAAGATTGGCCCAATGGGTATAGGTTTGGAAGGTGTTTTCATGACCCGGCATCACGTCGTGATGGTTGCCCACGACGAGTTTCTCTCCGCTACGGGTGTAGGGTTTGGGGATGATGGTTGCTCCAGGTTGCGGATGAGCCTTGATGAACTCGTTGCAACCTCCGTTGTCCGACAGGAACACGATGAACGTGTTGTCGCGTACCTGCAAGGTATCCAGTGCATGCAAGACTTGCCCGATGCCCTGATCCAGGTGGTCAATTTGGGCGGCATAGGTCTCCATGCAGCGCAGATACCATGCTTTGTGCTCGACTTCGTTCCAGCTGGGGATGTCGCCATCGCGCGGGGAAAGCTGCCAGTTCGAGTCGGCAATGCCGAGTTGTTGCATCCTGGCAAAGCGTTCTTCACGGAGTTTGTCCCACCCTGCATCGAACCGTCCCGCATATTTCTTGATCGTCTCCTCGGGCGCTTGCAAAGGCCAATGCGGTGCGGTGTAGGCAAGGTACAGGAAGAATGGGTCGCCAGGTTTTTGTTTGACATGGTCGTTCACGAACGTGACGGCATGCTCGGTGATCGCATCGGTGTAGTAGAAGTTGTCCCCCATGTCTTTGCTTTCAACATTCGTGTTATCGACCATCAGGGTGTGGGGATTGTAGTAGCTGCACGAGCCGGCCAATGTGCCGAAGTGCCGGTCGAAACCGCGTTTGAGCGGCCAATTGCCATTGGGATTCTTGGTATCGTTGGTCAGATGCCACTTGCCGGAGATATACGTGCCATAGCCGGCTTCCTTGAGGGTTTGCGCGATAGTCGTGCAATCCTCCCTCAGGGCCCCGGGATAGCCCAGGGGCCCGTCATTGTATGTGAGGATGCCGATACCGGCTTGGTGGGGGTGTAAACCTGTCAGCAATGATGCTCGCGAAGGAGCACAGCGGGGTGTGCTGTAGAAATCGGTAAACCTCACGCCGTCCCGAGCGAGCCGGTCGATGTTCGGTGTGTCCATTTCTCCGCCGTAGCATCCTACGTCGGAGTAGCCTAAGTCATCGCAGAGAATCACCACTATATTCGGTTTACACCCCATGATATGTATCCTTTCTTGATCGGTTTGGAGGTATTATAACGCACCAAGGCCAAGGTCTTTGATGATATCCTTGTACTGGTCGCTTCCTTGTTTCAAGTAGGCCATGATCTCAGCCTCGGTCATGTCGCTGGGGCCAGAGTAGTTGGCTTTTACGAATTCTTTGAAAGCCGGAGTATTCTTGGCATCGTCGATAGCTTTCTTGAGGATGGCCACGACGTTGTCGGGAACATTCTTGGGCACCGATACGAATTTAATGGCGCTGATGTCGATGTCGTAACCCTGTTCTTTGAGGGTGGCGACTTCGGGAGCCATCTCGAAGCGTTCGGGTGAATAAATGCCGATGAGTTTGAGGGTACCGGCCTTGACATGGCTGATCACTTCGCCAAGGTGGGCGGTGATGCAGTCGATGTGTCCGCCAAGCAAAGCCATGACGGCAGGATTGGCGCCCTCGAACGGCACATGTTCGGCCGCGATTCCCATTTCGCGATAGAGGATCGCTTGGGCAAGGTGGGGAACGCTTCCGGCACCGGAACTACCGTACTTGAGTTGACGATTAAGTTTGGCGACACCTTGCTTCATCTGTTCGACTGTGGTCCAACCGGTTGCGGTAGGGACAGCGAGGTACAACGGTTCATAGGTGAGCACCGAGATATGGCGGAAATCATCGACGGTGTACTGCAACTTGTTCAAGTGTGGCTGGGTCTGGAAGGGACCGACCATGCCGAGCAGCATCGTGTGCCCGTCCGGTTCCGACTTGGCGACTTCGGTTGTCCCGATGGTGCCGCCAGCGCCGCCTTTGTTGACCACGACCACGCTCTGACCGAGCTTCATCTCATTGGCCAAGGCTCTGGCGATGAGGTCGGAACCGCCACCAGCTGCCGAAGCGACATAGAATTCGATGGGGCGGGAGGGAAACACCGTCTCCTGCTGTCCGGTTGCGCTGACCAGCGCCACGAAGACCGACAGAAGGGCGAAAAGGACCAATGTCTTTTTCATAGCTAACTCCTTAGTGATGTGATTGGCACCAACTTGTAGAATGTTCTACAACTGGCTAGCAATGATTATTAACCATGGTATGGATTCTGTCAAGAAAAAGAAACCTGAACTTCGGAGTATGGTGAATCCGACCTTTTATAACAGGTATACATTTGAAATTCTCGCACCGTAATTCAAATCTCCTTAAAAGCTTAAGAAATTTAACGAAATCCTTTTTTGGCATTATCTCATAATAAAGATTAATAAAAACCTTCTCATTGGGATAAGCTGCTTTTTGACGGAAACCCTCCGAATTTGCTTTCAATATATAGACATCCTAGGATTTTAAGCTCCCAGGATGTCTATAGACGAGCGGAAAAAATTCAAATACCGATGAAAACCGTTTGCGGTTATGTCAAGCTTTAACCTTCTTCAACTTACGGTCTTCAGAATATGAGACGATATACGTGCCAACCAAGTCTCCCAAACAGTTAAGCATGGTGAACCCCATGTCG
>CAZJAK010000152.1:0-2701 GCA_964543935.1 uncultured Spirochaetaceae bacterium
TCGCTGGCATCGCTCCTTCCAGCCAGACTGACCGGAAGGGTCGTCCCCAGATGGAAGGGACTTCGCTTAAACCGCTTTTATCCGGTGGGCAAGTCAATGACCATGTCCTCTGCTGGGAACACCAAGGCAATGCAGCCATCCGCAGCGGACGCTGGAAAGCTGTCATGGCGTATCCTGGAGAATGGGAACTCTACGACATCGAACAAGACCGCGGCGAGACGCACAACCTTGCCGATTCTCATCGCGAGGTATTGTACGCTTTGGTAATGCGCTACACCCAATGGGCCGACCGATGCGGTGTCATTCCGCGAGAGCGCATCCTGCGCATCCCCGGACGGAAAACTATCCACAATGAATATTGCGGCTGGATGATCTGAACCAGCCGATCGAGGTGATTATGAGACAATCGAAACGAGACATGCTGTTTGCCGGATCGTTTTTTGTAATGGGAATCTTGTTGTTGCTCATCATTCCGATCTTCGCACCTGGCAGACCAGGGACTCAACCCGATTCCCGGTTCTTCCCCCGCGTCATCGCGGTGGCGATCATGGCCATCAGCGTGCTGATGTTCGCCAACAACCTGCTTAAACATATCCATGAGATTCGATCGGAGAAGCCGAATGAAGCACCTAAAAGTAGCGTTGGTTGGATCGACGAGCGCCGTGCATTCATCCTGTTCGGCATCATCGCCGTGTATGCCCTGCTCATGAAACCGGTCGGATTCATTATTTCCACCGTGTTGGCCACCACAGCCATCCTGCTGGTGCTCAAGGTTAAAAAGCCTTTGAGCTACTTGATCGTCTACGCATTCTCGGCGGTCATCTTCCTCGTATTCAAATATGTGTTATACGTCAGGCTTCCCTGATCAAGGCGGTACACCATGATTATCGATATCATCCTTCATCTTTTCACACTGGAACACCTCTTGATGATCAACATCGGGTTGGCAGCCGGTATCATTGTCGGAGCCCTTCCCGGCCTAACCGCCACCATGGCCATCGCGATTCTGGTTCCAATCACCTACGGCCTAAGTTCAACCGGTGGCGTTTTATTGTTGCTTGGTGTCTATGCCGGTGCAATCTACGGTGGATCGATCACGGCCATCCTCATCAAGACACCGGGTACTCCTTCTGCTGCAGCCACTGTCTTGGACGGGTATGAGATGGCGGCAAAAGGACAAGCCGGTGCCGCTTTGGACATGGCTCTGAAAGCCTCCGAGTTCGGCGGTTTGTTCAGTGCCATCCTCCTATTGTTCATCGCTCCATTTTTAGCAAAGCTGGCGCTGAAATTCGGTCCTCCTGAATACTTCGCATTGGGCATCTTCGGCCTTTCGGTCATTTCCAGCGTCGGGGAAGGCTCGGTGTACAAAGGGCTGTTGATGGGAATGTTGGGCTTATTTGCCACCACCATCGGCATGGACCCCATCAACGGTATTGTGCGGCTTACTTTCGGCATCGATGCGTTGTGGAACGGGATCAATGTCATACCGGCAATGATCGGGTTGTTCGCCATCAGCGAGATCATGCAGAAGACAAAAACCGTGCATCAGCACGTTGGCGAAATCCTTCAATTCGATAAAACCAAGGTTACCATGCGTGAATTTTTCCGTTACTGGAAAACGCTGGTGAAATCGAGCATCATCGGCTCGTTCATCGGTGCCATTCCTGGTACTGGAGCCGCCATCGCCGCCTTCATGGCCTATAACGAGGCCAAACGGGCATCAAAACATCCCGAGCTGTTCGGAACAGGATACATTGAGGGGGTGGCGGCACCTGAATCGGCCAATAACGCTGTGACTGGGTCAGCGATGATCCCATTGCTCACGTTGGGCATCCCCGGGGATTCAGTCACCGCTATCCTGATGGGGGCATTGATCATGAAAGGCATCATCCCCGGTCCCCAGTTGTTCGTGGAGAATACCGAGTGGGTCTACCTCATCATGATTGGCTTCGTATTCATCAATATCTTCATGTACCTGCAAGGAAAACTCTTCATCAAGGCCTTCGTGAACATCACCAAGCTTCCCACCACCATTCTGATTCCGATGCTGGCAGTGCTGTGCGTCGTCGGTTCGTATGCAGTGAACAACAATATTTCCGATGTGTTCATCATGCTGATCTTTGGTCTGCTAGCCTACTTCCTGACCAGGTATAAATTCCCGATCACACCCATGGTCATCGCCATCGTGCTAGGCCCGTTGGTGGAACAAAACCTGCGCCGTTCGTTGATCATCAGCGAAGGCAGCTCCTCGATTTTCTTCACCCGTCCGATCAGTTTGATTTTCTTGGGTCTATCCATCTTCATCATCCTCTACCCACTGGTAAAACGCTCCTTCAAAACGTTCAAGCGTTGAAGATAGCCAGAGGACGAAGATGACCGAGATGCATGTCAATCATATAAAAAAGGAACAGCAATGAAAGCTTTGGTAATGCAATCGTACAAACACTTGGACTACCTGGAGGTTCCTACTCCTTCCATCTCCGATCCTCATGATGTGCTCATCCGCATCCGGGCTGCGGCCATCTGCGGCTCCGATGTACATGGATTCGATGGCTCGACCGGCCGGCGGATCCCCCCTGTCATCATGGGACACGAAGCAGCTGGCGAAATCGTGCAGATTGGAGATGCTGTACGTCAATTTGCAGTAGGTGACCGAGTCACTTTCGATTCAACAATCTACTGCGGCACATGCCGCTTTTGT
>CAZJAK010000153.1:0-2673 GCA_964543935.1 uncultured Spirochaetaceae bacterium
CCGCATCCTGTGAGGTATCCAACACAACCGAAGTGTAGGTACCGTCCTTATCAACCGGTATTTGGTTGGCATACAGTGTGGTGATGTTGAACAACACACATACGACAAGCAATGCGGTTGCTAAAAGCCGTTTAAATCTCATGGTGACACTCCCGCGATGAATCTTCGTTACACATATGCATCCACATCGAGAACGGGCAGAGCATATGCTCTGCCCGTTTGAGTCGATTTCAGGTCCGTAAAACCTCAGTTAGCCAAGTTGTACAGCTCGATTGCTTCTTGAATCTGGTCGTACGCTGTCTTGACCGCCTTGGCGATGGCTGCATCGGTGGGATCGTTGCAGACCGTCTCAACGGCGAGCTTGTTGGCATTCTTGATCTCTGCCGAGACGCCGCAGATCGGCATCAGGGCATCGCCCTTGCTGTTTGCCAAGCTCTGGTAGACTGTGTTGATTCCGGGGAAGATGTTCTTCATGTAGTTCTGATACACATCGCTTTCAAAAGCATCGACACTGGGAGCGAGGTAACCGGTCGCAGCTGCGAAATAGCCGGCCCATTCGCCCTTGCTGGCGAACTTCATGAACTCATAGCCGCCCTGCATGGCCCACTTGTCACCGTTGTCGGCGATGAAGAGCCAGGTTCCACCAGAGGGCTCACCGGCACGGGTTCCCGCTTCGGTCACCGACGGACAGGGGATCACGCCGACTTCAAACGCATTGTTCACTACCGACAACACCTTCGTCGTCATGGAAATGACACCGAGCATCATTGCACAATCATTCGCTGCCATCAGGGGAATGATCTCGGAGCTGTAGTTGGCACCGAACGGCACACCCAACTTCTCTTTATAGAGGTCTTTGTAGAAGCTGAGATACTTGCTCACGGAAGACTCAACCACGCCGCCATCCTTGTAGAGGCACTTGGTGATCTCACCTTCAAGCCCGTTCTTGTTGTCGTACGCAATCACGCCTTCGCGGGCAAGAGCGGCATTCACATAGTAACCGGCATCGGTGTGGAAACCGATTCCGTATTGGGTATAGCCACCATTGACAAGTTTCCGGCAGGCATCGAGCACTTTCTCAAAGGAGGTGAGGGAGGCCGGATCGATTCCAGCTTTCGCCAACATGTCTGCATTGTAGTAAATGGTGGGATAGCTGACGCCGCTAGGATACCCGACGAGGTTGCCATCGCCATCGCACGATGCTGCGTAGAACGATTCATAGGTGTTCTTCAGTTCGGGCCAGCCTGCTTTGTCTTTGTCGACATACTGCTGGGCGCTCACGGCATAATCGGCCTCGATGACCATCCCGATGTTCTCGATGGCACAGTGGAACAAAGCGGGCAGCTCATTTTTCAGCGTCGACTGCATCTTGGCGATCAACTCGTTCTGCGATCCTTGGTATTCAATGGTCACATGATAATCGGTTTGGCTGGCATTGTAGGCATCGATAACCTTCTGGAAATAAGCCACGTTGGTAGCGCCATGGAACGTCCACCACACCACTTCGACAGTCCCGGCTGGCTTGACTTCTTCCACCACTTGAGCTTCCTGCTCCCCTTTGGCAAACACGGGGCTCAGAATCAGCGCGATGAGAATCAAAACAGTTGTAAGTTTTTTCATCTTTCCTCTCTCCTTTATAATTGTCAGCGATAACATCGCCAGAATCCCATTCTTGAAAGCATCAACCCTTGATGCCGCCCGAGACCATCCCTTTGATGATGTAGTCTTGACCGAATATGAAGGCAATGACAGCAGGGGTCATGGCGACCATCGCCGCTGCGATGACTTTTCCGTACTCCTCCACGTCTCCAGTCACGAGATAGGAGACACCGACCTGCACGGTGCGCCAGACGTCCTTGTTCGTCACGAGCAAAGGCCAAAAGTACGCATTGTAGATGTGCACGAATTGATAGATTGCGAGAGCCGATATGGTCGGAACCGAAAGCGGCATCGCAATCTTCAACAGAAATCCGACATCGCCACACCCGTCGAGGATCGCAGCTTCTTTGAAGTCTTTCGGCAACTGCTTATAATATTGGCGCATCATGAATATGCTGGTCCCCGAGATCAATGAAGTGAGGAACAGCCCTGCATAGGAGTTCACCAAGCCCATGTTCTGGATCGTCACATAGTTCGTGATGATGACGACTTCTCCTGGGATCATCATCGTGCTGAGGATGACCGCCCACAGGAAATTCTTCAGCGGAAAATTGAAGAACACGAACCCGTATGCAGCGAAACTAGCGAAAACGATCTGTGACACGATGGCCACAGCGCAGACGATGATAGAGTTTTTCAGATAATGGAAGATGGGGACATCGGTGAAGACCTTGGCATAGTTTTCCAGCGTCGGCACCTTGGGAATCAGGCGCAACGGCAGTTGAGAAAGCTCCGTCTCGGAATGGATGGAAAACATCACGCCGATGATCAGCGGGGAGATGAATGCCAGGCCGATGAGCAATTTTACCGAATAAGATGCAACCGACAGAATGTTCTTTTTTGTTCGTGCGCTGATCATTGGTAATGCACCACCTTTTTCTCAAGAGCGAATTGGATCCTTGTGATGATGAAGATCAACAGGAACAGGCAAATCGCCTGGATGCAGGCCGTTTCAAACCTGCCCTTAATCAAAGCATTCTCATAGATGTAATAAATAATTGTCTTGGTGGAGTT
>CAZJAK010000154.1:0-2637 GCA_964543935.1 uncultured Spirochaetaceae bacterium
ATCGAATACGGCAACTCGCCGCTACATCCGCGAGCCGGCCCCGTCCCGACTAGAGTCCCATCGAGCCACAGCATGAAGACATGCTGGCGGGTTGCCTGTGTATCGCGCCCAGTGGCGAATACATAGGCAGCCACCAACGGACGATCGCCACGACAGCTGATTTCTCGGCGCAGACAGACGGTATCCGTATCCCAAGAAGCCCAAATTGGCTCGGCGCTCCATGATGCACCAAGCCCACCGACCAGACGGTTCGGTGCTGACCAGTCGGACCATCGGAGCGCCTCGCCACGCACCATCACCCGCCAATCATACAAGATTCTGGGAACAAGCGCGGGTCCGCGATACGGGATCCCGACCGAATCAACGCCCTCCACAACACCCGAATCCCAGAATGGAATCCAGCCTTGCTTTCCGAATTCACGCATCTCGATCCGGTATGCGCTCTGCATGCCGATGCCGTCGGCAGAGTCGAGCACCCAAGCGAACGTCAAGCACTCCCCTTCAACGACGAACGGGGTACCTCCTGATTGACTGTGCGGCATGACTTACTTGAATTCTGGCAGGAAATCGCGTTGCAGGTACAACATGTCGTCGATGAGCGCTTCGGCTCTCGATACACTGTCCACCGTCGGTTCGAGCAACAACGTTTGCAAGAGCAGTATTTTGGATCGTTCCTTATAGGCCGTCACGGTCAAGTGTTGGATCGACATCTGGGTCCGGCAGAAAGCAGCCACCCCCTCTGCCAGCGGTTCGATTGTTTGGGGATGGATCGCTCTACCCGACACCTTGATGGGGACCTCGACCACACCGTTCGGTTGGAGGTTTGGAATATACAGCCCGTCATTGACCACGTTCCCCGAATAAAAATCGGCTGTACCGCCGCCAGTCAAGGCAACGATGATCGGTACTGCGATCTCCCGGGAACGCAACAGGATTTCTTCTAAAGGTCTTTGGCCGTCCAACAACGGGGCGATATGGTCTACCGTACTCTTATGGCTCACATTCACCGGCCTGTTTTCCAAACCATGCACCCACTTTCCATGCATGTACTCGCTCCCGAACGAGAAGAATTCACCGGCATGGGTGTTGTCCGGGTAGGTCAACATACCGTAAATGTCGAGCAGTTTTGCCACCAGGCTGAACGAGGGATCGCTGCAAGCCTTGGCTTTCTCCCGCAACTCGGGATACAGATCGGCTCCGCTGGCCTTGTCACGGATCTCCTGCAACCAGAACAGGTGGTTGATGCCCCCTCCTTGGATCTTAATGGAATTCAACGGTCGTCCGGTCAACCTGGCTATCGCGGTCAACGCGTCGTGTTGTCCGTGGCACAGCCCCACAGCCGACAGGCCTGTCAGTGTCTTGATGGCGAGCAGGACCCGGCTCTCCGGATTGGAAAAATTGAAAACGAACGCTTGCGGCGCCAACCGCTCGATGTCTTCGCAAATCGCCATCACCACGTGGATGTTGCGCAGGGCATGGAACAACGCTCCCGGCCCACCGTTCTCAGCATAGGCTTGTTTGAATCCATACGCATAGGGAACCCTAAAGTCCTGCTCCCATAATTCGTACCTTCTGACCGACACCGAGATGAATACAAAATCGGCACCAGGCAAAGCTTCGCGCCGGTCGATGGTAGCGCTGACGGTGGCCCGCGAGGACAAGCGCTCCTTGACCATGAGGGCCAAGCGTAACATGGCATCCAACTTCACGGGATTGACATCCACCAAGACAAGTTCCAGCTTCTCTGCTTCGAACGAAGCTTCGCTCAAGATATCTACGATGGATCTCTGGCCAAAAATTTGGCTGCCAGCACCGATGATCACGATTTTCACAATGTCTCCCCCCATTGGATATCAAGGCCGCCAGATGGTGGCTTCGATAGTCCGCTCCGCCGACTTGTCATGACAGAAATAATATACCGAAACGACATCCCCGCAAGGCAATTCAACCGATCGCACATAGCCAAGGTCCCAATGTCCCCCATCATCGCGCAAGATGATTTCGTCACCCCAACTTGTCCCGGAATCGATGCTCAGTCTCGCCCGGATCCCGTAGGGTTTCGCCCGATAGCCGTATGTCAGGCATAAGCGGCCATCGCGTAAGCGCAACAGACTCGGTGGGTTGCTCAATCCGCCGCCTTGGACAGGGTGTCCTTGCAGCTGCCACGAACGGCAATCGTCTGTCGAACGGAAAGTATCGATGCCCCACAAATCACCTTCCTGCCACCTGGTCGCGCAGAGGTAGCTGCCGTCTTCGAGTCGCACCGTGGACGGCATGATATTGAATCCAAGCCGCTCTTCCCCAATCCATGACAAAAACCTCCACGAGGAGAGTCCATCGATGCTTCTGGCGCAGAAGACCCTGCCCTCTTTGCCGTTATCCTTGAAAGCCGTCAAGAAAGCTGTCACTGAGATATCGTCATGCACGATGTAATCGATGCGTGGTTCAATCGTGCGTTGATCGAACAATCGTACCTCGAAAGGGCCATCCCACGACCGACAAGCATCCTCCGAAGTGAACATCCACAGCGAACCGTCTTTGGCAGGATGCGCCTTGAATGTCAATGCGCTGTGCTGGGCACTGAGCTTGCATCGGGATGCAGCTTGCAATCCTTTGTCTTCGATTGCAACCCAATCC
>CAZJAK010000155.1:0-2565 GCA_964543935.1 uncultured Spirochaetaceae bacterium
GAGCAAATCAGGAACATGGTCAACGAGCTAGGTTTGACCGACAATGTAAGATTCATCGGAAGGGTTCCGAACGACAGCGTCCCCAATTATCTGAATCGAGCCGATGTTTATGTACTTCCATCCATCCCTCAAGGCGAGGCCGAGGAAACATTCAGTCTGTCACTCATCGAGGCCATGGCCTGTCGCAAAGCGGTCATCGCCACCAGCATTGGTGGGTCTAAGGAGATTATCGAGGGTGAAAGGGATATTGGGGTCTTGGTGCCACCGAAGGACCCTGATGCGATAGCCAAAGCGATAATCGAGCTGTTTGGCGACCCGTCCCGAATTGATGTCATGGGAGTGAACGCACGGAGGTATGTGGAATCCAAATTGACCTGGGAGAAGGTCGCTCATCAGACCCTCCAAGTGTACGAACATGTACTTAGTAAGTACCAACGTGATTAGCCACATCGTCCAAGCGACCCCTATAAAAGGATCGAACGTCGGATGTCGTTGGCCATAAAAATCGTTAGTCGAGGGTCGTGGATCGGCCGAATGTCACAATATGAGCACCCGTCATAACTCATTTCTTCACTACACATTTCGAGTAATAGGGGTCCATTCGAACCACGTCCGTATCCAGCGTATCAATAATGGACCTGTAATGATCAAACAGATCGGGGATCGCTTTTTTCATCGGTGTAAAATGAACATCATCCAGTTCCTTGGTCAGGCGGCTGTTCGAACCGGAATATTCGACGTTGAGGCCAGGATTCTCAACCACCACCTTGGAGGGATGGTCAGAGCATTCGTTTATCATCCGCGCGATCCCGAGCAGATCGCAACGATAATCTGGGACGACATTGTATGAGCGGTGATGGAGAGGGGCGTCCAACACCCTCCTGGTTATCCTCACCAGGTCCCCTATGTACAACCAGCTGAAGACCACGTTCTGACGGATCTGGATGGGCATTCCGATGAGGTTCTTGACCATGGCGTTCGAAATGAACTTGAATTCATAATCTTCGTGGGGACCGAAAACTCCGAACAACCTGAGGCAATAGGCATTGTCGCTCGCCTCGATCATTTTAGAGATCACATATTTGGAAAATCCGTAATCATCCTTAGGAATGGTCTTACCGAAATCTTCCTCGGATACATTCGCCCGCATTGTCGGTTTATCGTATTCCGCCCCTGATCCGAAATGGATCAGCCTCTCAAAGCGTTCCTCGTTCCTCATCAAGTTCGTGAACATGCGCAGATTCTTCTCGACCACACCTTCCATATTCCCGGTTTTACGGCTGCCTCCCACATTCGCGCAATGGATGACGAGGTCAATTTCATTATCGTGGAAGAATCTATCAACGTCGGACTGGGACAATAGGTCTAGCTCTCTGTGCTTTGGAGCCAAAACCCGGAACTCGCCCTCAAGATGATCGACCAGGTTTCGGCCGATAAAACCCGAGGCCCCTGTGACCAGCACAGTCCGCTTCGAGCGTCCGTCCATCTTCATCCTCTTGACATTATGGTGTCGAACCGGTCCTCGTCATGCTTCATGAAGATCTTGTTCTTCAACAATTTATAGTTCAGATATTCTTTCTCGAACTCCAAGGCATACATGAGCGCCTCGTCGTTCTCGATGGAGCGAGCGTCAAACACCACGTTCCTGGTCTCAATGTGCGACAGCCTGGGAATGATATTGGTCTTGAAGTACTCGTTCTGGAACGTCTTCCGGCTGATGCCGCCGCCTACGGTGATCTCCAGGTCACATTTTTTCTGTATCCGGTCGACGATATATTCGACCTTCCGGTTGATGAAATCAGAGTCCTGTTGGCCTTTCATACCATAAGAATATGACAGGTCGGACCGCCCTATGGTGAAGCCGGTTATGCAACCGCTCATCGCCTCCAGGATCCCATCGAGATTCTCCACCGCGGTCTTCGTCTCGATGTTGATCTTAACATCGAAACCCGAGCTGTCCTCGTTAAATAGGTCATATATCATGTTCTGGCTCTTAACCAGGGCGAATGGCGATTCTACCATGGGTACTATCACGCCATCGGCATTGAGGTCCACGACCATCTTGAGGTCGGTGTAAGCCTCCACGCCCCCGATCTTGATGTTCAATCGCAATCCGGCCTTGGCGGTCTCGTACCGAAGGAAGACCAGGTCCTTGAATTCCGAGGCTTCGTTCTCGAACTCCGATTTGATCCCTCGGCAACCATACTTTTCCTTCAAGGTCATCATTTTGGAGTAGATGGTCTTGTCCATGTCCCTCGAAATCATGAGATCACTCCCGTATAACCATCCATCAGCATATAGATAATTGATGTGGATTGTTCACACCAGTTACCGATCACTAGCGGTCGACCACGTCGATGTCCCCATATCCGTCGATCAGAACATCAGTGAACCTGCGGATGACCGCGACATCGGTTATGTCCGACCTGATACCGATCAGGTTCGTTATTCCTGCCGCGCTTCCGCATTCCATGTCCACCGTGGCGTCTCCGATGAAGCAAGCATTGCCGGGGGAGACCCCGATATCGTTCATTATCTTGCGGGCTCCCCAGGGGTGCGGTTTGG
>CAZJAK010000156.1:0-2541 GCA_964543935.1 uncultured Spirochaetaceae bacterium
TCGGGATTAATATCATACTGTGCAATTCCGACAACGATCCAGAGAAGCAAGAGATGTACATTAGGCGTTTGGTAGCCTCAGGAGTATCGGGTATCATCCTCGTCCCTATCGTTTCTTCTGCATTGAAAGAAGTCTATCGCTTATATAGCCAACTCATCGACACCCATATTCCGTTCGTGTTCTGCAATCGGAGCATCGACGGCATCAACGTACCTGTGATCGCCTCGAACGATTTCTATGGCGGATACATCGCCACCAAGCATTTGTTGGAACAAGGCTATAAAAGACCGGCTTATATCGCAAAGATCAAGTACAAGACCAGTAGTGACCGGTGCCAAGGCTATCTGTCGGCCCTTTTAGAAGCAGGGATGGACATCAACAGGAATGCGATTCTGTTCGATGTCGCCGACAACGACCATACGGGAATCATGAACCTGATCACCAAAGAAAAGGTAGACTCCATCTTCTGTTTCGACGACTCATTAGCGGAACGCTGTTATCGTGCAGTAGCACAACTTGAATTCTCGATACCTGGCGACATCGGCATCATTGGATACAACAATACTAGCATATGTGAATCCCTCACTCCACGATTAACCTCAGTGTCTTTTAAAAACGTTGAGATCGGGGAAAAAGCAGCTCAAGTCCTCATGAAAATCATCTCCCACTCCCAACTTTCTGGATTTGAATACTACTTATTCCAACCCGCCATCGAGATACGACCCAGCACACAAAAAGCCATTCCGGTGTGATTCGATAAAATACAATAAATCTGCCAACCCAGCTGCATTATCGATTGCGATTCGTACTACATTGTCTTTAGAAAAAAAGTGTATTCATCCTCAACCTTCAAACATCCCAGCCAGTTCCTTTAGGCGTCCGAAGGGGTCTTTGCCTTTGTGGACTTCCAATACGAATGTCCCTTCATAACCGTTCGAGCGCAGGTAATCGTACCAATGGGGCCAATCGATCACCCCTTTGGTGGGGATGTCATGGGAATCGGCCAACCCGTCGTTGTTGTGGATGTGCAATGTGACGAGCTTGTCGATGCAGGCGTCGATTTCGCCTTGCATGTCGTTGCTGGTGATCGTGACATGGCCGATGTCCAAACACCAATGCACGTCGGGTACATTCGCAAACAACTTAACTTGTTCAGCCAAGGTGCAGAGGACCTCGTCCGTCCGTTGCTTGCCGGAGGGGATGTTTTCCACCGCCAATGTGACTCCCCTGGATAGAGCATACGCGTTCAATCGCGCCAGCAGCTCCTGCAGGTAGGCCACCTGATCATAACCGTAGTTGTATTCGTTGCGGTTCATCGCATGGATCACCGCGACCGGCACTTCCAGTTCGCTGGCGATGTCGAGCGAGCGCTTCCAGAGTTGTTCCCGCCATGCACGCCCTTCATGCTCATCAGCGAAGGTCTGAAACCTCCTGAAGGGGGTGTGGAGCGCATGGGCGTGCAGTCCCAACGCACGAAGCAACCGAGCGACTTGCTTTCTATCGGGATTCATTCTCGGATCGAGATGCACGATGTCGCCCCACAGCTCCACCCGGGTGAATCCCTCTTCAGCGATGGCCTTCAGGGCCTCCTCGAGCGCGACATCCTCAAATAGAAAGGTCGAGACAGCATACTCATCTTTCGTTCGATAAGCCGGAACCATGGAATCCTCCCGATGATCAACATGTGCAACACCGCTTCATTGTAGGGGGATGATGGCTGCTTGACCAGAGCCATTATTCACTTTTTGCTCTGCCGCAAGGCTGGAAAATCAAGTATGATTCTCAGGACTGCCGACGATAGGAGATCCAATCCATGCTCACCCATAGCGACCTGCTCAAGCTCAAACGCTGGAACACCCCCACCATTTACAACGGATGGGAGATTGTCACACGCCATGAACGGTTGGAGGTTCGTTGCAACCGTCGTGAAACACGCGATTTCATGCCCCAGATGGGCTCGATGGTAGGGTATGCCGTCACTGTGGTCGTCCAACCGAGCAATCAGGAGAATGCCCGCGACAGGGTGGCGAAATGGTCGGCTTACCGCCGCTATATCGCCAGCAAGCCAGGTCCCAAAATTGTCGTGGTGCGCGACCTCGACGCCCCCGATGCCATCATCGGTTCGTTTTGGGGCGAGGTCTGTTCGAACATGCACAAAGCGCTCGGATGTGTGGGGACTGTCACCGAAGGGGCCATCCGCGACCTCGACGAGATGACCAATGCCGGGTTCAAGGCCATCGCCCAACGCTTGTGCGTCGGGCACGCCTACTCCGCTCCGGTCGAATGGGGCATCCCGGTGGAAGTCTACGGGTGCCGTATCGAACCGGGCGACCTCATCCATGCCGACAAGCACGGCTTCTTAGTCATTCCCCTGGAGGATCAAGAACACGTGGTGGAAGCTGCTGCATTCATGGACGGCAACGAGTGCCTCACCACCATCAGGGCGGCCCGTGAGAGTGCTGGAAAGCCGTTGGAGCAAGTCTGTGCCGAAATCGATGCCGCATCAGCTGAATTTGGCAAGAATGTAGAAGAGTTCAAAAG
>CAZJAK010000157.1:0-2523 GCA_964543935.1 uncultured Spirochaetaceae bacterium
AGGCCGACTCAAGCTCGCCGAGTTGATCATACAGGTGCGACACATACCGGCTACCGGCGCTGTCCTTGTCGGTCACCATGCCACCCGACATCCATTTCAACATATCTTTTTCTGGACGACTTGGTTCATTGGTCATGGGCCGAATGGCAAAATCCGCACTCGCAACCGCGGCAGCACCAACCCACCCAAAATAGCTCCTAACCAAGTGGTCAATCTGTACCGGCGACAGGAATTCCATTCCTGCCACATCTGCTATGGTATTCCCGGCCGTACTCGCGCCACGGGCAAACATCGATGTGCCAGCGTTGAATCGATAGTCTTTCTTCAGCCGTTCCATGGAGATGGTTTCGATCGGCCGTCCGCTGAAACTGTCCTTGTTGGCATAAATGTCCAGTATTGGCTTGACCAATTGAGGGACCGGGTTCATCGACAACTGGTCGCTGGCAATCTTCAATACCGCGTAACCGAACTTCGACCACTTGTTCTTCTCGTCGCCAAGCATGAACACCGTTTCAAACCCGCGCTCGACCAGGGTTGCCATAGCACCGATTTCAAACGGCTTCGGAATCCGGTAATCGACATCGCCGAACGAGAACATCCAGTAGTTGTCCTTGTCCCACTGCTCACGTTTCTTCCACCGCTTCCACCGGTCATCATCCCCGGACGCATAGCCCATCATCGCCAGCCCGGCCAAGGCCGTTGTTGCCATCACGATCGCGAATCTCGCCTTGTCTTCCTTGGCGCCCTTGCCCAGTTTATACAGGCCCTGCAATCTGGCATTCAGGAACGGGACAACCTGGGTCAGGAATCTGACACTGGTGAAAGCGCCCGACATGCTGAAATCCATCAGATCGCGAGCCGCCAATGCCGCTTCGGCATGCGTCTTGCCCTCGGCGATCAGTTTGTCGTAGAGCGCCATGCGGTTGATTTCTTCACCACGGTTGCCAAGTTCCTGATACTTCGACCATGCCGGTTCGATAACCTTGTCGTAGAAGGCTTTCAGCTTGCCCTCACCGTCAAGGATGTGGCTATCCTTTGAACCCTGCTTGATCAGTTGGCGCGTCCTGGCCGCTTCGCTACCTTCGAGCATCGTGCCAAACCGGATCAAACCGCCACCTGCCAAGGCCGAGACATATTCCTGGCTGGCGCGGTTGGTCAGCTTCCATCCTTCCTTGACGTTGTGCAGCGGGTTGTAGCTTAAGTCCGACACGGCGATCGACTGGATCGAGTCGCGAATCAGGTTTCGCACCTTGAAGAACGGGGACGCAGTGACGCCCATGGTGAGCCAATGCTTGGTGGCAGACAGGGCATCCATGGCAGGGCCACGCAAGCCGGCGTACTCAAGACCTTTCAGGGCCACCAGCAGGCCAGGATCATCCACAACGAACTCAGCCTTGCGGCCCTTGTCCGAGTACCAGACCACGTTCTTTTCGCCTGCCACGGCCTTCCTGGCGGCGCCAAGATTCACCGCCGCATCGATCGTTGCCTTCGCCGCCCGGTTCTTCGCCGAGGCGTCGATCAGGTGCGCCCAGTTCATCAATGTGTTGGCCAGAAGATCATTCAGGCCCTCGGTGCCGCCCTTCAATTGCTTGAACGCTTGCTGGCGAATGACGCCCTGCTTGATGTTCATGCCACGAATACCGCCGCCCTTCTCGTCGGTCACGCGGTAGAAGGGAACGTAGAATTCATGTTCCCACAAGTGGCGGCTGGCGCCATCGATGAGACCGGACTGTTCAGCCATGTCCAGGATGTTTTTGTTGAACTCGTTGAACTTGCGCAGTGTGTCCCTGTAAATCAATGCGCGATTGCGCGTCACCGTCCCGTTAGGCAGGGTGTAATCGAAATCAGTCTGACCAGTGGCCAGACTCTTCGCTGCGGCAATGTCATCCGGCGAAAATAGATGTTCACGGTCCTCACCGAACAGCTTCTCGGCACGATTTCCGGCGATCCAATACAGTAAATCGGTCGCTTCCTTGCCAACCGGCACAAAGACGCTCTCGATCGCGCCGCCAGAGGTGTCGGCGTCGAAAGCCCCATCTCGGATCGACAACTTGCCATGATGCAGGAACGCCTCGAATGCACCAGTAGAACCCTTGGACAGGCGCATCAACGTATAGGCATGGCTCGACAGGTTCTTGACTGGCGCGAACTGATCGAATAGCCCCTGCACCCAATTCTTCCATATCCAGGACTTGAGCTTCTCGAGCGTCGTCTTCTCGTCGACTTCACGCCCGACATGCTTGAACAAGTCTTTCTGCTCGTTGGTGTATTGCCGTCCCGAGTCGCCGATGATGCGCTGCTTCGAGAACAGCGGCATGCCCTTGCTGGCCTGCTCCTGCATGGCGGGTGTGATGGTGAAGCCGGGTTGCTGCATCAATGCTTTTTCTTCTGCTGCGCGATACGTCCCCCCCTCACTTGCTGCACGGAAATGCAGCACACCACCTTTGGGCGTTTGGTCAATATCAACAACGCCAACCTCCGCCCCCAGCTGGACCTTTCGAGGCTCGAAGGTCCCCTCGTCGA
>CAZJAK010000158.1:0-2490 GCA_964543935.1 uncultured Spirochaetaceae bacterium
CTGCAAATACTGCCGGGCTTTCGGGACTGCCACATGCCCCGAAACATGCAAGAGCCTTGAGGCACTGCCCGACACGGCCCTTGGGCTTGAGGTGCTTTCACCGTCAACTCTGGCCGACATGGGCCGACTGGCGAAGCTCGCCGAGAAGCGTATTGGGCAGGTGAAGGACGAGATTCGGTCCAGGCTTGAGCGCGGCGAAGAAGTGCCGGGCTGCTCCATCGGCAAGGCCACAGAGGTCAAAGAGATCGCCGACATCGGCAAGGCTTTCGAGCTTCTGCCAGAGCTGACACAGGACGAGTTCTTGTCCTGCTGCAAGGCCAGCATCCCGTCGCTCGTTGACGCGATGCACAAACACTACAGCCTTGTAGAACCCGTCGCCAAGACTGTAGCCAAGTCCGAAGTCGAAACCCGGCTGGCTCCGGTCATCGAAACAAAGGCCCGCAAGGGCAACCTGAAGATTGGAGGCTGAAGTGGAGCGCTACAACCTGTGCGTACCGAGGAAGTACACGAGCAACGGGGAAGAAAAGACCTCGTGGGAACCCGTGGGCGTGATGTTCAAGCGCGACAAAGGCGGCTACACGCTACGCCTGTCCATGTTCCCCGATCTGAACATCATGGCCTTCCCTGCCGAGGACAAGAGCGATAAGCAGGATCACATCACAAACAAGGACATCCCGTTCTGATGGAAAGGAGCAACATATGACTCACGGCAGAGGCAGAACCAGACGACTGATAGCCCTGTCAGACGAGGTCAACGCCTACCTCACATGCTGGCAGAGCAGGGACAGGGAGTTCTCCGTGTTCGGATGCGCTCCCATCGGCGAGACGATTGACAAGCTGATACGGAAAACACCGGCGTTTAAGCGTTGGCAGGAAACCGGACAACTGCCCGCGCTGGGCAAGAATGCGAGAAGCTGATGGGCTACCTTATCACAATCGTCTGGGCCGTGTCCCTCACCGGCTGCGTCCTGTCCCTGACCGGCTCCGGCATCGCGTCACTGGCCGGCGCGGTGGGCTGGATCGCGCTCGGGTTCAGCTTCAGCCATGCCGGGGTCGTGTTCAGGGAACGGCGCAGGATCGGGAACGCATACAAGGGCATCCTGTCCGTGGCGAAATCCGGCATGTGCATACACGGGGAACGGTTCGACTGCCGCTGCCCGTCCGTGGAAACATGCGGGGCGTGTTGGGCTTCGGTCATGGGGCTGGAGCCGGAAGAGTGGCTGGAGTGGTGGACGGAACAGAAGCAGGAACAGGAACAGGAAAGGAGCTTGACATGAACCCCACCCTCGACACGGACGCGATACGCAAACGGTTCGCGGAGGCAATCGTGGGTATACGCGAGGACGGGACGATGGCGGTGCTGGTGCCGGGGCAGTACAGCGAATATGACATCATCGCAAGTCAACACTACATCGACCTCGTAAGCGGGTGCAGATACAGCAAGCACAACCTTACCAATCAGTTCCCCACCCTCATCCGCCCGGGGGATAGGTGTGAGGTTGATGTATGTGGAGATTGGGAAATGGCAACATACCGGGGAATGACGGGTGACTGGGACAGACCGTTTTACGCGCAGGTTCATGGAGACACCCTCACCCTTGGGTTTGATAAAATCCGCCCCCTCCCCAAACCCGTTGCGGAAGCGAAGCCAACACGGGAACAGAAAGCAATGGAGTTGGTAGAACGGCTTGCCAGGTTCCACTTAACGTTCCGTGACTGCACCGCCGACCGATCACTTGGTAAGCTCATTGACGAAGCCGTAGCCCTGTCCCTATCACGCGCCTCGAAATGACCGCTGGAACTGGCCCGGGACTGCACACCGGGCCGCTTCCATACCCCTTGACACTACCCCGTTACATGCTGTATATACTGGCATCGGGCACGGAGCCCGGTACAAACAAGGGAGCAGGAAATGAAACACACACCGTCGCAGAAGGTAATCGCCGCCATCATCCAGAACGGGGCCGCAGCGGTCAACATCAGGCAGGCGGCAAAGTACGGGGTAACCGTCCGGCAGTTCAAGCAGGCCCTGAAACTGCACGCGCAGGTGGCCCGATAATGCCGTTCTTTTGCCCCGAATGCCCCGAGGACAGATGCTATACGACCTGCCCGCATCTGTTCCCGGACGCCGAAGCCGAGCCGGACGAGCGATGTGACCTGTCCTGCGACGATGACCGGCCGGATTACGTCTGTCCGTTTCGGGCCAAGTACGGGTACTGCTACGAGGACAAACTGCAAGAGATACGGAAAGGAGTGGTAGAATGACCGAGCGACAGGACCGGATGTTGAAGGTTATGCCAGACCTGGACATGGCCGCAAACAGTGCCAGGGTAGCGTACCATGTCGATCCGTACTGCGATGTCGCGGGTGAGTTACACGAGCGGGACATGATGCGGCTCTTGCGTAGTGTCGTTATGAGTCTTGGATACAAGATGGTGAAGATGGGCGAACCGAACGGGAACGAATCATGACCGGCTTCGCGCTGGTGGA
>CAZJAK010000159.1:0-2456 GCA_964543935.1 uncultured Spirochaetaceae bacterium
TAGGTGCAGTGGACCTCTTGTACCAGGCCTGCTTCATCTTTGACGATGGAGGTGCAGGTGATGTAGTAGGCGTGTTTCAACCTGATCTCATTGCCGACATACAAGCGGTGGTAGCCTTTGACCGGCACCTCCATGAAATCTTCGCGTTCGATATACAATTCGCGGCTGAAGGCCACAGCGCGGGTGCTGGCCTGAGGATCCTCTGGATTGTTCTCGGCTTGCACGTATTCAATAGTGCCTTCCGGGTAATTGTCGATGACGACCTTCAGCGGATCGAGAACCACCATCAGTCGCTTGGCCCGTTTGTTCAGGTCTTCCCGTACGCAGAATTCCAATAGGTTGTAATCGACGACACTCTCAACCTTGGCCACCCCGACGCGGGCGACAAGATCGATGATTGCCTCGGGACTGTAACCCCTCCTGCGCAGACCGCACAAGGTCGGCATGCGTGGATCGTCCCATCCCGATACTATCTTCTGTTTGACCAAATGCAACAGCTTGCGCTTGCTCAAGACAAAGTAGCTGATGTTCAAACGGGCGAATTCATACTGGTGGGGGGCATGCTCGATTCCATCGATGCTCGTAGCCCAATCATAGGCCGGTCGATGGTCCTCAAATTCAAGGGTGCACATCGAATGGGTGATGCCCTCGATGGCATCGCTGATCGGGTGGGTGAAGTCGTACATCGGATAGATGCACCACTTGTCCCCGGTGCGTGGATGGGAGGCGAATTTGATCCGGTACAGGGCTGGGTCACGCATGTTGATGTTTGGACTGGCCATGTCGAGCTTGGCCCGCAGCACATAGGAGCCCTCGGGGTGTTTCCCTTGCCGCATTTCTTCGAACAACCGCAGGTTTTCTTCTACAGTCCGATTGCGGTCTGGACTTTCCCGACCCGGTTCGGTCAAGGTGCCGCGATATTCTTTGACCTGTTCGGGAGTAAGGCTGTCGACATAGGCCTTGCCTTCTTGGATAAGCCGGACGGCAATGGCGTGGAGAGTATCGTAATAATCGCTGGCGTGATACTCATGGTCTCCCCATTCGAAGCCCAACCAACGGATATCGTTCTTTATGGCGTCGATGTACTCCTTTTCCTCCTTCTCAGGATTGGTGTCATCCATCCGCAGATGGCATCGACCACCATACTTGCGGGCCATGCCGAAATCGATGCAGATGGCTTTGGCATGTCCGATATGGAGATACCCGTTAGGTTCGGGCGGGAAACGGGTCACGATCGTATTGCCGGGGACACGACCGTTGGCCAGGTCGTCCTCGATGATCCGTTCCAAAAAATTCAAGCTGCGTTCTTCCTTCAATGCTACTGTCGTCGGTTCCATACGTTCCTCCACCCCTTCCAAAGGGGGCTTTGCAGTGATGCCGCGATTGTACCACAAGCACCACCGGTGGGCAAAGATGGTTGACCAGACCTCCTCGTTTATTCTTACCAAGTGGGTGACATTCATCAGGATGTGGAGTATTCTGTTTCGAGTATGGAAGCGCAACAACACCGTTCGTTGGCCTCGCAACTGTTGCGGGTGTCGATGCCCATCATAGCTTCAAACCTGCTGCAGACGTTGTACAACATGGTTGACGCCTATTATTTGGGCAAACTAGGGAAAGAGGCAATTTCGGCACCATCGATCACCATGAATGTCTCGATTTTCATCATAGCGTTCGGAGTAGGATTCAGCATCGCCGGAACCACGATGATTGCCCAAGCCCATGGTGCCGATGCAAGCAACCGCAAACGGACCGACTTTTTGGCATCACAAGTGTTCACTCTCAACATCATCATGTCCGTTGTGGTGTTGGGTTTGGGATTGGTGCTCACCGGACCCCTGTTGCGTATCCTGCAGGTCCCGTCCGGATTGACGTATAATTATGCGTATCAGTACATGTCGATCACATTCATGGGCATGCCGTTCTTTTTTGTCGACATGGTCCTGCGGGGAAGCTTGCAAGGAATGGGGGACTCGCTTACCCCGCTGTATGTGCAGACCACGGCAGTCGTGCTCAATGCCTTGCTCGACCCGATTTTCATTTTCGGATTCGGACCCATTCCCGCCATGGAAGTTGCCGGAGCAGCAATCGCCACCAACATCGCCCGCAGTGTGTCCTGTGCAGTCTCGTTGATTTTGCTCTTTAACGGCCGCAAGGGGGTCAAGGTCAGGTTGGCCGACATGCGCCCCGATAAGAAGACCGTGCGCCTGATGACCAAGATTGGTTTGCCCGCTTCTATCGGGCAGGCTTTTTCTTCATTGGGATTCGCGGTGATCCAAGGAGTGGTCAATGGCTTTGGCCCGGCGGTGATCGCCGCTTTCGGCGTGGGCAACCGGGTCACCTCGCTGTTCAACATGCCAGCGCAAGGAATCAGCCAAGGTTGTGCGGTATTGGCCGGACGCAAGCTCGGTGAACAACGTTCCGACGAGGCTGAGAAGGTCATTTACCTAGGGTTG
>CAZJAK010000160.1:0-2453 GCA_964543935.1 uncultured Spirochaetaceae bacterium
GGTCATGGTAACGTGCTCCTTCGATTTAGCGATACGCCAAGGTCGGCAACCACATGTAGGCTTGTGGGAAATAAGTGATGACCACCAAGGCGATCAAGCTCAACCAGATAAACGGCCAGATACCTTTGACGATTTGCGAATAGGAAGATTTACAGACATTTGTACCAATGAACAAGTTCAGCCCGAACGGGGGTGTGTACATGCCGATGCATCCGTTGGCGACCATAATGATGCCCAGTGAAACCAGATCTATCCCCACTTTTTGGGCGATGGGTAAAAAAAGCGGGCCGAGGATGAGGATGAAGGCGGAACCGTCGACGAACATGCCGGCAATCAACATGATAACGTTCATCATCAGCAGGATGCCATATTTGTTCGTCGTGATGCTGAGCATCATGGAAGAGAGCATCTGTGGTATTTGCCCGACCACCAAAATCCAAGAAAGGACTTGAGCGGCAGACATGAGAATCATGATTTGGGCGGTGGATTTGGCGCTTCTGGTACCGATGGCCACCAAGTCCTTGATCTTGATCTCCTTGTAGATGAACAAGCCCACGAAGATGGCATAGACAGCAGAGACTGCCGCAGCCTCGGTCGGGGTGAACATTCCGGTGTAGATACCCCCGATGATGATAACCGGCACTCCGAGAGCCCAGGCTGCTTCCTTCAGGGCATGCAACTTCTCCTTCCGACTTTGCCGTTGCTCGACCACAACATCATGCTTCTTGGCAAAGAAGATGCTGTAGATGATGAAGGGGACGGCAAAGATGATGCCGGCGGGAAAGCCGGCGATGAAAAGTTCTCCGACCGATGCGCCCGTCACGGCACCGTACACGATCATGGTCAAGCTGGGAGGAATGAGCAAAGCGACCGAGGCGGTGGAGCACAGCAATCCGCCCGAGAATTCCTTACCGTAATTTTTCTCGATCATCGTGGGATAGAGCAATCCGCCGAGGGCGACGATCGTCGCCGGTGCGCTACCGCACAAGGCACCGAAGAATAAACACCCGACAATGGTAGTGAGGGCCACTCCACTCCGGCGGTTGCCGACGCATGCATTGGCCAGTTTGACAATCCTACGGGCCATTCCTCCGCATTCCATCGCGTTGGCTGCAAGGATGAAGAACGGGATGGCCATCAGGGAGAATTTATCTATGCCCCCGAACATTTTCTGAGCTACACCGATGATGGGCATGTTGGTGAAAGTAGCGAAGGAGAACAAGGTTGCGCCCGCCATGCAGACGAACAAAGGCACCCCGAGCGCCATCAAGAAGAACAAGGTGATGAATAATGCCGCAACCATCTCAAGCCTCCTTCCCACGCAAGGCGATGATGGAGTTCCATATTTGCTGGACGTAACGCACCACCATCAACGCACAACCGACCGGGACTCCGATGTAGGGTACGGCCATGGAAATCATCAAAGCCGGCGTTTTCTGATTGTAGTTCAACGCTTGGGACACCATCTTGATCCCCAAATAGGTGATCACGGCCGTGAATGCCATGCAGACCAAGTTGATGATGATAGAAAGGACCAGCTTGCCCTTTTCCCCCAACCGTGAAGGTAGAACGTCGATCCCGACATGGGAACCATCCTGGACACACATCGAGGCTCCGATGAAGGTAATCCAGACGATAAGGAAACGGGTCAGCTCTTCTGCCCACTTCAACGAATAACCGAGTTCCCGCAGGACCACATTGAGGAACAGGATGAAACAGGCGACAAGGACAAGAATGCCGATGAACCATCCGACGAGCTTGTCCAACAGACTTTTTTTGGTTTTGTTCATACCAGTACCTGGAAAGCCGGGATGGATCCCATCCCGGCTTGGATTAACGGGCGATTACTTCTGGGCGGAGGCGACTGCCGCCTGCAATTCTTTCAATAAGGCTTTGCCCTCGGCATCGAGCATGCCGGCGAATACATCGTAGGCGGGTCTTGTCACCTCTTGGAACGCCATCCGTTGTTGGGCGGTCAATTCCACCACTTGGCATCCAAAATCCTTGATGGTGGGTAGATACTTCTCCGTCTCAAGCTTGGCGATCAATTCACGTTCGTAGGGGGCGACCTCTTTGGCGGTATCGACCACGATCTTGCGGTATTCGGCAGGCAGCGTGGCCAGCCAGTTGGAGTTAAAGGCCACTATGTAGCCGAGCATGCCGTGGTTGGATATCGGGATGTATTTCTGGACTTCATAGAAGCGCATGTTTACGATGGTCGAGAACGGATTCTCCTGACCGTCGACAGCCTTTTGCTGCAACGCGTTGTACAGCTCATGGAAATCGATCGGGATAGCCGATGCTCCCATCGCCTCATACTGGGCAATCAAAACTGGGTTCGACATAACGCGGATCTTCTTGCCTTTGAAGTCTGCCGGGGTGGTGATGGGGAAACTGCCAGTGAATTGTTTGAAGCCGCTGGTCCAGTAGGCTGCACCGGTCATGCCGATCTT
>CAZJAK010000161.1:0-2429 GCA_964543935.1 uncultured Spirochaetaceae bacterium
GCAGCTATGGTCGGCTGAAGTGCCCGACGCGTTTGCCGGTGCGCACAACTACGATGGCGAGATGGCGATCTTCGATGAAGCCAGTGGTATCCCCGAGGTCATTTGGGGCGTGCAGGAGGGTGTATTTACCGAGAACATTCCTGACCGGGTGTGGCTGGCGTACAGTAACCCGCGTTCGTCGGAGGGGGCGTTCTTCGAGTGTTTTCACAAGAACCGTGCACGGTGGCGCACGACACAGATCGACTCCCGTACCGTGGAGGGGGTATCTCAAAGCACTTATCAGGGCATCATCGATGCTTATGGGGAGGACTCCGACCAGGCGCGCGTGGAGGTCTATGGGCAGTTCCCGCGTGAAGGACAGGACCAGTTCATTTCGCCGTTCATGGTCAAGGATGCCGTGGCAAGGAAGCCGTACAACGACAAGACGGCACCAGTCATCATAGGGATCGACCCCGCGCGCAGTGGCTTGGACTCCACAGTGATCGTGGTGCGTCAGGGACGGGATTTGATCCAGATCAAGCGATACAACGGCGAGGACACCATGCAGATTGTCGGCAGGGTCATCGATGCGTTGGAGTGGTGGAAGCCCGACATGGCGGTGATTGACGAGGGTGGCCTGGGTTACGGCATCCTCGACAGACTCAATGAACAGGGGTACAAGGTTCGCGGAGTCAACTTCGGCTGGAAAGCGAACAACACCGTGATGTTCGGCAACAAGCGTGCCGAGATGTGGGGTTCGATGAAGGATTGGCTCAAGACGGGTCACATACCGGACGACAAGGAGTTGGTGCATGACTTGTCAGCGCCACGTCGGGAGCCTGACTCAAAGGGCACGATCTTCCTTGAACCGAAGAAGAAGATGAAGGCGCGTGGGCTGGCAAGCCCGGATGCTGCGGATGCGCTTGCCGTTACTTTCGCGTATCCTGTCGCCAACAAGGAAGTCAGGGAAATGAAAACTGTTCGACGCACCGCGCGTCGGGGATTCAACTTGAGTGGTCACTCATGGATGGGATGAAGGAGAAGATCATGGGGTGTAAAGGCAAGGGCAAACGCCCACCGAAGAAGTGAAGGAGCAAGTCATGAATCCGATCACCGATGAAGCAGTCGAACCGGACGATTCCGATGACGAGCCGTTTGAAGTAATCAAAAAACGGTTCAAGGACGCCGAGGAATATTGGTCCGATGACAAGGAAGCCGCGCTTGAAGACATCAAGTTTCGCGCTGGTGAGCAGTGGTTGCAGGACGACTTGGACAAGCGCAAGAAGGATCGCCGTCCCGCGCTGACGGTCGACAAACTCAACCAGTACGTCCGCCAGGTGGTCAATGACGGACGACAGAACCGGCCTGCCATCAAGGTGCGTCCGGTCGATGGTGGTGCCGACATCGCCACGTCAGAGATTTACGCGGGAATCGTCAAGCACATCGAAGCGGACAGCAATGCTGATGTGGCTTACGATACTGCACTGGACTCTGCCGCGACGTGTGGTTTCGGATACTTCCGTGTGATTTCGGAATACGCGGGAGATGAGACATTCGATCAGGATTTGAAGATTCGTCGGGTTCGGAATCCGCTCAGTATCCTCATCGATCCGTCGTGCGAGGAAGCGGATGCCTCGGATATGCGCTACGCCTTCGAGATCGAGGACATGGACAAGGAGGCGTTTGAAGCGAAGTACCCGAACAAGATTCCTGCCGATTGGGAAACAAGTGACGCGCAGGAATGGTATGGCGAGAAAGTCAGAACTGCGGTCTATTGGGAAGTCAGGGAGGAAGATCGCACCCTGTATCTGATGCAGGATGGTTCAGTCATCACGCGAGCGCGATACGACGAGATTGTCGCGGCGGGTGTCGAACTTGACTCATTGGTCAAGGAGAAGCGGAACATCCCGATACGCAAGGTGTATCGATCCAAGGTGTTTGGTCACGGGTTCCTTGAGGAACCTTCGGAATGGATCGGCAAGTACATCCCGTTGTGCGTGGTCTATGGCAATGAGTATGACATTGAAGGAAAGGTGTCTCACTCAGGGTTGATCCGTCCTGCCAAGGATGCACAGCGTCTTTACAACTACTCACGCTCGGCGTTTGCGGAACGTGTCGCCTTGACACCCAAGGCACCGTGGCTGGCAGCGGAGGGACAGTTGGAAGGACGCGAGGACGAGTGGGAAACGTCGAACACTGAAACATATGCGGTGTTGCAGTACAAGCCGATTTCCGTCAATGGGCAACAGATGCCCCCGCCGCAGCGCATCACCCCGTCAGATGTTCCTGTCGGGTTCCAGCAGGACATGCAGATCAGCGAACATGACATCCAGGGGGCCATCGGGATGTATGCCGCATCGTTGGGTTCCCCGAGCAATGAACGCAGTGGCAAAGCGATCATGGCGCGACAACGAGAAGGGGATACGGGAACATTCCATTATCACGACAAC
>CAZJAK010000162.1:0-2423 GCA_964543935.1 uncultured Spirochaetaceae bacterium
TCGATCCTAGCCAAGCTTGCTGTATGGCCAGTACCAATCCTGCCAGAGTGCTCGGTTTGCAGGAGCGTGGATTGTTGGAAGTCGGTCGAAGGGCCGACATCCTGCTGTGTTCGGACGACATGAGCGTGAAGGCAGTCTACCTTGCCACCGGCTACCGTCGCGACATCACAGGAACGACTCCCAAAGCAATGGACAAGGCCGGCATTGGCGGTTTATGATAACTGGATGCTACTGCAGAAGACGATTTCGGAGGACCCAGCATGGAACAGACACTATCGTATGTATTGGTCACCCCTTACACCATAGCCAAGAGCCGCACGGGCGGAGTGATCGCCCGTTTGCTGTCACGCGTCGACCTGGAACTGGTCGGTGCCCAGATGATCGCCATGGACGAACAAATGGCGGCCGCCTATTCCAACTACCTGCGCCACCGGCCAGACCAAGGCAATGTCAAAACCTCCGATTTGTTGGCCGATTATGCTGCTGAGAATTTCGGTCCCTCCGGTGGCCGCCGCCACCGCACCTTGTTGTTGTTGTTCAGGGGATTGGACCCGTGCCGTAAACTGCTCAATATCTGCGGGGCGATCTATCCCGAGAACCGCAGCGTCGAGATGCTCAACGGTGAAACCATCCGCGACACTTACGCCGACTTGATCCTCGACAAGGACAGCCCTGAGAAAATTACCTACTTCGAACCGGCTGTGATGACTCCGCGCACCCAAGCCGATGCCGACGAGGCCTTCCGCTTGTTTGAGACTTGGTTGGAAACACAACCGAATTTGGTGGAAAACATATTCTACCCCCATCCCGACAGAATTGAACGCACACTGGTCATCATCAAACCGGACAACTGGCGTTACTCATCGGCCAAACCCGGTTCCATTATGGACATGTTTTCCCGCACGGGCTTGCGCATCATCGGTATCAAGGTCCACCGCATGTCCATCGCCGAGGCGTTGGAGTTCTACGGGCCTGTCAAAGAGGCGCTACGCTCCAAACTTGGCCCGATTTATGGTCGACGTGCCAAAGAGCTGTTGGAAAACGACTTAAAGATCAAGTTGAGTACGAATGCAGAGCAAGCGTTGATCGAACATGTCGGTTGCGAGTTCGCCGAGGACCAGTTCGAACAGATTGTGGAGTTCATGTCTGGTCAGCGTCCCAGCACCTGCCCGGTCGAAGAGGTCAACAATCCTGGAGCGGTGAAATGCATGATCCTCATCTATGAAGGAGAGAACGCCACCCGCAAGATCCGCGACGTGCTCGGCCCGACCGATCCGCTTAAAGCACCGGGCGGCACGGTCCGGCGGGAATTCGGCAGCAGCGTGATGATCAACACAGCCCATGCATCCGATTCGGTTGAAAGTGCCAAACGCGAAATGGGAATCGTACGGATCAACCGCAATCCTTGCTTCGAGATCATCAAGTCCTATCTGGCCATGCGTGGTTGAGAGGAACCTTCCTGCTCGTTCATTACGAACGGCCGCATTGGACCTTTTTTGGGAAATATCGCCCGATCTTTCGCGAGACTGTCGATTGGCTGACATGGAGCAATTCGCCAATCTTGTCGGTCGTCAATCCCATCCGAAGGTAACGGCTAATCAGTTCCCGTTCGCAATCATCGACCGCTTGGCGTAAACTGAGCCCTTCGGTCGATGTTTCCAAATTCATCAAGACAGTTGTCTTCAACTGGTCGGGGACATCGTTGCGGGTAATGGTATCGCCACACGAGGTGATCACCATCCGTTCCACCGTATTCTCCAGCTCCCGGACATTGCCTGGCCATCCATATGCCAGCAACAAGGGATACAGCTCACAACAGAATTGTTTGTTGTCGTGGTGTTTGGCGTTGAATGTCCTCAAGAACGACTCTGCCAGCGGAACGATATCGTCGATCCGCTGTCGCAACGGTGGTATCTCGACTGGGATGACATTCAAGCGATAATACAAATCGGCCCGGAACATCCCATTCTCCACCAAGGTGAGCAGATTCTTATTCGTTGACGCGATGATACGGATGTCTGCTTTCCGTTTGACTGTGCTGCCAACTCGATTGAATTTGAAATCCTGCAACAACTCAAGCAACTTGGGTTGCAACGCGAGCGGCAATTCGGCTATCTCATCAAGGAAGAGAGTTCCCTTGTGGGCACTTTCCACCAAACCGGGTCGGCCACCCTTGACCGCTCCGGTGAATGCACCCGATTCGTATCCGAACAATTCCGATTCGATCAGATGTTCCGGCAAGGTCCCGCAATTGACTTTCACGAATGGCTCTCCGGCCCGGAAACTCAACGCATGCAACCTTCTGGCAGCAACATCTTTCCCCACCCCGGTCTCCCCCATCAACAACACGGTGGCTTCGGTACGGGCCACGGTCCTGAGGATGTCGAAGACCTTTTTCATGCTTTCGCTGTTGCACACATGTA
>CAZJAK010000163.1:0-2410 GCA_964543935.1 uncultured Spirochaetaceae bacterium
CTACCTCGCACACATCGGAAACGGAAATCAGCAACGACTTGCCACTGGCTTGGATACGCTTCAGTGCATCCATGTAGTACGAAGGGCCCTGTTGACCGGCTACCGAGGTCCATTGAATCGCTCTGATGCGCTCGACCGACAACAAGTGGTCGAGGTGCCTGACCTGTTGGGCTCCGTCCAAGTGGTAGAGTGGATATTCCAGATGGCGCGACTGGTCTTCCAACTCCGGCACTCCATACTGTTTATACAGGTCGGGCGAGATCATCACCGAGATGTCCAGCTGCAACTGTCCCAGGAAACCTGGTGCCCAACATTTGAGCCAATAGATCATGCCACCGCCATCGTTCACCTCGCGCGTCATGGCGTAGACAGCATCCATGGCATGACACCAAGCATGTTGCAATTCTTGCAGGGCCAGCGGGATGCCTTCATGCTCCACAGCCATGTCCATCAACAGGTCCTCGCTGCCGCGCAGGTGGGCCAATGCATCGAGGTTGCCAGCGGTATCGGGAACAGAGACGAAATAGTCGCCGCGACTGTCTTGTACATAATACCGCCCCATCTCCATGGTCAACCTGAACAATTCGGAAGCACTGTCGAACTGCAACGCACCATAATCGTCGCCGACAGTCGGGGTGAACCACACCGAATCGTCATTGACATGGTACCTGACTCCCTTGAAAAAACCGGCATGCCCCGACGGACCCAAATTGAGCCATATCCCGGGAAAGGATTCCCCTCCGAACCAAGAAGCGGCGAACAAAGCGCGCGATCGCTTGACGATGGCTTCAGGGTCGGCCCAACCGTACATCCTCGGCAGGTTTTTCCAACGCCAATATTCATCCTCGCGGCCACGGGCTGCACTGGTGACGGCGATGCAACAACGGTCGACGATCTCGCCGTTCCAGAACGCTTCCAACCGTTTTCGGCTTTGATCCCAGTCCTCCTTGTACAGCATGGCGCTCACCTCACCTCAAACGGCAGCACGGTCACATCATGGACCGCCGAGGAAGAACCCACATAGGCCAGATAGGAGGTCTTCTCGATGGTCCAATCGGAAATATTTTCATCCCAATACGCCAATCGGTTTACCGGCACGCTCAACTCGACTGTACGGCTCTCGCCAGCTTGCAACATGATGCGGCAAAAGGCTTTCAACTCCTTGACATGCCTGGTCACAGCCGACGTGGCGCAACCGATGTACAGCTGGACGACCTCAGAGCCCGAGCATGTGCCTGTGTTGGCCACCGTGACGCGCACTCGCAGGGTACCTTGCGACGAAAGCACATCCTCCTCAAGCTCTGCACCACCGTAGGTGAAGGTGGTGTAACTCAATCCAAATCCAAACGGATAGGAAACCTTGGCCTGATCATGATCAACCTTGAAATAGCCATGGAAATACCCGTAGGTGACTTCTTCGGCATCCTTATCGAACGGTGGCAATTGTTCAGCTGAAGCCGCTAGTGTCAACGGCAATTTCCCGCTCGGATTGTACTCGCCAAAAAGGATGGAAGCCAAGGCATGCCCACCCTCCATCCCGGGATACCACGTCATCAGGATTGCCCCTACATTGTGGTCCCATGGCGATGTGAGGATGGCTCCGCCACCTTGCATCACCACCACCACCGCATCATTGAGTGATGTGGCAGCAGCAATCAAGGCCTGATCAGAAACACTCAAACCGAGCTCAACCCGGTCTCCGCCACAACCGCTGTTCCAATGGGGGATGTATTCACCCTCGTCATCGGAGGTCAAACCAGCGACAACCACTACCGCGTCGGCTTGAGCGACAGCCTGACGTGCTTGCGGGCTTTCCATTGTCTCAAAATAATGGACGGTAACCGGAGAATCGGCCAACGAGCTGAGCATACCCTCCAATGGAGTGACCACATAGGGTGGATAGACATGGCTTGAGCCTTTCATCTCACCAATGTTCGGCCGATCGGCCAAGCGGCCGAGCATTACCATCGAGGTGAGGGCTTTCTTGTCCAACGGCAACAAGCCGCCCTCGTTTTTCAGCAACACGGCCGACTCCAGCGCCACCTGTCGGGCCAAGCCCACATGAGCTTCACACGCCAGCACATCGGTCGTGTAATCGGCATCATATTGCAACCGTTGGCTGAAGCGAAGCTTGGTGGCGACAATCCGTACAGCCGCCTGCTCGATCAGATCGAGCGGGACCCGCCCTTGTTCGACCAAGGCGAGCAAATTCTTGCCGTAGTGGCCTTCGATGGGCATCTCGATGTCCAGTCCGGCCTTGACGGCCTCCACTGCATCGTAGAGGCCGTGGATGAAGTCTGAAACCACGATCCCTTGGAAGCCCCACTCGCCCTTGAGCACTGTACGCAGCAGGTAGGCATTTTCAGCACAGTATTCGCCGCGGAACTTGTTGTAAGCCGACATCACCGCC
>CAZJAK010000164.1:0-2401 GCA_964543935.1 uncultured Spirochaetaceae bacterium
CCGTTCACACCCCACCTCACCATCGCCCGCGAAGTGAGGTTGAAAGAGGAACGGCAGCGCCCTGTCTTGATGTCGACGACGCAGTGCATAGAGACGGAGGTCCGCTCCCTGAGCTTGATGCTCTCATCGCGCGTAGCAGGCAAGCTCACCTACACTTGCCTGCATCAAAAGAAATTGCTGTGAACGCTTACCAAGCGGTCCAACCACCATCTACCGACAGCGTGAAGCAATTGACCATGGCGGCTTCCTCACTGGCAAGATAGACGGCGGCATAGGCCACGTCATCGGGAACAGACAACTCACCTTTGGGAATCTTACCCAAGACGAATGAGCGGAATTCGGGCTTCTTGAGCCGTTCGCGAGTCAGATTGGTCTCGATGAATGTCGGGGCGATCGTATTGACCGTGATGCCGGTCTTGGCCCATTCCACTCCCAACGAACGGACCATGTTGACCAAAGCCCCTTTGGCGGCGCAATAGACCGCTTGACCGGGGATGCCGATCAATCCCGATTGGCTGGAGATGAAGATGATCCGACCGAAATGCTGTTCCATCATCGCCGGTGCGACCGCTTGGGCACAGAAGAATCCTCCCCGCACGATGGTGTTGAAGTGGTCCTCCCAATTCTCGATCGAGACTTCAACCGCTGGCGTCGGACGGTTGATACCGGCGTTGTTCACCAAGATGTCGACCCTTCCCAAGCGGGAACCAATAGAGGCCACCGTTGCCCTGATTTGGTCCAGATCGCGCACATCCATCGTCTCACCGATGACCTTGGTGCCGAAAGGTGCGCACAAGGCCATCGTCGTATCGAGCGGCACATCGGCCTTATCGGTGACCGCCACCGCGCAACCGGCTTGCGCCAGGCGCATGGCGATCGCTTGTCCGATCCCGTTTGCGGCACCAGTGACCAAGGCGGTGCGGCCTGTTAAGGAAAACATCACTTGTCCCCCTGTTTCTTATACCGTTCGACCCTCAGGTCGGCTGTGAGGGCGTGGGCAAGCATCCGTTCCACCCGGCATTGCCTGGCGGTTACTTCGCCAACGATAGCGCTCGCTTCACGGGTCATCCTCTGATAAGTGACCGTCTTGAGGAACTTGCCGACCCAAACGCCGCCTGTATAACGGGCAGCCCGGCCGGTCGGTAGGATATGGTTGGTGCCGATCGACTTGTCGCCGTAGGCCACCGTCGTCTCTTCGCCGATGAACAATGAACCATAATTCCGAACCCTGTTGAAGTAATAATCGGTGTCGCGTACCAACAGCTCGAGATGCTCGGGAGCCCATTCGTCCATGATGGCGATGGCCTCGTCCGCACAGTCGGCCCACACGAGCCGGCCATAGGACTGCCACGATTGCGCTGCCGTTTCCCGAGTCGGCAGGACAGCCAATTGACGCTCGAGTTCGGCCAGGACCTTGCGAGCATGCGCTTCGCTGAGGCACACCACGATCTGGCCGCTGTTGGGATCGTGCTCGGCTTGACCGAGCACATCGCAAGCTACCATGGCGGGATCCGACTCGTCGTCGGCGATGATGCCGATCTCGGTCGGGCCGGCTAGCAAGTCGATGCCACAGCGGCCATAAAGCTGCCTTTTGGCCTCGGCCACATACTTATTGCCTGCACCGCAAAGGATGTCGGCCGGAGGCACCACCCCCATGCCGAAGGCCATCAAGGCAAAGGCTTGCACGCCGCCAAGCACGAATATCCGGTCGGCTCCCGCTTGAGCGATGGCGTTGATGGTCGCCGGGTAATACCCTTCCCCTTTGACCGGAGGGGTGCAGGCCGAGATGGTGGCCACGCCGGCCACTTTGGCCGGGATGATGCTCATCTGGGCAGAACCGAACATCGGGTAGCGTCCACCGGGAACATAACTTCCCACACTGGCAACCGGTATGTGCTTGTGGCCAAGAACCACCCCGGGCATCGTCTCGACTTCGAGCTCGTGCATCGTGGCCAGCTGTGCCTTGGCGAACGAGCGGACATTGTCTTGACAGAAGCGGGTGTCGGCCCTGAGTTGGTCGTCGCAACGTTCAATCGCTTGTTGTATCTCGCGGGCGTCCAGTTCGAACGAAGGCGGATCCCATTGGTCCAACGAACGGCTATAGGAACGCACTGCATCCATCCCGTTGTGCTCAAGGTCCAACAACATCCGGCTGACTACAGCCGCAGTTTGGTCATCATGCTCGAAGGTCCTGTGGCCTCCTGCTTTCAACGTCACCATTGTGTTTCTCCTCTTAATCGTGAGTAAGCCGTGCGGCCATCTTCACGAGTGCTTCAGCTTGGTCTTGATCGGCGGCATCGAGTACGAGGTACAGCCCTTTAGACGACAGGTTGCGCAACAAAGGCTCTACCTCGCACACATCGGAAACGGAAATCAGCAACGACTTGCCACTGGCTTGGAT
>CAZJAK010000165.1:0-2315 GCA_964543935.1 uncultured Spirochaetaceae bacterium
ATGTGACGTTTGCCTTGCGGATGCGCTGGATGATGGTGGCGAACATGCCGATGGTCGCTTTGAGCGTCTCGTTCCCGCAGGCATCATGGATGGCCGCATGCAGTTCGCGGTCGAGCTGGAACAGCAACGGAAAGACCTCTTCGCGCTTGCTGGTGGCAAGCCGTTGCTTGAGCTCGATGTACTTGGCTTGCAACTCACCGGCCTGCTCGTCACTGATTTCTCTGGCGGCAATCTCCACCGCATAGGATTCCAACAACAAGCGGATGTCGCAGACTTCCACTCCCTGCTGCAGCGAGATCTCGTTGACGATCGTCCCGAACTGGGGCTTGCTCGTCACCAACGATTCCTGTTCCAATTTGGCCACTGCTTTGCGAACCGGGTCGCGGCTCACCCCATAGCGTTCGGCGATGCGAACTTCCGAGAGCCGTTCGCCCGGGGCATACACCAAGTCGATGATGTCTTGCTTCAGTTGTGCATACACCAGATCCGTCGTAGTCTGTTTGACCAACTTCACCTTTCCAACCATACATTCCTTCTCCTATTGCCGTAGTTCTTCAGCTATCCGCAATAGTCGATTGTACTTCGCATTCCGCTCCGCGCGAACTGGGGATCCCAACTTTATTTGCCGCGCAGCGACCGCGACAGCCAAGTCCGCGATAAAGTCGTCAGTCGTCTCGCCCGAGCGCAACGACACGATCACGTCCATCTGCTGCCCTTGGGCGTGGCAAGCCGCTTCGATGGCCTCCGACACCGATCCAATCTGGTTGATTTTGAGCAACAAACCGTTGGCGCACCCGGCGAATTGCTTCAGTCGTTGCCGGTTGGAGACAAACAAGTCGTCTCCGACGATCTGGATGCCAAGGTTTTTAGCCATCAGGGCGGTAAATCCTTCGGCATCATCTTCGGCAAAACCATCTTCGATGAATGTCAGTGGGTAGTGGCTGCACAACGAAGCGTAATAATCACATAAGGCAGCGCGGTCCATGGTGGCGTAAAACGAATAGGTGCCGTTCTCCTGATTGAAAAACTCATTGGCCGCCACATCCAATCCCAATGAGACATGCTTCTCATAACCGCAATCACGGGCGACCTGGAGCATGACATCGAAGGCTTGGGCTGTCGTCGTAAGCGGGGGTGCCAATGCGCCGCCATCCTCCGGGAAACTGCCGTATTGCTTGGTCAAGCGTTTTTCCAACTCAGCACGCATGGTCACCAACGCTTCCAATTCTTCGCTGAACGAGGGAAATCCGCGCAGGACATACATGTAATCTTCAAATTCCAGGCCCGAAGGGGAGAAAGCCCCGCCCGAGATTACCGTCGCGATGATGTCGGGCACGCGGTAACCGTCGCTCCGTTGGACCAACGAGCGGTACAGCGGCATCGCTTCGCTGAGGGCTTTGGCCTTGCGTAGCGCCACCGAGGTAGCCAGGATTGCATTGGCCCCAAGTCGTGATTTATTGGCAGTCCCGTCAAGCTCGATCATGATCCGGTCGAGCTTGTCTGCATCGACTAACGATTTGCCTTTCAAAGCATCGCACAACGCTCCGCTGACATGGGCAGCGGCAGTCTTGGTGCCGTAGCCTTTGTAGCGCGTCCCACCATCGTACAGCTCGAAGGCTTCATAGGTTCCGGTGGAAGTGCCGCTCGGTACCGAGGCGATGGCGACGAGCCCGGTATCGGTCTCGACTTGCGCCTCCACGGTCGGCTTGCCTTTGGCGTTGAGGATCTCGCGTCCTGTCAGCGTCTTGATGGTTGCATGGCCCATGGTGCGTTCACTCCTTGACAGCGGCGCCGATGACGACGACGCGCAGATTCATCACATTCGTTCCCGTATTGCCCGTGTAGATGGCATCGCGCAACTTCCGTAGCGGTTCAGCCGTCCCGTGGGTTTTGAATATCTCGGCAATCGACAAACCTTGCTCTTTCAAGCGAGCCAGGGTGTGGCCATCGGAAATACCACCGGCGATGTCGGTGGGGCCGTCGGTCCCGTCGGTGTCGATGCACACAAACGCCATGCGATCCTTCGTGCGCAACTTGTAGGCGTACCCGAAGGCAGTCTCTTGGTTCGGCCCGCCCTCCTCGGGTTTGCCGACGATCGTGATGGTCGTTTCCCCTCCGCTGATGATGGCGCAGGGAGCTTTCAGAGGCCTGCCATAGGAGATGACCTCGTTGGTCACACCGGCGAGCATGATGCCCACGTCCTTGGCCTCCCCTTCCATCGTGGAGGAAAGAATGATGGGTTCGTAGCCTAGCTCGCGGGCCTTGGTGGCCGCCGCTAGGCAGGCGTCCTGTTGGTTGCCCACGTTGAACATGGC
>CAZJAK010000166.1:0-2306 GCA_964543935.1 uncultured Spirochaetaceae bacterium
GATGGTCTTCTTGGTGGGGGTCTTGAGGATGCACATGCTGCGTGGTTTAATCTCGACCAAGCCGTCCAACTCCAAGCGTTTGAGGGCCTCGCGCACCGGCATCATGCTCACGTTGAGTTCCTCGGCCAATTGCTTGGTGCTGATCGTGTCGCCGTAATTGAACCTGCCGCTGATGATCGAATTGCACAAGAACAGATAGACTTGCTCGGCCAAGCTGCGTTTGTCTATGCTGAACACTTCAAGTTCTGCCACGAAAAATCCCTCCACGTCATCTGTTTTCTTATATCTATTATATCAGAATCCAGTGGAATGGCAACTCGAACATGGAATGGTTGTCAAACTTCTTGCAAACTGGTGCATGTTTAGCTGGGAGAAGTCAGGACCTTGATCTCTGGTTTAAGTACGATCTGTTTAGGATAATCCCCGTAATCCTTGGCCAAACGCCGCAGCAACAACGTGGCCACCTCGTGCCCGATATGATCCAACGGTTGCGAGACTGCGTAATGGCAAAAGTGCAGCAAAGGTGCGTAGGAGAGGTAATCGAAGCTGGCGAACACCAAGCGCTCCCGTCTCTCGGGACTGAGGTGTTCCATCAGGTAAGCGGTGGCTCCGACATGCAACGAGTTGTTGGCGATGAAGAATGCTTCGGGATGGTTGGGAAGCGACAATGCGTGGGCGATCAACTGGCGCCCGGCGGCCACGTTCATCACTCCGTTGAGCAAGACGAAGTCCCGCTCGACCGGCAATCCGGCCGTTTCCATCGCTTCCAGATAGCCTTGCAACCGTTCTCTGGCTGTGTAGATGCGCACGTCGCCGCCGATGAAGCCGACGCGCTTGAATCCTTCGGCCACCAATGCCGCCATCGCTGAGCGAACCCCCCAGCGATTGTCGGTCAAAACCATGTCCACGTCCAAGCCGTCGACCTTCCGGTCGACCATGACGATGGGAACCCCCTCGAGCGCCTTGGCATGGAAATGTCCGCCTTGATCGCTACAGGGGATGACCACCACTGCGTCAACGTTACGCTCGATGAGGACTTGCAGTTTGCGTTTCTCCTCGGCCAACGAATCATTGGAAGAACAAATGATCATCGTGTAGCCAGCAGCGGCGATGATGCGGTCCATCGCCTCGACCACTTCCATGAAGTAGGGATTGCTCAATTCGGGGGCGATGATGCCGATCGTGCGGGTCTGGCGGACCTTGAGCGAACGGGCCACCTCGTTGCGGGAGTAGCCAAGCTCCTCCATTGCCGAACGGACCCGTTGTTCGGTCGAGGCAGTGACGGAACTGTGATGGTTCAACACACGCGAGACTGTGGCGATGGAAACGCCCGCCCTGAGAGCCACCTCGCGTATCGTGACCGATTCAAAATCAGCCATCATCCCTCCCGTATGGTGATCTCTCGTGGATGCACGAGCATGGATCATCCGATGGAACAGCTTCCCCGATGCACGTTTTCATACTCACACGGTGGTTTGGGGTTGTCAAGCACAGCTGAAAACGTTTACAAAAGCCCATGTCAGACAGCGTGCAGCCTGTTATTTCACAGACTGACAGCCACCACCGGGTCATTCGGTCGCTTTTGTCTTGAGCACTGCAAGGAAAGCCTGCTGGGGGATTTCCACATTGCCGACCATCTTCATGCGCTTCTTGCCCTCTTTCTGTTTCTCGAGCAGCTTGCGCTTGCGGCTGATGTCGCCGCCATAGCACTTGGCGATGACGTCCTTGCGGTAGGCGTTGACTGTTTCGCGGCTGACGATCGTACCGCCGATGGCCCCTTGGATGGCGATCTTGAACTGCTGGCGGGGGATCTCGTCCTTCAGGCGCTCGCACACTTGCCTACCGCGGGTCTGGGCGTTGTCGCGGAACACCAACTGGCACAGGGCGTCGACAGCCTCCCCGTTGACCAGGATGTCGAGCCGCACCAAGTCGGTCTTGCGATACCCGATGACCGTGTAATCGAAGCTGGCGTACCCTCGTGAGATCGACTTGAGGCGGTCGTAGAACTCGAACAACACCTCGGCCAGCGGCATCTCGTACACCATCTCGACCCGCTTGGAGTCGAGGTAATTCATGTGCGTCTGCACCCCGCGCTTTTCCATGCACAAACCGATGATGTTGCCCACATAGGTCGTGGGGGTGATGATGTTGGCCTGGATGTAAGGCTCCTCGGCGTACTCGACCTTGAGCGGTTCTGGGTATTCCAACGGGTTGTCGATGCTGATTGTCTCACCGGTCTTCAAATGGACGGTGTAGCGAACCGACGGGCTGGTGAACACGATCGACAGGTCGAACTCGCGCTCGAT
>CAZJAK010000167.1:0-443 GCA_964543935.1 uncultured Spirochaetaceae bacterium
AGCATCGACAGCTCGATCGAATGTTCGGTCGTGCCCTTGTCGGGGATGAATCCGTCACAGGAGATGACCGCGTAGTCGATATGATAGAAATTCGCCAGGAATTCAGTTGCGAAAACCCCCGAAGACGCCAGGATGTCGGTCTTGATGATCCCGCCTATCACATAGACATGGAAGTCTTTGTTCATGCCGAGTTTTTCCACCATCCGGATCGAGTTGGTCAGGACGGTGATCCCTTTTTTGCCGTTCAGGAAAGAGGCGACATGATACAGCGTGGTTCCCGAATCGAGGAACACCGTGCTCCCGTCAGGAATCAGCCGGGCTGCTTCTTTCGCCATCGATTGTTTTGAGGCCGGGTATTTGTTCATCCTGACGGCCCACTCGTCTATGGGGAGGGGGACTTGGGAATTCTCGACAATGCAGGCCCCGCCATACACCTTGCGGAT
>CAZJAK010000167.1:453-2301 GCA_964543935.1 uncultured Spirochaetaceae bacterium
TCTTCAAGTGCATTGAGATCGCGACGGATCGTTTCTATCGATACACCGAAGTGTTCGCACAACTCGATGTTGGTCACATGTTTTTTCGATAAGAAAAACTTCTTTTCTTCTTGGATCCTTTTCATTTTCATCTGAAGTGCCATCCTTCCTGAACGCACAACTGATTGTAATTTCAGTATGCTTCACAGTCAATAAAATATATCAAAAATTGACAAACTCTGCCTGATAATGACCATGTTCTGTATATGTGTTATCATGATGGCAGAAGGAACAATCATGAAAGCATACTTCATCAGACATGGGCAGAGCGTGGCCAACCAAAGGCGCGAAATGGCGGGGTGGGCCCAAGTCCCGCTTTCGCAACTCGGACACGAGCAAGCGCGCAGCCTCGCTCCCTATCTCGCTCCCATCACATTTGACAAAATCATCAGCAGCGATCTTCCCCGAGCTGTCCAGACCGCTCAGGATGCGATCGAGGGATGCCTGCCCGAGTTGAGCAGTAAAATCAGGGAGATCGATGTCGGTCACATAAGCGGCCTTCCCCACACGGTGTGCATCGAACGCTATGGCGAGAAATTCATCGCCGACAACCTCAAGCAAGATTTCTCGGCTTACGGGGGGGAGGACCAGAAGGCGATGAGCCAGCGCGTGTTCGAATTCATCCGTGGGCTCGAAGTGTTGGAGCCGCTCGAGAATGTCGCAATCTTCTGTCATGAAGGGACTGTCCACCAGATGTTCAATTATGTGTTCAAGACCCATATAGAAATCAGCTCCCTGCGGGTCGCCAACGCCTCGGTCACAGTATTTTCCTACGAGAAGGGAACCTGGAAGCTTGTTGCCTTCAGTTTTACCGGGAAAATCTGATCCAAGCCAGTGGTAGGAAAACGAACGGGCCATTGTGCGAGAACATCCCACAATGGCCCGTTTCATGAAAGTCGATTTCCTACGATCAGAGCACTTTTCCCTGTGAGAGGAAGTACATCTCGATGGCATCCTTGGTCTCTTTGTAAAGATCCTCGGTCGCTTGCTTGGCAGTGTAATCGGCTGTGGTCACCAGCTTCTTGAAGATGTTGTTGAACGCCGTGCTGTAGTCGGAGGAGTAGGGCAACAAGGCATAACCGACTCCTACCGGGGTGGCGTTCTGAGCGTCGATGACGGCCTGGGCCGACGGGTTGACATTCTTGATGTACTCAGCGTAGGCGGGAACCTTTGCGCCAGTGGTAGTGATCGGGATGTAACCGGAAGCCATGGCGAATTTGCTCGTCCATTCGTCCTGCATGAAGAACTTCAAGAACTGCCACGAGCCATACTCTTTCCACGCATCGTCGACATCGCATACGAACAAGCAAGCACCGCCAGGGGCTTGGCCGGCCGACTGAGTCTTGGCGAACACGGTCGGGGATGGGCGGTATGCGAAGTTGATGCCCGGCTTCATCACCTTGATGGTCGGGTCGATGCCGGAGGAATAGCCACCCATGATGGCGATTTCGCCTTGGCCGAACATGTTGCGGGAATCGGTGTTGTTGATCTGAATGTCCACCAGCAGATCCTCTTGAGCCATTTTCTTGAGGAAGGTGAAGAATCCAAGGGTGGCTTCGTAACACTTGCCTTCATTGAAGTAGCTTGCTGTGGGCACACCGGCCTTGCCGTTGTCGTTGTTGAAATACTGGACGCCCTCGGCTGTCAAGGCATAGTTGAGATAGTCGACATGGATGCGATAGAAGAACGGGCGCTTGACCCCTTCGGCTTTCAGTTTTACGCATGCATTGTAAATAGCCTCGTAGCTGTCCAATGTCTCAAAGTCGATGCCGTGGGCCGACAGGATGTCGGTGTTGTAGAAGTAACCGG
>CAZJAK010000168.1:0-2290 GCA_964543935.1 uncultured Spirochaetaceae bacterium
ACATCGCCCTATCTGCTCGCGCTAACATGGATATTGAGGAGACCACAGACCGCGAGGGCTTCAAAGACTCACCGTATTACAGGAACTTCTACACGCTGTTGCAGGAGTTCGTGGCATTCACAAGGAATGCACATAACTTCTTCGGTCGCTCATGGGTCGATTTCCGAAAACTGCGAACCGAGGCGCTCGCGCACGTCGATTCACGAAGGACCGTCGAAGACATTTCGCAAGCGATTAAGAGAGGCCTTGCTGAGGCTCCGCAGCACCAGAAGAGCTTGGATGTCTTCAAAGCAAGGCTCGGTGCCAGCGCATCCGCGTCGAAGGCGGTTATAACCAGACTCCGGTCTGCCAAGGAGATAACGCCAGACTTGCGTGAAAAGCTGACCGAGGCGCTTTCAGACTTGGAACCACTGCTCGTCGAAGCCAAGGACGTGATTGGCCGTTTGTCCACGTATCTCGAGGAACTCGGGTCGCTACGAGGGATGGGCCAGGTGTTGGAAGATCGCGTTGACGGATTGCGCCGACAGATGGACGACATGTATGAAACTGTCGCACTCGGATTGACTGCCGAGGCGCTGTCGCACGAGGTGTACAATGTTGCCGATCAGCTAGCGAAGCGAACGAAGTCGGCGCAAACGGTGCTTCGCAACAAAGGCATCAACGACCGACCGATCCTTGTGTTTGTGGAGTATGTGCAATCGTCGGTCATGGCTCTACGCAAGCAGATGTCATTCCTGTCGCCATCCCTGCGCTACGTGCGTGAACAGCGGCATGACATTGATGTCGGTGAGTTTGCCAATGAATTGGTCGCGTTCTACCGCGAAAGGCTCGGCAAGAACAAGATCAGCATGGTTGTGTCGTGCGTGGAACCTGTGACATTCGTTGTGCGAATGAACAGGGGCAAGTTGACCCAAATAATCGACAATCTGGTTCTCAACAGCGAGTACTGGCTCAAAGAGGATATTGCGCAGGGGCGGCTCGCCAGTGGGACCATCACGCTGGAAATCTCACGGCCATTCGTTCGCGTTTGTGACGACGGCAGCGGCATTGACCCCAGCGTTGAGCATGCTCTCTTCGAGCCATTTGTGTCTGTGAAGGCCAAGGGACAAGGGCGTGGTCTCGGCCTGTTCATCGTAAAGCAGCTACTGGATTCGGAGGGCTGCAGCATCGGGCTTGTTCCTGAACGCAATCGCCGGAAGCGGCTTTTCAAATTCCAGATCGACCTGCGGGGTGCGCTCCATGAATGATCAGGACATAACACAAGCGCGAGCGTCTGTGTCGAGTATTCTTGATTCTCTTGTCGTGGCTCGAGTTGTGTACGTAGATGACGCCAATGATGAGAATGTGTCGGTTGAGGATGTAATAGCCGGTGCCCTTGGTCTGGATGCGACATTACTGCTGACGGAGTTCCCCGAGCTTGGCGATTCGATTCCGGATGATCGAGATGTCCTGACCGCGAAGATTCGGGAGATATGGGGACGGCTTGATCCGCAGGTCCAGTCGGAGAGGGGCAAGGCCGTGGTTGTTGCGGCTCGGCGGCATGACGGCAACGAAACCGACGATGTGGCTGATGTCTCCATCTTGAGCCAGCTCATTCCAAGAGAGAAATTGGTCTGTCTGTCACCGACCCAGTGGGAAGCACAGAAGGACCAGCTACTCCAGGACAGTAGAGCGCAACGCACGCTCTTCTTGTTTGATCGGGATTTCTCGGATGCAGGCGGTGACAGCGACGGCGGCATCAAGATCATCGCGTCGTTGCTGGCAAGGAACGACACCGAGAGCCTGATCTGTGGCCTCCTGACGCATACCGTTACGCCGGAGACACAACCGCAGCAGTGGGTTGAGCTTAGTACGGCACACGGTATCCCCAGAGATCGCTTTGTCGTTATTCCCAAGTTGCACCTCAGTAAGGCCCCGATACTCTTTGCGCAAACGCTGAAGTTCGCAGCACTATCGCCTGATTTCACCGAGCTGAAGCGTAGAACCAGAGAGATCATTGCGGAAGCCGCGACGGTTTCAGCGACACGAGTCGAGGATGTCAGCATATACGATCTCGACCATATCGTGTTTCAGGTGTCGGCAGCGGAGGGGCTTTGGGAGCCAGACATGCTCTTCCGGCTGCACGCAATGTTTCATCGCCTGGAGTCTCGCCGATTGGCGCATGAAGGCGGTACGCTTGAGGCAATCGCGGCGAAGCTGAGAGCCGTGAGCGGAATTCCCACGAAATGCGACCTTTTGCCAACTCCTGGCAGTGCATGGGCGTTGCAGCGTGAAGAGTTGTACGAGTTCG
>CAZJAK010000169.1:0-2282 GCA_964543935.1 uncultured Spirochaetaceae bacterium
GTGCTTCTGATTACCCACAAGCTGGATGAAATCAAGGCAGTTGCGAACCGCTGCACGATCATCCGCCGAGGGAAGATGGTTGGGACGGTGGATGTCGCTTCCACCTCCCAAGCGAAGATGGCGGCAATGATGGTCGGCCGACCGGTCAACTTCAAGGTAGCCAAGGAAGAGCGGACAGCCGGCGAACCGGTACTTGAGGTGCGTGACCTGAATGTGTTGAACATCAAGCGGGTCCCGGCAGTCAAGCACTTTTCCTTGGCGGTCCGTGCAGGTGAGATTGTCGGTATCGCGGGCGTCGATGGGAACGGGCAGTCCGAGCTGGTCGAGGCCATCACCGGCTTGCGTCCGATTGTTTCCGGTGCCATTTTGATCAACGGCAAGGAGATTACCCACGCTTCCATACGGGAACGTAACGAAGCAGGTCTCGGGCACATCCCCGAAGACCGGCAGAAGCGAGGTCTGGTAATGAACTCGTCGCTCAGTTCCAACATGGTCATCAAAGAGTACTACCGCCAACCATTCAGCAAGAACGGCATATTGAAACAGGATATCATCGACAAGCATGCACAGGACATCTGCGATGCGTTCGACGTGCGTTCAGGTGAAGGCATCCTCTCCCACGCCGGAAAGCTCAGCGGAGGGAACCAACAGAAGGCGATTGTCGGTCGTGAGATGGCGCTCGAGCCGGATTTGATCATTGCGGTGCAGCCGACACGCGGGCTTGATGTAGGGGCGATCGAATATATCCACAAACGGTTGGTCGAACATCGGGACAAGGGGAAAGCGGTCCTCTTGGTATCCTTCGAGTTGGATGAGATATTCAATCTTTCCGACAGGATCGCGGTCATGAACAGTGGCGAACTTATCGATGTGGTGGAAACCAAGCGGACGAATGAAGAGGAAGTCGGTCTCATGATGGCTGGAGTGAAGAGCAAGGAGGCCGCACGATGAAAGTAAAGAGCAATGCCTTCCTGATTGCCGTTTCGGCAGTGATTCTGGGTCTGATCGCCGGTGGAATCTTGATGCTTTCGATCGGAAGCAATCCGTTTGAGGGTTTCTACTACCTGTTCCGCGGTGGATTGATGAACATGGAGCGTGTCGGCAACACCATTGCGACCGCCATCACATTGATGTTGGTCGGACTCTCGGTTGCATTTGCGTTCAAGACAGGATTGTTCAACATCGGTGCGGCTGGACAAATGCTGGTAGGAGGGTTGTGTGCGACCTTGGTCGCCCACTACGTGTTCCTTCCCCGCCCGATCTACCTTGCGGTCATCATTTTCTGTGCTTTCCTCGGTGGAGCATTGTGGGGCGTCATCCCCGGGTTTTTGAAGGCAAAGTTCAATGTGCATGAGGTTGTGGCCACTATCATGATGAACTGGATCGCCTACTGGTCGATCTATTACTTCGTCCCCGCATATTTGAAAGGACCGTCTTTGGAGACTGAGTCGAAGTCCATCGCGATCGAGCAAACCTTGCGCTCCCCTTGGTTGACGAATTTGTTCGGTGGTGGGTATATCAACCTTGGCATCTTCGTTTCGGTTGCCGCGGTCTTCGTCATCAAGTACATCCTGGACAAGACGACCTTGGGTTTTGAGTTGAAGGCGGTCGGTTCCAACCGTTTTTGTGCCGAGTATGCAGGTATCAGGGTCAACCGCAATGTGATCATCTCCATGATGATTGCCGGCGGCCTGGCCGGTTTGGCAGGCATGACCTTCTATACCGGGTATTCACGGAACATACAGATCGGCGTGATGCCGGCGATGGGTTTCGACGGTATTGCGGTTGCCTTGCTTGGGGCGAGCAACCCGATCGGGGTGTTGCTCTCATCCTTGTTCTTCGGGATGCTGCAATCGGGCAAGGGTTTCATGAACGCGATGACCGATGTACCGCCTGAGATTGCGGATACCATTATCGCGACGATCATCTATTTCACCGCCACAAGCGTACTGTTCAGCCGCTTCTGGGATTCGATGGGAAAGCGAAAGAAAAAAAGGCTTGCGGAAAAAGCCCGGGGCAATGATGAGGAGGTCGACCATGCGTAACACCGTGCAAGAACGCAGCATGTTTTCCAGCCCGTTGGCTTGGGGTATATATGTGGTGGTCGGCTTGGTATTGCTTGCACTGCTCTCCACCAACCACCTGATCGGGTTGATCATGCCCTATGCGATCGCATATACCATTCCGCTGCTGATGACTGCCTTGGGCGGCCTCTACAGTGAACGAAGCGGGGTGACGAACCTCGGTCTCGAAGGCTTGATGTTGGTCGGGTACTTTGCCAG
>CAZJAK010000170.1:0-2159 GCA_964543935.1 uncultured Spirochaetaceae bacterium
GGCCAGGAACCCGCCAACCTTGTAGACGACTTGTTCCGTCAACGCCACGATGATTCCCGTTTCCTCCGCCATGGGTATGAAATCGCCGGGAGGCACCAAGTTCCCCTCGCGATCCACCATCCTGACTAGCGCTTCGGCCTTGGCCATCCTCATCGACGGCAACTCGAATATCGGCTGGTAATGCACGACAAGGGAGTTCGCGGCCAAGTTTTCATGCAGCATTTCACGCATGGCCTCAAGTTTTTCCTTGCGCAGCAACATTTCCTCGTCGAACACCACCAGCTTGCCGGACTTGGTGCGTTTCGCCTCCGACATGGCCAAAGAGAGCACATGTAGGACATCTTGGGGGTTCTGCACTTGGGTCGGAAAGAACACGGCGGCAAGATGCAACTTCATGGTGCAACTGATCGAACCGGTTTCCCACGGTTGCATCATCCTGGTCTTGATCTTGTCGATGGTCCTCGACAAACGGTCGCGGTCGCAATCCCTCAGGACGAGGACGAATTGGTCACCGAAGAAACGGTATGCCGGGTGCAGGTACCGGTCGGAGGCAAGGTACAGGGCGAACTCCTGTAGCAGCCGGTCCCCCGCCTCGTGCCCCATTTTTTTCACCAGCCCTTTGAAGTTCATGATGTCGAGCAACACCACGGCCGATTGTGCCTGCCGTTTGGAGATCCTCTCGAGCCGGGCCAAGAGCCGTTTCCTCATCGGCAGGCCTGTGAGCGGATCGTACCTGAGCCTCCTGTTCTGGACGACAAGGAATATCGAGAACACCGTGATGCCTTGCGTGATCGTGAAGCTCTGGTGGCGCCCGAATGCCAGGTACACGAAAACCGACAGCGAGTACATGACCGGGAATGCGAGCATCGAAAGATACTTGTCCTTGGCGGTCTTGTGCAGGCTCGCCACGATAGCGATGGAGACCACCAATGAATATGAACCGCACAGGACGGCGATCAGCACGGATCCGAGTCCCGCCTGGATCCTGTTCGAGCTGTCGTACACGAACCAGCGCTTCACAAACAAGTCGGCGGCAACGATGGCCGCAAATGCAAGGAGCAGTACGACCGTACCCCGGGTGATCCGGCGGTACCACACCTCGGCGATCCGGAGGCTGAACAGGATGAAGTGGGACCACAGGAACACCATGAGGGGGAACGTCACGGCGTGGAGGGACCTGACGGCTGTGGCGACCCCCCCCAGGGCTGGCTGATCCTGCAGGTGCGTGACGACCGACATCGCGATGCCGATGCAGATCGAGACGATGCTCACAGCGGTCGCTTGCCGGAAATACCGGTCCCGTTTCGATTCCGTGGAATTTTTCACTGCGACCAGGTCGATGAAGATGGAACAGACGATGAGCAGCGACACTAGTTCGCCATCGATGCTTTGTATCATAATGGATATCCCGGCATATGAAGGCCCATGGACCCATCATAGGTGTGGTAGATGGTTATTATCAAGGAAATTCGGAAATGCCATATCGTCGGTGTGACAGAGAGAAGGTCAACAATCCATATGCTTGGGACATGTCACCCAAGCATGACGTCAAATCACCACGACCCATGTTGTTCCAAGCCTGCATCCGAAATATTCCGCTGCAGCCTTCCGGTTTGCTTCGATCCTGAAAATCCATGTCATGCCTTGCGGGGAGAGACAGGGCAGCACACTTGCCTCATTGTCATATGACAATTTCATGCTTTTCCAGACCAGACTCCAGGGTAACCGTCTCGGTCGGCGACGGCAAAGAAAAACCGGAGACCTGGAGAAAACGGTACAGCGGGGAACCTGGCGGGGTCGGGAAAACGGGCGAAGCGGCGGTCGACGGGCAAGTTAACCATGCCCAACCGAGACCATGAGCTACCGACGGGGGACGCTTGACCCGTTTGGCAAAACGGCACGACCAAACGCTTGTTTCGGTGCATCAAGAAAAAAGTGATACCAAAACGATGTCCCAATGGGTACTCAGGGGGATCAGGAAGCTGAACGCAAACATATGCAGCGTTACCATTTACTCAAAACCGTAACTCTTTATGTTTAAAGCCTTTCTTTTCTCCTAAGGAAGGGGTCACGCGTTCGAATCGCGTTCGGGGTACCAACCAAGGCCTTGTAAGATAACAACTTGCAAGGCTTTTTCTTTTACCATAGGCTTCTTAAAT
>CAZJAK010000171.1:0-591 GCA_964543935.1 uncultured Spirochaetaceae bacterium
ACCGGCGCGTCTGGCACAGGACCCCAACCGCATGATATCTATCACATCTGGATAGGAAGAACGATGATCAGCGACTGCGAGCTTCACCCCGATAATCTCTGAGATAAACACGATGTCACTCTCGACCGAACTGGTCAAGGTGACTGAAGGGTAGCGATACGACCCGGTCAAGCAAAATGCAGTGAGACCGTTACCATTCAACCCTTTCACTACAGCAACCAGCTGTGCGACGCTTTTGCTTGAATTATCGGTTCCCAACAAGCCAACCACCGTGGTGATTCCGGCATGGAAATATGCTGAGGCTGGCAATTCATGAATTCTTGAAGTGAATCCGTTTTCTCCGCCACCACCGGTAACATGAACATGTTGGTCAATCAACCCCGGGATCATGGTCAAGCCGGTCGCGTCGATGACCTTCACTCCAGGCATATGGTGTACCATCTGTGAAAGCGAAGGTTCGATGACGACAATGCATTGGCCGCATAGAAGCACATCGTTGATGCCAATTGGGTTAGGGATGAAGATGTTGGCGTTTCGAATCAGGGTGAACATGGGGTCTTCCCTGTACGGCATGTTCATTACACTGCTCCT
>CAZJAK010000171.1:601-2113 GCA_964543935.1 uncultured Spirochaetaceae bacterium
CCGATACGCTCGATAGGTTTCAAGCATGTCCGGTCCAGACCACGCAACGGTCCTTCCGTCAATCCGGAAAGCACCCGGTATCAATTCAGCCATGTCGGCATGGGAAGCCCGATGGAACTGGATCTCCAGTTGCACGGGCCGGTGAACCCGGTACGGAGTGATGGAATTGTTCCTGACGAGGTCCATCGCCCGCTGGGCGCTTTGCTCGATCATCCGGTTAACGACAGCGGGGTGCAAGCACCTGGCGGCATGGCGTGAGATTCCATATTTGCCCATTACCGTCTCAATACCGCTTATGGTTGACTTTGCCTCTCCGACCAAAGCCTCGTCACCGGTTGCCAATACGACCGGAATGGCATGTTGACCGGCCAATGCGGCATTCATCCCCAATTCACCAACCCGGATGCCGTCGAGCCTCAGGTCCAAGACCCGGTCATTGGAGGTATGTTCCAATACGGCTGCTTTGGTACCGGATGCTGCATGGTATCCGATGAAAAAAGCGCAATCGAAGCCTTGTTCACAACCCTGCATCATACCGTATGGTTTGGGAGTCCCGATGATGCACTCGACATCCTCAGGCAAATCATCCATCACGAGGTTCACCATCGAACCATGGCCTTCATTCACTACTATCTTGGTGGCCCCACCTGACCGGGCACCTGTGATGGCGGCATTGACTTCAGCAGTCATACGGATGCAACTTTGCCGATAGGTGGCGATATCCGGGGCACTGGCAGCAACTGAAGTCTGTTCCGGACGCACAATACAGGCCAGACCTTCCAAGTCAACGCTTATGTACACTCTCATCACCAATCTCTCTCCCAATGTGCGAAGCACCGCATGGCATCCAAGAGGATTGCCATGCGGTATCTTCAGATAAGGTTCATGAACTGATTATTTCCCGCTCAGAAACCGTTTCCTGGCTTCCTCGCATTTGGCTATGAACGCTTCGATATCGGGATTGTCATAAAAATCTGGGCAAGCGCCCTTGTTGATCAACTCGACTCCGATAGCGGGAAGGGCATTACCGATGACTTGATTGAATCCAGCACCAGCATTCATAGCATCCCTGATCATCATGCCAATCGAATCGTACTCAGTCACGTTCTTGTTGCAAGCCATGCCACCATGATAGACAGCCCGCATCGTCTGAGCATCTTTGGAGGCCAGGAAAGCCAACAAACGATCGGCTTCTTCCGGGTGGGGAGCTTTGGCAGCTTTGCTCCAAGTATCGAACGGTCCGATGAGGGTGCGCGGGAAGGCCTTGTTTTCTTGCGGGAAGAGGAAAGCATCGAAATCCTCACCCAGCTTCCAACCAGCTTGCTTCAGCATTGGTACGCCATAGGTACCCAAGAAATACATGCCGGCTTCGCCATTAAGCAGGATTGTGAGTCCTTCCGCCCAGCGGCGGCTACGCATGTCCGGGTACCAATACTTGTTTTCCACCCAACGCTTCCAATACCCATACGCCTCTCGTGCACGTGGATCTCCCCAGCTTGCCTCCATGCTCAT
>CAZJAK010000172.1:0-2099 GCA_964543935.1 uncultured Spirochaetaceae bacterium
AACCTATCCGTTACCAGGTCAGTACAATGGCGACAGGTATGCAATCTACTCCCATATCGCCGAGGTGATCCGGGGCCAGTGTCAGTATGCCGTTCCGCTAGAATTCACCCGCAACCTCACCACGGTCTGCGACGCCATCCATGCATCGGCGGACACGGACGAGATTGTCCGCATTCCTGTCGAACAGTGGAACTCGTCGCTGTGAAGGAAACCCAGTGCTCAGGCTGCCTGCCAAAAAACAGGCAGCTTGTGCGCTGGACAGAGGAGCTCCCCCGTGAGAATCAGTTGTTTTGCCGACGAGATAGCTCCTGCATTGAACGATCAATTCAGGGTCATGCAGGAATTGGGATTGCGGTTCATGGAGGTGCGCACCGTCGATGATGTGGCGGTGTTGGAATTACCCCGCACGACACTTGCGGCCGTACGGCAACAAGCCGACGACCGTGGCATCGGCGTCACGTGTGTGTCCTCCTCCATCGGCAAACAACCGGTGACGATGGCGATGGCACCCGTACTCGAGCAAGTCCAGCAAGCGGCAGAGATCGCCCATGTCTTGGGTTGCCCCTACATCAGGATCTTCTCGTTCTTCAATGAAGAGGGTTTGGCCCACGATGAAGCCTTTCAATTGTGTGTGGAGAAACTGGTCCGAATGACCGACATCTCCAAAAGGGCAGGAGTGACACTGGTCATGGAAGGGGGGCATGGCACGGTGGGAGGCACAGCCCGTGAGGCTGTAGGCATCTTTGATGCCGTGCATGACGACCACTTGCGCTGTGCGTTCGATGCCGGGGCCTGTGTCGGCTCAGGGGAACGTCCGTACCGCGATTGCCTGCCGCTTCTAAAACCTTACATAGAGTACCTGCATGTCAAGGACGCCAAGTTCGGCATGAAAGGCCGCGTGATCCCAGGGGAGGGCGATGCCGAACTCGACCTGATCATGGATGCCTTGCGCGAACGGGACTTGGTGCTCTCGCTCGAACCCCATTTGGCCTATGCTGGCGCCAACCGGGGATTCTCAGGGGAAGAGCTGTTCAAGAAAGCCCACAAAGCCTTCACGGCCATGTTGGACCGCTTGGCCATACCGTTCGTCTGAACATCGAACGATACCTAAAGCTCAGGTATCCTTACACTTTCTTACCATCGACAAAGACACTCGTGATGGTGATGTTGTCATCGCAGATGATCAAGTCGGCTCTCTTGCCAACTGCGATCGAGCCGATGTGGTCGTCCATGCCGATCAACTTGGCCGGTTGCAGGCAGGCGATCCGGCCGACCTCGTCCATAGTCAAGCCGACGATCTTGTGCAGCGTCCTGGCCAAGCGGTCGCCGGTGGCGACGCTGCCGGCGAAGCAGGTCCGGTCGGGCATCTTGGCAATGCCGTCCTCGATGATGACGGCCGTACCGTTGGCTTTCGGGCCTAAAATCGACGGTCCGTCGCTCAGGCCCGCTCCGCGCATGCTGTCCGAGCAGACCGTGATGCGGTCGTGGCGCTTGCATTTGAAGATCAACTGGAGCAATTCCGGTGGCAGGTGCATGCCGTCGCTGATCAGCTCGACATACAGATCATCGATCAAATACCCGCTTTCTATTGTTCCGAGCACCCTGAATCCACCTCGGCGGGTAAGGGCCGACATGCCCGAATAGAAGTGGGTCAGTTGCTTCATGCCCCGCTCATAAGCTTTGGCGATGTCGGCATAGGTCGCGGCGGTATGGGCACCGGAGATGAGCACCCCCTGCTGTGAGAGGGTTTCGATCATCTGCATGGCCCCGTCAAGCTCGGGCGCGACCGACCAGCGTTTGATGGCGCCGTCGGCCGCTTTCATTACTTTCATGTAATGGGCTTTGTCAGGTGTGCGGATGTAGCGAGGGTCTTGGGCTCCCTTCTCGACCATATCGAAATAGGGTCCTTCCAGATGGACACCAGGCATCTTGGCGATGATCTCTGCTCCTTGAGCATGCCGGGCATGTTTGAAATTCTCCAAGAACAAGAACAGGTCGTCATCCGAGCTGGTCAAGGTGGTCGGAAGGCAGGTGGTGGTTCCGTGCAGAGCAAGGGAGCGGGCGGCAGAGGTGATGTCAGCCACCGTGCCGTCCATGAA
>CAZJAK010000173.1:0-2073 GCA_964543935.1 uncultured Spirochaetaceae bacterium
AAGAACGAAGAGCCGTCCCACGTGATTTCGACAGTGCCGGAGATGTTGCTCGGAATCGTGACGTTGAACGGTGTGTTTTGACCTTCGGCGGTCACCATGCCACCTGCCACGACCTGTCCATCTTGGCGAACTGTGTAGTGGATGTATCGCTCAAGCGACGAGCCAAACGTTGTGGTGTCGTTCAACATAAGCGAACCCGTTACCGACTGGCTTGCCATTATTGGCGAAGGCAAGTTACTAATCACGTTCAGCTTCACACCCCCCGCGAAGGAGGCGTTCGAGCCACTCGTGACGGCGAATGCATCCGCAAAAGTCCCGCCGGCATGGTAGGGAGCTACCGCGATCCAGTAGGTACCAGCGTCAAGCCCGTGACCGTCCTTGCCGCTGAAGGCTTCTTCACCCACGAATTGGTTTACCGACCATGGAGTGGCCGCTCCGGGAGCGCCGAAGGTCAGCATGCTGAACAAGCCGCCGCTGCTGTCGTCGTCGAAGGCGAGGTGGCGACCCGAATTGTCATACAGGCTGATGACCGAATCCGTTACCGAATTCGCGCCCGCAGAGGATGCCCACAGGTTGAGGTAAGTGCCAACAGCCCCATCAACGACCGTGGGTACGGTCAACTTGAACCACTGAACATCACCCGGTGCGATGGCCGGAGACGTGGCATTCAAGGCCGTTGCAAAGCTGGAGTTTGCATTGGTGACTGTTCCCAAGTCCGTAAAGGTGGACGGTGCTGCGCCGCTACCGGCGGCCGGTCCTGCTTGGAAGCGAATGCGTACGTTCGACCAGGTGGCATCGGCTCCGGCGCCATTGTCATTATTATCCCAGAACTCTGCCGTGAAGGACGACCCAGATGGCATTGTCATTCCTCGGAGGGTGTTCTGCTGCCGGTTGAAATAGACTTCACGTTGGGAAGGTGTCGTGATCTGGAAGTCACTGACATTGACCACGCCACCGGCAAAGTTTGCCGCTGTGGGCTGGAAGTCTAGAGACAGGGTTGGATAGGACGAGTTGCGGATTCTCACGCGTAATTCGGACGCTACCGAGGCGGTGTTGGCTTGTGTAGCCGTACCGTGGAAGACTACCGAAGTCCCCATGATGAAGGCCGTTCCGACAGACGGGAGCGTTACCGTTGCATTGTCCGGTGAACCCAAGGCACCGCCTGCATTGAAGGGACCAGGCATCGTCGCGGAATCGTAGGTGGCTGAGAAAGTAGTTCCTGTAAGCGAGAAGCTGACGTTCTCGACACCCATATCAGCTACACCGTCGGTACCGGCATCGCTACTGTCATAAACGTACCAGGTCCAAGTCGTACCAGGGTTGATCACGCCTCCCGCCAAGGTGCCGCCGGCATTTCCACCGATTCCAGCGAAGTAGCGAGTGACGTTCTCACCCATGAGGTAGCCACCGGCCGAGTTCCATGGGGTCATGGTCAAGTACAGACCGGGATACGCGCTGTTTTCACCGGCAAACTTTACGTCGCCTCCTTGGTTGGAGGAATGCACATTGTGGATGGTCAGGCTATTGACTAGGGTTTGATTCGTCAAAACAAACTGCGAACCACTTGCCGTTGCGGTGAACTGACTTCCGCTCGTCAGCGAACCAGTATAGAGGTTCGTGAAGCTCCCTGAGTACGTGAACGTGGTCACCACCGTTGATGTAAAGGTTGCCGAATTCAACGTGAAGCCGATGTTGGTACCAAGAACTTCTCGTTGGCCCTCAACTGCGCTGGTCGTTAAGCTGTTGTAAGCCTCAAACGTCATCGTAGAACCGCTTGGCAGGGATGTATCTTTTAGAGGCCCAAACGCAGATCGAGTCGTAGCTGTGATGTTCGCCGTGAAGTTGTTCCAAGCCTGGTTTGAAAGGGTGAAGTCAGCCCAGTTGCCCGGGTAAGCGCTATTTGTGATGCGAAAGCCGCAGGTCGTGTTGGAAGCGATGTTGTCCCAGTCTTGGTCAAGAGTTCCACCGGCCAACTGATTCACGGTCGTTGAGAGGATGAACCCACTGCCGACCGTCGCGGTGTACAGAACATTAACCGGATTATTCGAGCCGGGTGTTGGCAATGAGGTCACT
>CAZJAK010000174.1:0-1346 GCA_964543935.1 uncultured Spirochaetaceae bacterium
TATTCACGTCGGCCGAGTAGGTGTAATCGGTCCACGAAGTGCCGTTGGCGTAATAAGACACGTAGCGGGTGGCCCCCGTGGAACTTTGCACGTACTGGCCGTTCGATACCGTCCAGGTTCCGGTAGGTGCGGTCCAACCGTCGCCGAAATCCTCGTCGAGCTCCGGCTCCGATGTCTCACCGGTCACCAGCACGTTGTCGTAGGTTCCGGCCGTGTTCCAGGCGTACAGGCCCACGGTGCCGGTGGAGAAGCTCGAGTCGGTCACCGGATCGAAGTTTGTCGAATTGATCTTCAAGTTGATGGTCGTACCATCCAACTCCGCACTCATCGTGTAGGTCTGGCCTAAGGTGTTGGCATAGGTGAACGACTCTATTACGGTCCAAGTAGTGCCGCCGGTGAGCTTGCCAAATTGCACTGTCGACGAATTGTAGAATCGAAACACATAATAATTCTGCATGTTGCTGTCGGCGCGGAAGATGATTCCGGCGTTGTAGGCGCTATTCACGTCGGCCGAGTAGGTGTAATCGGTCCACGAAGTGCCGTTGGCGTAATAGGACACGTAGCGGCTCGCGCCGGTGGAGCTTTGCAGGTACTGGCCGTTCGATACCGTCCAGATTCCAGTAGGTGCGGTCCAACCGTCGCAGAAATCCTCTGAAAGCAGGATGTCGCCGGACTGCGTCGTGTCGTAGGCCTCGTTGCTGTTCACCGAATCACCCGAGCCGTTGGTCGCCCGGATGCGATAGTAATACGTCGTGCTGGCGCTTAGGCCGGTGTCGTTATAGCTGGTGGCGTTGGCCGCAGCCGTCGTATAGTTGGCGACCCAACTTCCTGCACCGATCTTGCGGTCGATCTCGTAGGACGTCTCGCCGCTGACGTCGTTCCAGGTCAGATTAATCTGGCTGCTGGATGTCGCGTCAGCAGCCAGAGTTGGCGCGGTGAGCGTCGCTGAGCCGATGACAACATCACTTGTCGTATTGGCGTCTACTACTATGGTGTCGTTACCATTACCGGACAAGGTGTTGCCGAGAATGTCGATTCCGTGGACGTAGGACACATTGATGCCATCCGAGCCGTTGTTGGTAATCTCATTGTTCAGGAGGTAGAAGTCGAGCCCGTAGTATCCTGCTGCGTTCTTGTCGTCAACTTCAATGCCCCGTCCAGTGTTGTCGTCGACCACGCAATCCTGGATGGTGACGTTCTGGGTGCGGGTTCCCGATTGGCTTGAGTAATAGCTGTCGATCTCTATCCCGACAGTGCCATTGTCGTGCGAGTAGACGTCTTCGACCAATACATCATGCAGGACCCCCTCGACAAAAACGCCACAGTAACCGTTTTCGGCGACCTCT
>CAZJAK010000174.1:1356-2071 GCA_964543935.1 uncultured Spirochaetaceae bacterium
AGTGATGTTGTATTGCAGCCAGTAAGTAGTTGTGTCAAAGACGATATGAACACCATGCGAATAATTATCGTAGCTCTTGATGTACTCGAAGAGCGAATTGCTGGTCCGGCACTGGAGGCCCGAGGCATCGTTGTTATAGGAGAGGACTCCCTTGGCGACCTGTGTGATGGGGGCGCCTTCGCCTGAGGGCGTGGGGGTGACGAACCGCGCGCCGGCATGGCCATTGTCGTGGATGCAGAAGTTGTAGACTTCCAATCCACCGGCATACCATTTGGTCCCACCCTGTGCATTATATCCATCTCCTGGGTCTGTGCTGCAGTGTTCGACCTCGCAGTTCACCACCAAGATGTCCAGGTCGTCGGGCCCCTGCGTCCCCTCCCCCCACATCCACCACCCCGTTCCATCGCAATCGTGGATATAGATGTCCAGGAAGTTGAGGTTGTGGTGGCCGCTCTGGCTATTCCTAATCCCGCCTTTATAGAAGTCGGTGATCTCCAGATTCTGGATCGAGATATGACTCATCGACGCTGTGGCAGCCTCGTAACCGAGCATTATGCCGTGTGAATTGTACGAATTGCCTGAGTTGTTCTCATCACCGTCCAGGATCGGGTTCGCCCCCTGCCCATAGGCGCCGATGACCAACGGAGTCGACTCCGAGATGGCCGGATCATTAATGAAAATATTCTCTTCATAGAAGGTGCTGCCACGCTCGAGC
>CAZJAK010000175.1:0-2056 GCA_964543935.1 uncultured Spirochaetaceae bacterium
GTCTGCCTGATTCGCACCATCGCAGGTAGGCTTACATCAGCAAGCAGACGCTCATATACATTCGCCATGTTCTTCACTCCACGATTTGACGCGGGCGGGAAGGATGGTTGGCGGGCCAACTGGGTTTCGTCCCGCTGAGAATTTCATGGATGCCCAATGCGGCATGCATGCCCATCCTGTCGGTTGTCTCGTTGGTCAACGAAGCGTTGTGAGGGGAGACTGTGACGTTGTCCATCGTGAACAACGGGTTATCCTTGGCAGGCGGTTCTTTCTCGAAGACATCCAATGCCGCTCCAGCGATGATGCCCTGCTGAAGAGCCTCGATCAATTCTGCCTCTCTTACAATCTCGCCCCTGGCACAGTTGATGAAAATCGCTGTGCGCTTCATCAACCTGAATTGGTCTAAACCGATACTCGCTTTTGTCTCGGGTGTGCTAGGTGAATGCAATGAGACGATATCGGCTTTACTCCAGACATCGTTCACGTCATCCTGGGCTTCTATTTCTGCCGCCACACGATCAGCTGGGACGTAGGGATCGTAACCGATGACCTTCATTCCCAATCCATAACAAGCCTTTTTCGCCACCATGGTACCGATACGGCCAAGCCCGATGATTCCGAGCACCTTTCCTTCAAGGTCCATGCCTTTGACCCGGTTTCGCGCTTCATAATCGCCACAGCGCATCAAGCGGTCCATGAGGACAGTCCGCTTGGCTGCATCGATGATGAATCCAAGTGTCCGTTCGGCTACTGCCAATGTGTTGGACAACGGTCCGTTGGTTACCCAGATACCCAATTCCTCGGCATGCTTGACATCGATGTTGTCGAGTCCAACCCCATGTTTACCGATGACTTTGCACTTGTCGGCAGCATCCAGGACCCGCTTGGTGATTTTCTCGTTACGGGACAGAATCGCGTCAACTCCGGCGACGTCCGCCACCAATTGGTCCTCGGTGATGCCGTTACCCATCTTGATGGTGTAACCATGTTGCCGTAAATATTCCTTGCCTGGCTCCGAGATGTTGGAAGGTATCAATATAATCTTGGCCATGGATGAATCCCCCTTTGCCGGTATGGTCTCAGTATTTGAGCATGCAAGTTCCATGCCAAGCAAACTGGGGATCCTCTCAGTTGGTCAATCCGGTCTCCTTCAACTTGCGCCATAACGTGACACGGCTGATGCCGAGCATACGGGCGGCTTTGGTCTTGTTGTAGCAGCAACGTTGCAACGCTTCTTCGAAGAATCGACGTTCCTGAGCGTTGCCCAGCAGGCCCTCGGGAGTAGGTGGGCTTTCGAGTACAGGGTGTTTTTGGTCGATGTACTGGTCGTTCAACTGCTCCATGACCTCTTCTTCGGTGATGATGTCGCTCATGCTGAGCGCTGCCAAGCGCTCACTCATGTTGCGCAGTTCCCGAATGTTTCCCGGCCAGCGGTATTGACGAAGCAGAGCTTTGGCTGGTTCCGACAGGTCAGTGAAGTTTTTCCCATAAGCTTGAGAGAATTGGATAAGAAACTGGCGGGCAAGCAAGACAATGTCATCCTGGCGTTGACGCAACGGCGGGATGCGGATGTTGAATACATTCAGGCGGAAGTAAAGGTCTTCACGAAATTTTCCTTGGGCGATCAAGTCGCGCAACTCTTTGTTGGTGGCCGAGATGACGCGGACGTTAATGGGTAATATCCGGTCGTGTCCCAACCGCATGACTTCGCGTTCTTGAATGACCCGCAGCAGCTTGCCTTGCAGACTCATGGGAATCTCCGATATCTCGTCGAGGAAAATGGTCCCGTTGTGGGCGACTTCGAAGAGTCCTTTCTTTCCACCCTTGGAGGCTCCCGTGAAGGCTCCTTCAACATATCCGAACAACTCGCTCTCCAACAAACTCTCCGACAGTGCCGCACAGTTGATGGCGACAAAAGCCTCCCGTGCCCGAGGACTCATCATGTGGATGCTTTGAGCACATAGCTCTTTACCTGTCCCTGTCTCACCAATGATGAGCACGTTCGAATCAATCGCGGCATAGCGGCTGGCAGTATGTTTGGCACGGACAATCTCGG
>CAZJAK010000176.1:0-2038 GCA_964543935.1 uncultured Spirochaetaceae bacterium
CGGGAACAAACAGCTGGAGCAGATGGCCCTGCGGGCCACGGCTCAGCTGACCGTTAGCCCAAAGGAAGACAAATGCACATGACCAACAAACACACCGTGAGGTCTCTTGACTCTTTCGGAGATGTTGCCGCCGAAGATGATGCAGTACTCGACTATTTCGTCACCACCGATGCAACTGCAGCCATTCAGAACGGGCGCGTATTTGTGGTGTTGGGACGCAAGGGGTCCGGCAAGACTGCACTCGTGCGTTACTTCGCCGAAGGCCAACACAAGTCAATCACACAAGCCCTCAGCCTGAAGGGGTATCCGTGGAACATCCACGCATCGCGTATTGATCGTGGGGCAACCGACATTGAAGCGTATGTCTCTTCATGGCGTTATCTTCTTTCCCTTCAACTCGCACTCTTGGCGTATCGCTGCGCCGGTCAACCCAAGGAGGGGCCCGGCAAGTCACTCTCGCGATTCCTAGAAGATAACTACGGCGGTATTTCACCTGCGCTCGGCGACCTGCTGAAACCTGCCTCAATCCGATTCTCCGCGGCATCGTTCGAACCCACGGTCCTTGGGTGCAAACTGGGAGGAATCAGCTTCAATCGCGGCGATAAGGATCTTGGACTCGGATCAGAACTAAACGCCCTGTCGGACGTATTGCTGGGGGTAGCCGAGGAAATTGCTAAGACATCCGGTCAAAACACACTCTACATACAAGTCGATGAACTAGACCAGGGCCTTTCCCAGATGGACGCCAATCGCGAACGAATGATCACGGGTCTCGTTCTTGCCACGAGGGACCTTCAGCGCCAGATGAAAGGCAAGCCTGTCGCGTTTCGACCGGTCGTCTACCTACGAACCGACCTCTGGGATGAGATCAGTTTCTCCGACAAGAACAAGATAAGCGAAACGTCAGCATTAATACTCGATTGGACTTCGGGTTCGCTACGCGAACTCATTGACGAGCGCATTCACGCCAAGATTGGGGCGGATGCATCGTGGGATACGATCAGTACGGAGGGTCTCATGCGAGGTTCTCAGTCCAAATGGAACCACATCTTGTCCAGGACGTTCATGCGCCCACGGGACGTTATCCGATTCCTGAATGCCGTCCTTGCCGAAGCCAAGAAGCGAAAAGACGAGCCCCTCCTCCTCGATAATCCTGATGTCACCAATGCCAGGGCAACATACTCCTCGTACCTGAAATCCGAGCTCGACGACGAAATCTTGGCGCACTGGCCATCATGGGAAGAGGCGCTGCAGGCCTGTTCGGCGCTGAGTACAATCACTTTTCACCGCAAGGACTTTGTCCATGAGTACGAGCAACGGAAATCGGCTTCCAACAGTGTCTCCCCTGAACAAGCACTTCAACTCCTCTATAGCTACTCGGTCATTGGCTATGAACGTCGTAGTGGTTATGGCGGGCAGTCTTGGGTCTTTAAATATACGAATCCGGAAGCCGGGTGGGATAATGCCGCGACCGTCTTCAAAGTTCACTTGGGCCTGAAGGAATACGCGAAGCTCCGCGAAGAACGATCATCAGGAGACGACGAGGGCTAACAAGGCGGTGGACATGTACGGTGAACCCGGGGCGGGTTCACCGCAAGTCACCGCTGACGTTAGACGCAAAGACAAAGTGACAAGCATTGCGCGACAAACCCTAGAAAGAGAAGACAGCAGGTGAATTACGAAATCAGAAAAGATAAAACTTTGATTGTCCGCGAAGAAGAACGGGTATATGAAGCGAGGAGCCAAGGCGTTCTTGGTAGGAAACGCAAGCGGTTCAGGCTAATCGATGTGTTCGCTGGCGCAGGAGGGATGACACTCGGTTTCTCGAAATTGTTCGGGCACGCATTCGATTCTGTTTGGGCCAATGATTTTGACGATGCCTGTGTACGTACCTATTGCAGGAATTTCGGAAATCATTGCGTATCAGGCGACATCGTTGATATTCTCAACGATCCGAAAACGGAGATTCCTCCCGCCGACGTAGTTATTGGCGGGCCACCGTGCCAAGGGTTCAGCCTTCTGAATAAGAACCGCGAGG
>CAZJAK010000177.1:0-1985 GCA_964543935.1 uncultured Spirochaetaceae bacterium
CGCTGACCACAAGGTCGGAAAGGTTGAATTCGTGATACTTGTGATTCGGCGGCCAAATCTCCAGCATCGCTCCCGGTACGACAACAGGCTCCATATTATCCTTGACCGTTATGAACACATCGTCCGGCTCAGAATCGTATGTGCCATCGTTGACGATCAAGGTAAACAAATGGTCGCCCAAGCCAAGCTCGGCCTCGATCTCCGCACCTTCATCAAACAACTGGCCTCCGTAATACCAACGGTACGTCAGCTCGTCGCCATCGGCGTCTGAAGATTCCGAACCGTTCAGCGTCACGACAGCAGTGCAGGCTGATCCTGCATCAACTACCTGATCTTCCCCGGCGTCCGCGACCGGTGGGGTTGCCGGTACGACCGTGGGGGCAGAAACAGCGGTCAGGCGGCCGCTGCTGTCGGCGATATACAGCCTGTCATCACTGAGGGCCATGTATCCGCTCAACGAACACTGCCAATCCACCTGCATGGTGTCCAGCCCAATTGCATAGGTCTTGGATTGCGAGCGGGCAATGATGTGTGAGTCGGTCACAATCATGGCGTCATAGAAACTGTCCGGGATATCGATGGTATGAAGAAGATTTCCAGTCGCTTCGTCACGAATATCGATGTTGCCGTCGTTGATGGCATAAACGCTGCCCTTGGCGACCGATACTTGACCGGTGAACCGTTGTTCAATCTGGTAGGCGATCCTCCGGTTGCCGACATCGAAGTTGACCAGTCGACCGTCGTGGATGGCCAGAACGTTGCCTCGTCCGCCGATGACCGGGGCCAGGTTCATGCTCCAGCCGTCCCAGTCAAAAGCGGGATCCGGGATCTTGAATGCCAGGCTGCCGGTCAGGCGATCGATGACATACAGGCCGGGCGAGTGTTCCCCCAGATAGGCATATGCATACTGTTCGTCGACGGCCGGAGTCCAATCGTCGTATTGGGGCAAGTCAATAAACCAGTCCCGATGACCGGAATAGGCGTCGAAGCAGTATGCCCCGCCATAATAGCCGCCGTTGATATATACCTTGCCGTCGTAGAGGGTGGGGGCGTAGTAATCTTCCCACTGCGCCGAATGGGGCACTTTGAAAACCTGCTCGCCCGATTCGGCGTCGTATGCTCTCAGCCAGGTGTCATTGCCATGATTACCGGTTTGAAAATAGACCATGCCGTTCGCGTAACTCGGGAAGGATCCATGGCCATAGCTTCCCAATAACTCTGTCCAGAGCACAACACCTGTATGGCCGTCGACCACATCGATCCGTCTGCCTTTGCCGGAAGTAAACACCTTCCCTGCGGCGGCAGTGATGCGGTTCAAGGCAGTGCCGGCGCCGATCGTCGTTTGCCATAACTGGGTGAACTCGCCTTCCTCCAATTCAACAGGCAGGTAACCATCATGCCGCTCGTTGGCCTGGTACATCGGCCAACCGATATCCGTTGTGGACGATTCGATGTCGACAACCGTAATGGTTTTCTGCGCGGATTTCTCGATCCCCTGGTCTGTATAGGCAACGTACAACGTCAACTCGGTATCCTGCTCAACGGGACCGATCTGCAGTTTGCCGGGAGAGATAAATGAAGCGACATCGGGATCGGAGCACGACCATTGCGAGTCGGCGGTAACCAGTCTCTGGATGTCAGGTTCGAATGTAGCCAGAGCGGAGTACGAAACGACGGCGTCCTCGGGCACCATCGGCGGGCCGATGAGGGCAACGTCGAGCAGTGGCGGAGAATAGACCACGTCAGTCAAATCGATGACACCACTGTAGGTGAAAGTAAAGGAGGTATCAAAGAGGCCGGAAGAAAACGTCGCTGCCCCCCTGAGGCCGTACGAGATTCGAAACCTGACCACACTACCCGGTATGGCCGTCAGGTAATTGAAGCGTGAATCCGTGTAGTTGGCCGGCTGATCACTGACGATCAAAGCCTGTCCCTCAAGTACTCCCTGCTGAGATCCCGCTTGTGCAACAATCACCAGCGGACCA
>CAZJAK010000178.1:0-1985 GCA_964543935.1 uncultured Spirochaetaceae bacterium
TTGAGTACATCAGCCAATATAAAATTCAACAAGCCGAAGTTTTCGGCGAATATCCAATTGAACAGGATCGATGCCAACGAGAGCGGCACAACAATCGGCATGAAAATGCACGTCTTGAACACAGCGCTCTTGCCTTTGTAATAGAATATGAGCAAGGCGAACAGCAGGGCGGTCAACATGGTGGACATGAAATAGAAGAATGCGAACACGAAGGTGTTCTTCATGGTGAGCAGAAACGTCTGGTCGGAGAAGCTGGCGATATAGTTCTTCAATCCTACGAATGCAGGTGTAAGGTCATAAACGAAATTATAATCGGTGAAGCTATACCAGAATGAAGTGGCCAAGGGGAAAATCATGAATATGAACACGAACAAAAAACCAGGAAGAGTGAACAATACGCCCATCCTGGCTTTAACCTTGGCCTTCTGAGACATCATGGTGTGAATCATGGCAAGCGGTTCCTCCGAATACAGTCAGTGGACAACCGAACACGTCGGTTGTCCACCATGAAAATTGCAGTTAGATCAATGACTTATCAAGAGATGCGACGAGCTTGTCGAGAGCCGTGATGGCGTCTTCCAGTGAGAGTTTCCCGTCAAGGTAATTCTGCAGAATCGGTGGGGCCTCTTTCTGGAACCGGGAGAAATCCTTATAGGTGGGGATGGCGCCCGATTTGTTGGCGATGGCCTTCAGTACCTGCCATTCGGGAGCTGTGGCTCCGTTGTAATGCTCGAGGATCGCGGGCATCTTGCCGTAAACATTGACAGTTCCGGTTTGAACCATCTTGCCAAGCAACTGCTCCTTGATGAATTGCATGGCCAGTTCGGGAACCGGACTTGACTTCGGGATGATTACACCGGCTCCAAATCCAAAACTCCCCTTAGTGTCGGCACCTGGGAACGGGATGACCGTGACGTTTTCAACTCCGAGAGTCTGGCCACCTTCGATGAAACGGCCACCGGCATCGAACAGCATGGCCAATTTGCCGGCCATCAAGCTGTTGCGTCCGGCCATGTTGTCGACATACATCTCTTTGGAGAACACTCCCTCGTCGACACCCTTCTTCCAGACCTTCAGAATCTCGCGGAATTCTGCATTGTTGAAATCCAAGCTCACACCGTCTTTGGCATAAATGGTTCCACGCGAACCACGCAAGACAGCCAGAAGGGTGGCATAGAAGTTCACACTGCTCCACTGCATGGTCGCACCCTGTTGAACGACAGCGCCATCTTTGACCTTGTGGAGCTTTTTGGCGAATTGATAGAATTCTTCCCATGTCTTGGGAACGAGCGGATTCCCAGCGGCATCCACCAAGCCCGCCTCTTTGAACATTGGCTTGTTTATGACAACGGCGTATGTTTCAATGATGAGCGGCAGGACCACTTGCTTCCCAGCCACCTGACCGTTCTCAAGGCCTGCTCCGACGAATGCTTCTTTAGAGAAATTCCCGCTAAAGAACTTCAAATCTTTATCGAAATCGTAAATCAGGTCCTTCGGTACGAATTGGGCGGCGAACTGTGCGCCCGAAACGATGGCGATGTCGACCGGAGTCTTGCCACGCGCCCAATCGATAGCGTAGTTGGAGACAACGCTCGGTTCGGCATAGGTGCTGATCTCGATGGTCACGTTCGGATGATCCGCCATGAAGGCCTTGGCAGCCTCTTGAATGTAAATTTTTTGAATCTGCCAAGACAGTCCAGTGATTCTGAGCACTTGTTTCTCTGCCACTGCTGGAGCTGCAACCGGTGCTGCTGCCGGAGCAGGAGTCTCTTGTACGCCTGCTGCAAACACCAACGAACCGACCATCAGCATCAACACCGCGGTCCACAACAATTTCCTCAACATAGATGCCTCCTGTTATTTCTCCCCCTGAATGTGGGGTACGTTCTCATAATGCTTTGATGACGCCTTTGTATTTTTCATGATACACATCGTTGTGGGCGTCACCGCCATCGACGTTCGCGCTCATGAATACGGGTGGAACG
>CAZJAK010000179.1:0-1967 GCA_964543935.1 uncultured Spirochaetaceae bacterium
GTCGAAGATGTCGAAGCCTTCCAACTTATACTCGAGCAACGGATTCTTTTGGGCATAGGTACGCAGGTACACCGCTTCTCGGAGTGCTTCCAATTGTTCCAGATGGTCTTGCCAGCGCATGTCGATTTGCTTGAGGTATTGCATGCGTAAGAAGTCATTCAACGGTTTCGTGCCGGTTATGGCCACCTTGCGACCAATCTCTTCCTCGATCACCGCATGGACTGAATCTACCAGAGCAGCCACATCGTTTTTTTCCAGCAACTTCTCATCGATCGAAGGCATGATGGCGAACAAATCGACCAGAGCCTCCTTGAGCCGCGCTGCCGTCTTGGAGGGTGTTTCTTTTTGTGCCAGGGCTGTCTCGACCAGTTCTTGCACCATCGCCCTGCAAGAATCAACACCGCGCTGGATCAAATCCTCGGCCAACAAGATGTCATTCCTTTGGCCGTAGATATAATTTCGTTGCTCGTTCAGTACGTCGTCATACTCCAACAAATGCTTGCGGATCTCGAAGTTCTGTTCCTCGACCCGTTTCTGGGCTTTCTCGATCGCTTTAGTGACCATGGGATGCTCGATCGGTTCGGCACCCATGCCGATCCTTCCGAGCATGTTCCGGATGGAATCCTTGGCGAACAAACGCATCAAGGTGTCGTCCAATGAGAGGAAGAATCGTGAGACTCCCGGGTCTCCTTGACGGCCTGAACGACCACGCAACTGATTGTCGATCCGGCGCGACTCATGCCGTTCGGTTCCCAGTATGTACAACCCTCCGAGGGATTTGACCTCCTCATAATCGCGCTTCCATTGAGGCAACAATTTTGTCTTGGCGGCTGCCAATTGATCAGGGGCTGCTTCTGAGCCACACAGCAGGCGCGCCCGGTTGTCCAACGACCCGCCGAGCTTGATGTCCGTGCCACGCCCGGCCATGTTGGTGGCGATGGTGACCGCTCCCTTGGCGCCCGCTTCGGCGATAATGTTGGCTTCACGGGCATGATTCTTCGCGTTCAGCACCTCGTGCCTGATGCCACGCTTGAGCAACAAAGCCGAAAGCACCTCCGATTTCTCGATCGATACCGTGCCGATCAGGATCGGTTGGCCGCTTGCATGGACCCGTTCGACTTCCGTGCAGATCGCATCCAGTTTGTACTGTTCGGTGAGATAGACCGAGTCCTGCAAGTCTTTGCGGATCAACGGGAGATGGGTGGGGATCACCACCACGTCTAGGTTGTAGATTTTCATGAATTCCGGGGCCTCGGTGTCGGCGGTTCCCGTCATGCCCGAAATTTTGTCGTACATCCTGAAGAAATTCTGGAATGTGATGGTCGCCAGGGTCCTGTTCTGGACCTCGACCCTGATGCCTTCCTTGGCCTCGATGGCTTGGTGGAGCCCCTCGCTGTATCTCCTGCCATAGAGGATGCGGCCGGTGAATTCGTCAACAATCTGGACCTTTTTGTCGGCAACCACATAATCGACATCGCGATGGAAAAGGACATGGGCTTTGACCGCTTGGGTGACATAGTGGACGTACTCGAAATTTTCTCCATCATACAACGAACCGGCTATCACGCGGTTTCGTTGCAATAACTGTTCGACATGGGTGAGCCCCTCGTTGGTGAAGGTGATCCGTTTTTGTTTTTCATCGACCTGATAATCGCCCTGCGGTTGCTCGGGATACTCTCCCGACTCAGGGTCCTTCTGGCATTCCTGCAGATTCGCCACAATGGCGTTGGCAAAACGAATCTTCTGGGTGTCGTCGGCTGCTTGCCCGCTGATGATCAAAGGGGTGCGGGCTTCGTCGATGAGGATGGAGTCGATCTCGTCGACGATGCAATAGCGGTGTAACGGCTGAATTTTGTCGTGGGCATCCCACTTCATGTTGTCGCGCAGGTAATCGAATCCGAATTCGTTGTTGGTGCCGTAGGTGATGTCTTTGGAATAGGCGATGCGGCGGGCCTCATTGTCCATGT
>CAZJAK010000180.1:0-1952 GCA_964543935.1 uncultured Spirochaetaceae bacterium
CTTGCTGCGGCACTTTGTTCTCCTTCATGGATAGAGGTTTAAGTGGAGACGTTCATATCGTGCTTCCACTAATCAATGTCCATTGGTCGAATTTTGGATTCGATGAACGCGATCTCATCATCTGTTAGATCAAAGCGCTTATTGAGTTTTGCGTCGGTCCATGGCGTCCTCATGTCAAGAATTGGAACCAAAGAGTATGACTCCTTAGTGATGTGATGCGAATACATGAACTGGCTTACTAGAAAACGGAACAGACGCGACTTCATGTAGTCCACGAGATTAAGGGCGTGTGTCTCGTCCTCAAAACTCCCGACCACAAGATAAGTCTCTGTGCATATTGTCTCTGGCGGAAGAATATCTATCTTTGAGAACACTCGTCGTCTACCATCTTTACCTGGATTGCCAGCATGGTCGTATCCGACATACGAGGTTATGACCTTCCATTTATCTATCATCTCAGCACCGACGGAGATTTCGGATCGCTTGTATGGTCCTTCGCCACTCTGCCATCGAAGGACAATATCACCCGTCTTCATGGGCCGCGCGGTGGTTGGCAATCCAAACGGCTTTCGGCTCGTGACCTGTTCGCTCATGCTCCTTTCTTTTTTCGCAAGAACCTTACGAATGATGGGGACGGCTTGGCTGTGACGAATAAAAGTCCTGAACTCATTCAAGGGCCGTCTTGAGGTTGCTTCGACACCAGCGTGCATGTTGACAACCTCGCACTGTCCTTTTGAGTCTCGTTCCCAAAGGAAATAGCATATGCCTCCCGCAATATCGACTCCGGGGAAGACTTCATTGGCATCCTCGAAATCCACTATCTTTCGGATGCGGTCGTCATTCAACATCTCGGCCCGAAATTCATCCAAGCCCTTGCCACCGCCGAACCAGCGCGAGGGAATAATCATGGTCAGATAGCGGGGATTGAGTTTCTTGGCCTGCTGGACGAATCGGTGGTAAATCGGCGAAGCGCTGCGACCGAAGCCGCCGTCACTTAACTGGTAGGGTGGATTGCCGATGATGACATCGAATTTCATATTGAATATCTCCTCGGGTTTTTCGGTGTGGATGAACTCGTAGGCGTGGGTTTCGAGTTCCTCGCCGCGTTCGTAGTTCGCTTCGTTGGCCCCGCAGAAGACGCAGCGGCCGTTCACCCAGGTATGCTCCACGCGCTCGAAGCGGATGTTGCCCTCGGGGGCGTCGAAGGTCTCGCAGACGGAATACTTTCCGTTGGCCGTCTTGGAGCAATAGACCGAGCGGCGCGAGAGCAGCGCGGTCAGTGCCGTGATGGCCAGGCCATAGAGTTGGTTCTTGAATATGTGGTTGACGCGCTCCTGCCGGTCGGGGATGCGCCGCTCCAGCCCGGCGTCGAGTCGCTTGGCGATCTCGCGCAGGAAAACACCCGACTTGCAGCCCGGATCGAGAAAGGTCGCCTGCGGGTCGCTCCAGAGTTCCGCCGGCAGCTGGTCGAGTATCCGGTTGGCCAGCCCGGGTGGCGTGAACACCTCGTCGCTCGACAGGTTGGCGATGCACGTCAGCACGTCGGGGTTGTAGTTATTGCTTGTCAGCATCGGCCACCTCCAGGAAGTGCGTCAGCGGGTATTCCTTGACTGGCGTGGGGATGAACACGTCTTCGCCAAGGTCGGAGAGGAGCGGCAGTTCCTTCATGGATTCGTGCTCCAGCAAGCCGTGAAAGGTGAAGTCGCGGCGTTTAAGGAAACTGCCGTTGACCGGCGACCATTCGGAAAAGACGATGTAGCCGGGTTGCTCGCCGACCGTCTTGAGGGTCAGCGCGTCGCCGTGAACTATGTTGCGCTTGAGGATGAAGCGGACTGATTCGCGGCACTTGTCGTAGGTTTTGGATGAGAAGAGGCGCAGGTAGTTCAGATCGAAGATGCCGAACAGCCGCTGTCGGCACTGTTGGACATTGTCTTCAAGAATATCGATGCCGT
>CAZJAK010000181.1:0-1948 GCA_964543935.1 uncultured Spirochaetaceae bacterium
CTCGAAAACGGAAAGACATCATTGCCCTCGGGCCTGTTCAACGATGCCGCATCCGGCGGTCTGTCCCATTTGCGACAATCCGTTGCGAACACGACAGGACCTGACCGAACATGTTGACACAGTTGTTTTTTCTGGCCCTGCTGTTGGCACTGTCGGCCTTTTTCTCCTCGGCCGAAACGGCTTTGTTTTCCATCAGTCGCACCCGGGCCCGACATTTGGCCAAAAGCGGCAACAAGGCCCATCTGCTGATCTTGAAGCTCAAAGAGGACCCCCACCGTCTGCTCACCACCATCCTGATCGGCAACAATGTGGTGAACATCGGCGCTTCCGCCATGGCCACCGCACTGGCCATCAAAGTCTTTCCCAATTATGCCATCGGTTTGGCGACCGGCGTGATGACCTTGCTCATCCTGGTCTTCGGCGAGGTTTTCCCCAAGTCTATGGCCACGCGCAACAGCCTGGCCATCGCCACCTTCGCCATCGTGCCGCTCTACTGGCTTTCGCTGCTGCTGTGGCCGGTGATCCTCTTTTTGAACTTCATCCCGAAGCTTTCGGGAAAAACCGAAAATCAGCCTTCGGTCACGGAAGAAGAGCTGATGACCTTTGTGGAGGTCGGTGAAGAGGAGGGCCATATCCGCGAAGAAGAACGCGAATTGATCTCCAACATCTTCGAATTCGATGATACGGCTGCCTCGGAAATCATGACCCCGCGCGGCGACATGTTTGTGGTGGAGGCCGATTGCGAGCCGAATCTTCAGGAAATCATCGAATCGGGCTTCACCCGCATCCCGGTCATCGACGGCGACATCGATCATGTCATCGGAATCCTCAACATCAAGGATCTGTTCCGCCGGCATGTCATCGCCGCCGATCAACCGCTGTCGGTGCGCGAATTGATGACCGAGCCCTACTTTGTTCCCGAAAATATGAAGCTCAACATGTTACTTCAACAATTTCGAGAACGAAAACAGCATATTGCCATTGTGGTGGACGAATACGGCGGGGTTTCGGGCCTCATCACCATGGAAGACGCCCTGGAGGAGCTTGTCGGCGATATCGCCGACGAGAGTGACAAGGAAGAGCCCCACATCATTCCGGTCGCGCCCGATACCTGGGTGGTGATGGGAAAAGCGGATATCGAGGAGGTCAACGATGCCATCCCCATGGAAATTCCCGATATCCGGGAATACGATACCTTCACCGGCTACATTCTCTATCTCATCGGACGCATGCCCGAGGAGAAGGAAACCCTGCGCATCGACGACTACGAAGTAACCGTCGAGGAGATGGAAGGTACCCGCATCAACAAGTACATCATCCGTCATCGGCCCGAGTCAACGCCCGCAGCCGATGACGTAGCCAAGCAGGTGCCGGAAGCATCGTATTGAGCCCGTGCAGCCGGCACGCAATCCTCAGATTCGTGCCGCGGTTTACGCCTTGACCCGTTCCACATACTGCCCCGTGCGCGTGTCGATGCGGATCGTTTCCCCCTCCTCGACAAAGGGCGGCACCTGAATCGTCAACCCGGTCTCCAGGACGGCCGGCTTGCTGTCGCCCGAAGCGGTATCCCCCTTGACCCACGGGTCGGCCTTGACGATCTTCAGCTCCACGAAATTGGGCAGAGTCAGGCCGATGGCACGTCCGTCGAACAGCAGCACGCTGCAAACCGTGTTTTCTTTCAACAGCCCCTTGACTTCCCCGACTTGTTCCGGTCTCAGAAACTCCTGCTCATAGGTGTTGCTGTTCATGAAGCAATAGTTTTCGCCGTCGAAGTAGAGGTACTCCATATCGAGTTCCTCCAGGTCGGCCTTGTTGAACTTTTCGCCGGAGCGGTAGGTCCGGTCAAACTGGGCGCCGGTGACCATGTTCTTGAGCTTGCACTTGTACAGTGCCTGCCCTTTGCCCGGTTTGACTAACTCAAACTGAACGACGATATAGGGATCTCCGT
>CAZJAK010000182.1:0-1938 GCA_964543935.1 uncultured Spirochaetaceae bacterium
ACCACCGGCCGTACAATCCGACCGGTCTGCCCGACTTGCATCCCGTAGTCGGCGAAACCAGCATCGACTGCCCCACGGCTGGCACCAACCGCACCGTGGGCCAATGTAGCCAATTCTTCGAGAAGCATAAACGATTCCTTGCTTCCCACTCCCCGTCCACCGGAGACTATCACACGGGCATCATCCAGTCGTGTCAGCTTTTCGGCTACCAGCTTTGTCCGTTCCACGAGATTGATGGCCGTAACGCTAACGTGCTCTGAACGAATCCACTCAATTTTTACCGATGCGGGAAGTGCTACTGATTGCTTGGAGACGAGGCTTCCAGGCCGCACGGTGGCCATCTGAGGTCGTTTCGTGCGACACACAATCCGAGCTATTAAGTTTTCGCCAAATGCAGGACGAGTTTGCAATAACACTCCCGTCAAGGAGAGATCCAAAGCGGTGCAATCGGCGGTGAGCCCAGTATGCAACAATGCTGCGACACGCGGTGCAATCGAGCGTCCTTTGATGGTGGCGGCGAGCAGGACGATGTCAGCCCCCTGGTGTGTCAACAACTTGGCAAGCACTTGTGCTTGTTGGCCCTCATCCTGATCCTGTTGTTCGTCAATCTCGATGAATACGATACGGTCGGGTCCAAGCATACGTGCTTGCATCTCGAATGTGTTTAGTTGCTGATGCATGAGCACCAGCACTATCTCGGTGGATCGGCTCCCGGCTATGCTGCGACTCGCTTCAACCAATTCACCGGTAGAACGGTGCAATGATGTGCCATTGCATTCACCAATGACCCATATGGAGAGCGCTGGCTCAATCATCCGCACCATCCTTGGAATCGGTGTGCACAAGCACCGCACCGAGAATTTTAGTTGATTCGGACCCGGTTGGCAGAAACCGGCACGTTCGTGTCGTCTTGGACAGGTTCTTGACCGATTCGACCGTAGTAGGAGATCCTTTCAGGCCAACCTCTCCAGGCTCGAACATCAATTGGCTGTTATCCAGGATTTCGACTTGCACTGAACGGGCTTTCCGCAATGTCGCGATACTTGGTTTGCGCAATGTGTTCATCCCTTCACAGACAGTCACCAATGCCGGTAAACGTACGGTGACAGTTTCGCGATATTCTTCCAACAGCCGGACGCAACGCACGGTGCCTACATCAACGACCTCTATCGAGGTGACATTCGTGATACAGGGAATTCCAGCCATGGTGGCCAATTCAGGTCCGGTCTGGCCGGTTTCGCCGTCCAATGCCCGCCTTCCGCATATTATGAGGTCGTACCGAACATGACGGGTGATGGCCCGACAGAGGATTTTTGCCGTAACATAGGTGTCGGAGCCTGCGAAAGCGGGATCATTGACCAACACCAGACGGTCCACCCCGAGGCGTCCCATGTCCTTTAGCATGTCACGAGCAGTCAAGCGTCCCATCGAGATGGCCGACACCGTGCCACTTGTTTGGCTTGCCAACGTGAAAGCTGCTTCCAAAGCATGTTCGTCAGCCGGATTGACGATCAAGCCGACCCCTTCACGAATTACCGTATGGGTCGTGCTGTCCATCCCTTCCGAAGCTGAAAGAGGGACTTGCTTCATGCAAACGGCTATGTCCATGCCGCATACTCCCCATACAATGGAGCCAATGCGTCATGGATGCGTTTGTAGTTAGCGAAATGTTTCTTATAGCTGGCATGCCTGTCAGCATCGGGCACTGTTGTGTCGACTACCTCTGTGCAACGTTGGAGACACGCTTCACATGACGGGAACACCCCGATCGACACGCCGGCGAACATCGCGGAGCCAAAAGACGAATCGTCGTTGCGCATTTTTACAAGTTTTACACCCAAAACATCGGCGACAATCTGTCGCCACAGCGGGCTTTTTGCTCCACCACCGATGATGCTCGCCTGGGTGAATCCCAAACCCAGCTCGACAAGGACTTGC
>CAZJAK010000183.1:0-1930 GCA_964543935.1 uncultured Spirochaetaceae bacterium
GTGCCATCGTTTACTCCTTAACCTTAGATATCCCATTTGGCATACAAGGTATCGTCTGCCTCAAAGATGTCAGTAGCAAAATCAACCGCATCAAGGAATGTGGTATCATCGTAGAACCATCCAGCAAATGTATTACCGGCAAGAGTCGGTGCATCCGGCTCAGTGGCTAGGCCACCTTTATCGATAACCTGAGCGTCAACCGCACTACCTTCGTTGGAATCAAACGTGACGGTAACCTGTAGCACCCACTTGGCATACAACGTGATGTTTGCGGTAATCGGAGTTTCGAAATCGAACGCCTCAAGGAACGTCTCATCGTCCGTATACCAACCGTCAAACCTATTGCCTAAAAGCGTAGGATCATTAGGTTCGGTCGCCGCAGAACCACAGTTCACCGTTTCGGAGGCAACAGCGCTTCCTTCATTGCTATCGTAGGTTACCGTGAAGGTGTTGATCGTCCACTTGGCGTATAACACATCGTCGGTGGTAAATTCATCTGTCGCAAACGTGACACCATTAGCAAACGTATCGTCATCATAGAACCAACCAGCAAACGTATAGCAACTGCGAGTGGGGGCGATAGGTTCGGCAACAACCGCCCCTTCGTCCACTACTTGAGCCGCCACAGCAGACCCACCGTTGGAATCAAACGTCACACGCACTTTTCCAGCCGCAACCGCATTAGCCACAGCGGTAGTCTTGCTGACAGGAGTGATGTCCGCATCAACAAGACCCTCCACCGTTCCACCACCGTCCTCGACGAGGGTGTATGTCTTCACGGGAGACAGCACGATGCGTGCCGGCTGTCCGGGAAGACTGCGGATCGAGGCCAATTCATACTGTGCGTGGGCGTCGTCGCCAACGTATGCGACCGAGGCAACCTTGTAGGTCACCCCGTCGTACAGTACAAAATCCCCAACATTAGCCATTCACGGCCTCCTTACGATGCCACGTTCGTGATGAAAGCCACCAACGGAATGTTCTTACCGTCGTACTTCTGGCTCCACAAGGCGGGAGTAGCGAGTTCGGTGTTGGTCGGAGACTCGGTGGCAACGGTGTCGGAGTCGAAAGAGAAGCCATAGGGGTGAAGCAAGCGGCCCCACTTGGTGTAGAGCTTCTGGACACCACCGAGGGTCTCAGGATCGTAGTCGACATAGTTGGGAGTGTCAATCCGAACGGGAGCGGTCATGAACAAGCCCGTGCCACACAGATAAGTGTGATACTCGATTGCTTGGGACACGGGGTTGGTATAGGAGGTCATGGTGTCGTCGACAATGACCGGCTTGCCAAGGAAGTACCTCTGGAAGGGGTTGTCCCTCTGTGCACCATCCTTAATCACCACATCGGTCGCAAATCCCTGCCGAACAAGGTCGGTGAAGACTGCCGAGTGCATGAACCATACTTGGAATTCATCCATGTGGTCGCCAAGCGCTTCCTGCATAGCCTTGATAGCGGTGTCGGACGTGAGGCGGTTCGAATCTGCAACAACACCGGGGGCCGCAAGCGCAATGTCGGTCACATGGTCTGCGAAAGCCGCAACGCCCTCAAGTCCCTGCAAGATGGACAAGATTGCCTTCTGGTTCTCTTTGGCTTGATAGTCACCAATCTTGCGGGCAACGTTGGAAAGATCGTTCGCTCCGGTAAGTTCGTGGGTAAAATCCTGCTCTTTCCATGCCTTCATCCTGCGGAAAGCCATCGCAGTCATCTTGTCGCCAGAGAGGGTAACAGGAGTGTTGTCTGCTGTGCCATCATAGTTGAGAGCATCACCATCAAACGGCACATAGAAAGGAATGGTGACAACGTTATTCTCGTTCGCCAAGGAATTGGCAACACGAGCCGGCGCGGGAACAACGACTCCGCTCGAAATCAACTGAGGGTTGACGGGATCGCGCTCCGAGATGTAACTGGAAAATACCTCGGGGTCAAACGA
>CAZJAK010000184.1:0-605 GCA_964543935.1 uncultured Spirochaetaceae bacterium
GATGTACAATGGCGTGATTTGTTCAAATGACTTCTCAGCCGCTTATATCATCAACTATGCTAAAGAACACGGTATCAAGGTGCCCGAACAGCTCTTCGTGGCCGGTCTTGGCGACATCATGCTGTGCCGCTACACCAGCCCGTCGCTCACCTCGGCCACCCGCTCGTATTACGAGGCCGGCAAACAGGTCTTCGACATCTGGCGCACCTTGAACCAAAACCCATCGGTTGAATCGATCGTGACCACGATGCGCAGCATCATAAAACCACGCGGAAGCACGGCATTCTTGCCTGTCGTCGAGCATGAGGCTGTAGAAACCAGCGAATCGCTGTCGGAATACGATGGCTTCGTACCGAGCGTGACCAAGGGCATCGACGACATACGGGCCCTCCATTGCTGCTTGTCGCAATGTGATTCGCTGGATATGTCCATCATCATCGGGGTGATGAAGAACGACAGCAACGAGAAGCTTGCCGAGGATCTTGCTGTTGCCCCAGGAACCATAAATTACCGATTGAAAAAGCTTTATAAAAATGCCGGGGTCACTACCAAGACGGAATTCGCCGACCTGTTCAGACCGCATGTCTCATTGGACGCATTGGAGA
>CAZJAK010000184.1:615-1926 GCA_964543935.1 uncultured Spirochaetaceae bacterium
TTGGAGAAGGACTCGGAAACCCTTGTCGATACCGTCTGAATCAGCATGGGTCTGTTCTAGTGTCAAGAATGTGGAATCAAATTGAATTACATGATTGGCCTACCTCAAAAATCTCCATGAAAAAGAGGGCATGAATTTGTATTGTGGAACCAATTTGCCGATGTTAGCCTCAATTTGTGCAAAAAAAAGTGAGGTAGGGCTCGATAGCCCGCAAGAAAACAATTGGAGGTAAACAGATGAAAAGAAGAGTTGCATTCGTAGTGATGATGCTGATTGCCATCGCCACGTTGTTCGCAGCTGGAGTGCCTGAGGCTGCTTCCACCGAGAAGCTCACCCTTTCGTTTCCCGAGATCAATGCAGATTCAGACCTGGCCTGCCAGATGCTCGTCAGATTCGCCAATACGGTCAAGGAACAGTCCAATGGCCGCATCGAGATCAATGTGTTCGGTTCAAGCCAACTCGGCACCGAGGCAGAGACCATGGAAATGTTGCGTTTGGGAACGGTCGCCTTCCTGCGCATCAATCCGGCCAACTTGGCCAACCGCGGGATCAAGATCCCCGAATATACCGCACTCGGACTTCCGTTCCTGCTTCAGAGCGTCCAGGGCGGTCTGAACTTCCTTTACAGTGATTATGGCAAGAGCCTTGGCGACCAAGTGTTGGTCAAGTCCGATGGGCAAGTCCGCTCCTTGTACAACTACATCTGCACCCCGGCGCGCAACATGTTCACCAAGACCCTGCGCACCAAGCTGCCCGATTTCAAAGGCTTGAAGATCCGCTCCGAAACATCCGACATCAAGATCGACATGATCAACTGCTGGGCCAATGCCACCCCGATGGCGATGTCCGAAATCTATACATCGCTCTCGACCGGAGTACTCGATGGTTGTGAGAACACCCTTTCCGGGATGAAGAACAACAACTGGTATGAACAGGTCAAGTATGTGTTGGAGACCGAGCATGTGGTCGGAGCCTCCGTGTTCCTCGTCAGTGAAGCGATTTGGAAGAAGTTCACCGCCGCCGAGCAGGCCATGATCGACAAAGCCCTCAAGGAAGCTTGCGTGTGGTTCCAACAGGAGACCGACAAGCAAATCGCCGTGAACAAGGAATTCCTCATTTCCAAGGGTGTTAAGTTCACCCCCTGCACCGACAAGCAAGCTTGGCTCGATTCCTGTGCCGCTCTGTACAAGAAGTACGCAGCCGATGTGAAGCCCGACTTCGTCAGTACGATCCAGAGTTACAAATGACACATATGCCCGCTGGGAGGCGGGGTTCTCAACCTGCCTCCCCTGCGGGCAATTCTAAAAATTC
>CAZJAK010000185.1:0-1926 GCA_964543935.1 uncultured Spirochaetaceae bacterium
CCCGGCCATTGTCGACGAGGGGCTGCGCTTCGAGTTGCCCTATCAAGAACGTCTGCTTCGGGTCGGACATCAGTTGCGAGCGCGGTTGCACGAGCATGGCATTCACTGGTGGGATAACCAGCTAGTCGAATATGAAGCCATTCCGGAATGGAGCGACTTCCCTGCCCTGTGGGAGCGTGCCGTTGTCGACATGGGGCGCAAACCGGAGGAATTCCCTTTCTGGCTGCTGAGCTCGCGATCGATGCAGCTTGCTTGGGGCAGTAATGTTGGCGTGCAGATCATGGGGGAAGTCGCGAAGAACGTTACTGGTCATGGCACTTTGGTAATCAATGAAGACAGGGCGGCCGAGCTAGGCATTTGTGATGGGGACATGGTGGAGATTTCCACACCCAAGGCCATCACACGTGGTCGTGCCACCCTTCGCCAGGGTATTCGTCCCGATACGATTCTAGCCATAGGTCAGTTGGGCCACTGGGCCACCCCTTACGCAAAGGATACGGCCACGCCAAGCATGAACGATCTGACACCGATTTCCCTGGAACTCACCGATGCGACGGGATCCAGCGCATCGCTGGCGCGCGTAGCGCTAACCAAAGTCGCATGACGAACCCGCACACCATTCATCAACGAACTTTCACCGAAGGAGCAATACTCATGGCTTATGAACAACTGATTTTTGATGTCATCGAAAACATTGCCGTGCTGCGCATGAACCGTCCCAATAAGAAAAACGCGTTCTCACCAACAATGAGCAACGAGATACTCGACGTGATGACGCGTATCGAGAACGATGACGGGATCCGCGGAGTGCTTCTGACCGGTGTCGAGGATAGCTTCTCGGCCGGCCTCGACCTCGATTTGTCGTTCTGCCAGACCATGGAAGAGGGCAACCCCACCAATTTCCGCAAGGTCATGAATCCGATACTGGACTGGTACCAGAAATACTACGACCTGCCCAAACCGACGGTTGCGGCGGTGAATGGGCATTGCTATGGCGGTGGTGTGGTACCGGTTTCGCTTAGCGATGTGGCAGTGGCTTCCTCGAATTCCAAATATGCCCTGTCAGAAATCAATTTCGCGCACTTTCCTGCGGGCGGCACAACTTGGGCCGCATCGCATTTCCTCCTGCCGAAGCATTTTGAGTATCTGTGCTTGTCTGGTGACCGCATCGATGCCGAGGAAGCCTATCGCATGGGCCTGGTGACCAAGGTTGTTCCGCACGAGAAGCTTGAAGAGGAGTCTTGGCGAATCGTCAAACGCCTGGCTGGGAAGCACCCAAATGCCTATGCCACCGCCAAAGCCATGTGCCGCATGACACCAAAAATGAGCTTTGCGGAGGCAATCAAACTGGAAATGGCCCACATCCACGAAAACTACTTCATGACCGAAGGAGAAATGGTCAAGGTTGCGCTTCAGCAGTTCAAGAACAAGCAGATCAAGACCGGTACTGGAGAAGATTACAAGCGGGAATCTTAATAGAGGCTGGTTTCAACAATAACTGACCAAACAACGGGAAACAGATTGTTTAACCGTACAAACCGTACACCTAGGAGGAGATGCAAATGAAAAAGCCAGTAATGTTTTTTGCCGGAGTGGTGTTGGCAGGGTCCGCGGCTTTCGCTCAAGCTGATATCAAGATCGGGGTAACACTTTGTGCAACAGGGCCCGCAGCGTCGCTAGGGATACCGGTCAAGAAGGGACTTGAGCTGCTGCCGCGGACAATCGCCGGAGAGAATATCCAGTGGATCATTCTCGATGACGCCACGGACCCTACCGCTGCATCCAAGAACGCCAGAAAGCTGGTCAGCGAGGAAAATGTGGACCTGTTGGTAGGCTCAAACATCACGCCAAATAGCTTGGCAGTTCTTGAGGTGGCCGCTGAATCACATACCCCGGCAATCCCAATCGCAGGAGCCTCGATGCTCG
>CAZJAK010000186.1:0-1923 GCA_964543935.1 uncultured Spirochaetaceae bacterium
CCCCTGCTTTCGGGCCAGATCCCGGGCCTTGCGCGCCGCATCCCGCGCCCGGGCGGCATCCACCGCCTTGGCCATGATCTTTTTGGCAACAGATGGATTTTCTTCCAGAAAAATTCCAAGCTTCTCAAAGAGCATCGACTCCACCAGCCCCTTGATCTCGCTGTTGCCAAGCTTGGTCTTGGTCTGCCCCTCGAACTGGGGCGATTTGAGCCGCACGCTGATGATGGCCGTCAGGCCTTCGCGAATGTCATCCCCGCTGATCTTGGCCTGCATGTTCTTGGGCAGGTTGGCGCCGGTGGCGTACTGGTTCATGCTGCGCGTCAGTCCCGCCTTGAAGCCGATCAGGTGGAAGCCACCTTCCATCGTATTGATATTGTTTGCAAATGACAAAAGTTTTTCGTTGTAGGACTCGTTGTACTGGATGGCGATCTCGATCTGCACATCGGCGCGCTGGTCTTCGACGACGATGGGATCGTGAAGAGCAACGTTCCTCCGGTTCAGATACTGGACAAACTCGCGCAACCCCCCCTCATAGAAAAAGCGTTCGCGAAGATCGGCACGCTCGTCCACCAAATTGATCTCCAGCCCCTTGTTGAGGAAGGCCAGCTCGCGCAACCGGCGGCTGAGAATTTCATAGCTGAAGTTGTCCGTGTTGAAAATTCCGGTGTCCGGAATGAACCGGATCTTTGTGCCGCGCTTTTGCGTCTCTCCCGTCACCAGCAGCTCGCTGGTTTTGACCCCCTTTTCGAAGGTCTGATGATAGATGCGGCCCTTGGAATAGATCTCGACCTCCAGAAAGGTGCTCAGGGCGTTGACCACCGACACCCCGACCCCGTGCAACCCTCCGGAAACCTTGTAGGTATCATTGTCGAATTTGCCTCCGGCATGCAGCTTGGTCAGCACCACCTCCACCGCCGGGACCTTCTCGGTCTTGTGGATGTCCACCGGAATGCCGCGTCCGTTGTCCTCCACGCTGACGCTGTTGTCGGCATGAACGGTCACGTCGATCCGGTTGCAGTAGCCGGCCATGGCTTCATCGATGCTGTTGTCCACCACCTCGTAGACCAGGTGATGGAGTCCTCCCACATCGACGTTGCCGATGTACATCGAGGGCCGGATCCGAACCGGCTCGAGCCCCTCCAGCACATCGATGCTGCTGGCGTCGTAAATCGGTTCCCTGTTTTCCATGTTTTCCATTGTATTCATATTCTCATCGGCATGATCACGCTGAGGAAGCCAGTGTCGCTCTCCCCGTTGATCAGACAAGGTTTCTCGTTGTCCACGATGGTCATCACGACCCTCTCGTCGTCCATGACATTCAATATCTCGATGAAAAACCGTGGATTGAAAGCCACTTCCACCGGCGCTCCGCTGTAGACGACCGGCATGTCCTCCTTGGATTCGCCCAGATCCGGATTGGTCGAACGGATCAAAAGACTGTCCTTGCTGAAACTGAACACCACGGCCCGATAGCTTTCCGTGGCCAGGATCGACATGCGCTTGAGCATCATGAGAAAGGCCTGGCGCTCCAGCACGATCCGATCCCCCTCGATGCTGTCGAGAATGTCGCCGTATTTGGGAAACTCGCCTTCCAGCAGACGGATCACGATGGTCTCGGTGCCGCGCTGCAGGACGAAGTGGTTGTTTTTGATGCCGATGCTCACATTGCCCACCCCGTCCAAAAAGCGGCCCACCTCGACGAGCCCCTTTTTGGGGATCAGGACCGCTTCCTCCAGCGCAATTTCCACCCCGGGCTCCATGGAAAAGTCCGTTTTGGACAGGCGGCTGCCATCGGTGGTCACCATGCGCAGCATCTGCCGATTTTCCGCGTCGGTCTGCTTTTCCATGCATACGCCGAGGATATGGGCGCGCTTGTCGTCACTGGCGTTGATCATCACCATCCGCTCGATCATGCGGCTCAGG
>CAZJAK010000187.1:0-1876 GCA_964543935.1 uncultured Spirochaetaceae bacterium
GGGAAATTGGCGAGCATTCCAGCATCGAGCGCCTCACGCCATGCAGCAGTCAGTGCCTGCGTCGCATTGCCGAGAATGTGCAGCAGTCCAGTGCCATAGAAACCCGGACCGGGGACGTAGGGATACTTGACGTACATCTGCAGCCGCATGCAGTTCTCATCGTCCTCGTCCCAGTCACGACGGATCGCGAGCACCTGTTGCGAGTCCTTGTCGAGGCTGACCAGATAAGGCAGCGCGACACCTTTGCCCTTGAACTGCTCAGGCGCGAACTCATCAAGGTCAAGTTCGCACTGTGTCTCCCAGACAGTGTATGGCTGATCCTCCGGACGCTTGGACTGCTGAGTGGTGGTGCCCTGGATGGAACCAATGGTCTCGTCAACTGGGCTCGGTTGCGGTGTCGGCTGCGTCAGAGTGATGTCACGATAGATACCAGCCACCTGCATGCGCTTCATCAGTGATGGTCGCATCGAGATCTGGTGCGTGATGCGTGCACAGACCGAAAAGTCCCTGGAGGCATCGCTGACGATAAGGTCCTTCATGTCAACGCTTTCGCTGACCGGCCGACGACGCAACGGACAGCGATAAACCTTCTTGAAGCCGGAGCCACCAAAAGTGTTGCCCCATAAAAGCATGTGCGAAGTGTCGGGATAATACTCCTTCGCAGTATCGGTCAAATAGTGATTGAAGTCCTGTTCCAGCCGCTCAGCCAGATCATCATCGATCGAAGAGTCTGGCCGCACCTCCTTAACCTTGACAGGGCCTGAAGCTGGCAACAATTCAGCCGACGAATTGGCCCATGACCGCAGGCAATTCTCCAGCAGCAATGGATTAGAGACCTTGGACATGCCCTCGATCGCATCCTCGGCACTGGACTCTGGCGATTCAAGCTTGATGCCAATCCGTTCAAGGCCCAGCGAACGCTGCGCCAACGCCTCGGCGCGCGAATCATCGTCAGAAGAGATTGCATCAATCAAATCGTTGGCGATGACACTGAGCTTGCTTGAGTCGATCTTGTCTGACAGGTCAGCGAACCAGGTCTCATCCTGCTCAGGCTTTTCGCGAAAGTCATCAAGCCGCACCATCACGGAACCATCGGGCATGGTTTCTTCCATCGCACCCGTTTCCGGATCGATGCGGACCGTTTCCTCGTCATCCTCGATTGTGACAGTGATTGGCTCGGCCATCGATCTGTCCTCAGCTGTTATTTGGCGGGACGAAGAAGCAGCGCAGCTTGCCATTAGGATGCTGACAGCGCCAGAACTGACCATCGAGAGATGGCAGGGTGTCACGCTCTGCGATGAACTCACCTGATGGCAAACGGTAACCGGCCGTTGGCAACGAGGTGCTCTTCACGCCCTTGACGACGAAGCAATCGTTCTCGCCGCAGCACCATGCATTGGCCGGTGAACGGAAGCCATTCTGGCTGATCCAATGATCATGCACCGGAGCGAGCAGGCTCAACGTGACGATGGCTTCGACGATCATTTCCAACTCTCGCCTGCAGTTGTCGATTCATGGATAACGGTCCTGATCGGAGCAACAGCCTCCTTGAACGATGGCCCGCTCGAAACAGCACCAGCCAACTGACGCAGCTCCTTGACCTCAGCTTCAAGTGAAGTGATCGCAGCTTGCATTCGCGCGAGATTGTTCTCAAGCTCTTCGAGCCGTTCACGAGTTGGCGTGTCCATCGTTCATGGCTCCTTGGCAAACAGCACATACACACCGCTCGAAAGCAGCGCGATAACGGAAATGGCGAATCGGCGCACCGGGCCATACCCCAGCCAACGGGAAATCATGGCGAAAGCCCTCTGGCCGGAGGGCTTCATGGCTGCTGCACTTGTGTGTGTGCTGACTCTTGCACCAACGGCTGCCTACG
>CAZJAK010000188.1:0-1869 GCA_964543935.1 uncultured Spirochaetaceae bacterium
TGTTGTGTGAGATGAACACCATCGAGAGTGCCATTTCACGCTTGAGGTCCTTCAACAGATTCAAGATTTGCGCTTGGATGGAAACATCCAAAGCCGAAGTTGGCTCGTCGGCGATCAGAAGGCTCGGTTCGCTGATCAATGCCCGGGCAATGGTGACACGTTGCCGTCCTCCCCCACTGAGTTCATGCGGGTACATCAGCAGGTGGTCCTCCGTCAAACCCACTTGGGTTATCATGGCATGCAACCGTTCCTCGGTCTTGTTCTTGTCCAAATTGAAGAAGTTATGAAGCGGGCGGCTGATGATTTCCCCAAGCCGCATCTTGGGATTGATGCTGGAAAATGGATCCTGCCAGATCATCTGGACTTTGGAATAATACTGCTTGCGGTGATGACGCCAAAATTCCAAGGGTTTCCCATCAAACGTCACCGTCCCTTGGGCTGGATCGACCATCATCAATATCGCTTTGGCAATCGTCGACTTCCCGCATCCCGATTCTCCGACGATGCCCAAAGTCCCGTTAGCCGGTACACGCAACGATACGTCTTGAACCGCCGGACGCGAATTGTTCATCATAAAAGAGTGCAAACCGACAGCACGGTAGACAACTGACAAATTGTCGATGGAGAGGATTGGTTGTTGTTCCAAGACGTTCAGGCTTTCAAGCATCGTACGAACCGTCCCTCCTTGATTTCCCTCATTCCAGGTCTTACCTTCAGGCATTCACCATCGGCCAACACACAACGGTTGGCAAAGCAACATCCCCGTGCGTCTTGCTCGAACATGCTGTTGAATTCTCCAGGAATCCCTTTGAGCTCGTCCCGATGGACAGTCAACGAAGGGATGCAGTCCATCAACCCTACCGAATATGGGTGCAAAGGTGTTGAGAACACATCACTGGCTTTGCCGACTTCCATGATTTCGCCACTGTACATGACATACATCCGGTCGCATTGTTCAGCGATCAAATATAAGTCGTGTGAGATCACCAACAGCGATATATTGAATTCCGAACGCAGCTTTCCCAGCAATTCGAAGATAGCGCGCTGCGTGGTCACATCCAATGCGGTAGTCGGCTCATCGGCTATAATCAATTTGGGTCGCAACAGCAGCGCCATGGCGATGACCACCCGTTGACGCATCCCGCCGCTGAACTGATGGGGATAGTGGTGTAGCTTTTTCTCAGGCTCCACGATGCCCACCGTACGCAACAGCCCGATGATCTGTTCTTCCTTGTCCTTTCGACCGATCTTGATCCCATGAGCCAGGTAGACTTCATTGAAATGCCAAAAGATATCGTAGACAGGATTCAACGATGACAATGGATCTTGGCAAATCAGGGCAATGTCTTTACCCCGGATATGGCGTAATGAGTCCTCATTCTGATGCAACATGTCATGGCCGTCGAACCAAATTTCCCCCTTGGTGATCGCTCCGGGTGGTGGAACGATCTGGAGTATCGAATATGCAGTCATGCTTTTCCCACACCCCGATTCTCCCACGATCCCCACTATCTCACCCGGACCAACCGAAAGGGACGAGTCACGGATTGCGACAAGCGTGCGGGTGTCGTTCAACCGAAACTCGGTACGCAGGTTGCGGATCTCCAACAAGTTATTCATAAGCCCTCTTGTAACGGGGATCCAACAGATCACGCAATCCATCTCCCATGAAGTTGAAGCTCAAGACCGTGAACACGATGAACAATCCTGGCAAAATCACCAAATAGCTGTTGTCCCAGATGTAGTTTGTTGATTGTTGCAACAACACCCCCCAACTCGGTTCTGGCGGGCGGATGCCATATCCCAGATAGCTGAGGGCTGCTTCTCCTAAAATCGCAAACGACATGACGATCGAAGCTTGCACAATCA
>CAZJAK010000189.1:0-1866 GCA_964543935.1 uncultured Spirochaetaceae bacterium
CTTGCTCCAATCAAAACTTCCGGGTGTTCTGCAATGTAAACCCGTGTTTCCGCCGCTGACGGATAGGGCACACCATAGTTTTGCCCGCAAGTCTTGCCGCAGCCGACGATCTTCGACTGGACCTGCGTCAACTCCTGCCAGCAGTAGCAGCAGTGACCGGATTGCAAACCGAACTTGTTGATGGCCTCGGCGGGATTCGCGGCGATCTCTTGCAGAACAGCGACCAGTTCGTCAGTGGCCGCACCGTACCGCTGGAAGTTACCCTGCTGATCGATCCATCCGAAGAACAACCCCTCGCCGAACCGGTGGGACTCGGCGACGGACACCTTCCCGGCATTCCGCGATTGCTGACCGGCGAGTTTCAGCGTGAACTTGACGGTACCGGTCTCGATGCGGACCTGTGGGTGCTTCATCCCAGCGGCAGCCGCATTGACCATGTGAGTCACAATGGCCAAGAAACCACCAACCGCCACATTCTGGCGGGGCCGCTCGGCGTCGAGCACAAACTTGTGCACCCAAGGCCGCTGACCAGGCGTGAACCGACGAAAACGATTGTAGCCGTTGCACAAATCGCGGGGGAAGTCCCCTTTCACGGTGCCATCGGCGACGTACTGGGCCAACTTGGTGTAAGCCTCGTCGTCGGTATAGTTGCTGCTGTAGTCGGTGCCCTTGAGGTTGAAAGTGAAGGGGGTGGCGAGTGGCATCATGTCTCTCCTGAATAGTGGGTTGTGTCTCGGACAACAAACTGTGGCAGAGGATCTGGGATAGTTAAATCTGGTACAGTCTGGCGATAATGCGGTTGACATTGCAACCACGGACACCCAGCTTGATAACTTCCCAATTCCCGCCACTCTTGCTGTAGCGGATCGAGTAGGTGCCGTCGTTCTCTCTCACTGCTTTGTACATCGCCAATCCTCAATGTGTCGTTCGAGCCAACCTTCTGAGTTGTCAAGTCCAAAGAACCACCGCATGCTGTCGAAATAGTCCTGGTACTCGGCAACAAGAGCACGAAGATTATTCAGATACTGATCAGGATTACCACCATCATACGAGCACCAACGAACAACCATAGCCAACAATCTGCCATTGGTTGCACAAGCTCCAAGCCCTTGTTGCTGACCATAGGGAATGGGCGATACTGGTCTCGTTGCCCCTAATTCACTGGGCGACGGGGTGCAACGCCAATTGCGCCTGTGCTGTCGATCGTCTCGCTTGCCAGACGTGGGCTTTTCGTTGGCTGGAGTCGTACTCGATGTGCCTTTGGCCGTTCCGACACTTGCGGTGGCACCAATAGCAAAAAGAGACGAAAGAAAGCTTCGTCGTTCCATATGACCCTCACATTGTTATGTGACAAGAAGACTTAAGATAGTTAACCCATGATGTCGGCCATGATACCCGACTGCGTGCACTTCTTGGTCAGATACCAGACGATATCGTGCCTGATGGTGAAGGACACCAATTGCTTCCGTTCAAGCACTCGCACTGACACCCGCCAACGCGGACAAAGACGGGCTAATTCCGCCTCACCCATCTGACCGGACCGACCAAGAAGCTGAAGAACATGACGCTGAGCAGCAGTGAGACTGCAAACGCAAGTGTCCTGGCCATGAACAAGCATATAACCACGGTCAGGATGCCCGATCCAACCAGTTGGGCAGAACTGCTTGTGGTCAGAGAACGGACAGGTCTTATCGACGCAATGCCCATTTTTCAGTTTCGAACCGCAGCGTTGACAGGTGGTTGTTTTCATATCGTCCTGTGGCAGGGAATAGTGAGGGGTTAAACCGGTTCCCGGCTCTCCTTATTTCACCACACGGCTATTTCTGGAGGATACCCGCCGTTGTCGGGAATCTTTACCGGGAATCG
>CAZJAK010000190.1:0-1860 GCA_964543935.1 uncultured Spirochaetaceae bacterium
GGAACAACGGGCTCAAAGTCTGCGCCGACCGGATCAGATATGTCGGTCGGCGAGGCCATTACTCGGATGGCATTCCTGCTCAACCAGCAGGAGATCACCCTTCTCGTCTTTGCCCACAAGATTGCCCAGCAAGAGGTCGCCATTGCCCGATTGAGAACGGCGGTCATGGTCGGGCTCACAAGTTTCGTAGGGTTCGGGCTGATGGCGTTGCTGATGTGGGTGGCGGGATGAATGAGCCAGTATAGAAAAGACACACATTAGACGCAAGCGAGCCAGTGCCTGGAATCAACCACGGGTACAAAGCGTTTTTATGGAGAACCGCAATGAATCAGAACCTCAGAACATTCGTTCGCGGTGCCTACGATCTGCAAAAGCTGCGGATTATGACGGGCAACCGTATTGTCGGCAACTGGAAGGCCAAAATGGGCCAGGCACCAGGAACCGCTGAAGAGGAAATGGACCCCGAGTCACAGAAGATCCTTAAAGACATCCGCATCTCGTTCAAGAAGATCACCGACGCCTTCACGGCTAAAAACGCGCGGCGGCAGTTGCCCAAGCGAGAGGATTTCGTCGGCGACGAGGTTATCAGCGACTACACCGAGTTGTGTCTGGTAGCTGAGTACATTGCCCTTGAGGAATCTGAGACCAGCCACTTCAAGCGCCTGCAAGAGATGGTGGGCGACTATCCAATCTATCAGGAGTTTCTGAAGGACATTAAGGGCATCGGCCCTGCAATGGCCGGCGTCATTATCTCGGAGTTGGACATCCGCAAGGCCCAGTACCCGTCGAGCCTGTGGCAATACTGCGGCCTGGGTGTTGAATCAGACGGACGTGGAACCAGTAAACGCAAGGAACACCTGAAAGACATCGAGTACGTCGATAAGGACGGAAACCCCGCCGTCCGCAAAGGCATTAACTACAGCCCGTTCATCAAGACGAAGCTGATGGGCGTATTGGCGTCATCGTTCTTGAAGCAAGCCGATTCGCCTTACCGAGCCATCTACGACGACTACAAGCATCGGCTGGAGAGCCACCCGAAATATTGCGACGGCCAAGTAGACGACAAAGGCAAGGCGATCAAGGGCCTCAAGGGGCACCGTCACGCGATGGCGATGCGGTACATGATTAAGCGGTTTCTGGTGGATCTGTACAGGGTGTGGCGACCGCTTGAAGGGCTGCCGGTGGCACCCGAATACAGCGAGGCGAAGCTGGGCAAGACTCATAAGGTGGCATAAGCCAGATGCGGAAAGACAACCATGGTGAACAAGCGAGCCATTCCGGGGAAGACAGCCAGTGCAGACGAGCGAGACACTGTAGATGAGACAACCAATAACGAGAATCGAGCCAAGCCACGCAATACAAACAGAAGTCATGAGCGAGCCATGGTCGGTGTGACAACCATACAGGGAAAGCGAGCCATTCAGAGAGAGGCACCCAGCGAGGTGAAGCGAGCCATCAAGGACAAGGTAACCGTGCCGAAAAAGCGAGCCAACCCACAAAAAACAACCAGTGGAGGTTAGCGAGTCAGATGGGTAAAGACAACCACGAAGTCGAAGCGAGTCAGGCGGTAAAAGACAACCAGACGATGGAAGCGAGTCAAAGTAGCCAATACAAACAGCGAAGCCAAGCGAGTCACAGAATCAAAGACAACCAGCGACGTGTAGCGAGCCAGGACAGCAAATGCAAACAGTGACGAGGAGCGAGCCCGAAACATGGAAACGCCCAGGACAAATGAGCGAGCCATTGGATGCAAGGCAACCAAACCAGCTAAGCGAGCCATTCCGCTTGAGGCAACCACGGCCAAAAGCGAGCCACTTCGAGGAAGACAACCATGCTAGAAAAGCGTTTTTATGAAAACCT
>CAZJAK010000191.1:0-1859 GCA_964543935.1 uncultured Spirochaetaceae bacterium
CGCGAATCAATACAATGCACATAACCGGTCACGTAGCACGCATATTCATGCAACCCATGAGAGTATTGCTACGAAGTAGTTTTAATTTATTATAAAACTATAAATAAACATCAATATTCATTCAAGAACAGGAAAATTCATAGTAAAAAGGATACAGACATGGCAACAACACTTATCTGATTCCGATGATTGTGAATCAAGTTTTCATAGGTATTCAAAAGCAGAACATCGTTTTCAGAATCTGAGCATTTATATATATAATGTTTGACTCTGATTGACCTAGATTGTATAATCAAATGAGTTACGCAGTCCCTGCAATAAAGGAATCCGCAGCATGCATGAACAACCCAAACAATCAACCGTGCACGAAAGCGCCCGCGACATTCCCATCTGGATGGATGTCGATGTATTGGTAGTCGGTGGAGGCCCCTCCGGAGTCTGTGCGGCAGTCGCTGCCGCCAGAAGCGGCGCAAAGACCTGCCTGATTGAATCGTATGGTTTCTTTGGCGGGATGTGGACAGCCGGGTTGGTGTTGACCATGGCTGGTTTCAATTGCTGGTTGCGTCCCTATAAGCGTTGTGTCGATGGAATCGCGGGAGAATGGCTCAGAAGAGCCACGGCACGGGGATTTGCCGAGGACAATGCCGGCTGGGTGGTCAACTGCGAACCGGAAGGGATGAAGTTGATTGCCGACGAGATGGTGCTTGAAGCAGGCATCGAGGTACTGCTACACACTCGCGCGGTGGCTGCCTTGGTCGATCAAGGCAGGGTTACCGGTTGCATCGTTGAAAACCTTGATGGACGCGGTGCTATCGTAGCCAAGGTCATCATCGATTGTACCGGCAACGGCGACATCGTGGCCAGAAGCGGGACTGAATTTGAGAAGAGCCCCCACATGCAACCACTCACCCTTGCTTTCGACATCGGCAACATCGTCGCCGATCCGGCGATCTCCCATACTGAACCCCGCTGTATTCCGATCGGACCGGAGCCGACCGAGATGACCGGCAAGCTGCTCAGGGAGAATGCATCCCGACGGTTGGATATTCACTTCGATTACGAAAAATTCAATGCCGATCATGCCAAAGGCTTGCTGCCCCTGTTCGGCGGCCCGTGGACGGGAGGTTTGTGGAAGGATACCGCTTGGATGAACACAGTCCGGGTAGTCGCCGACGGTTCCGATGCCCGTGACAAGACCAGGGCAGAATTCGAAGGGCGCCGCAATGCGTTCGCTCTGGCCGAGTATTTCTACAACAATGTGCCGGGATTCGAACACGGCAGGATCCAACGCTTGGCGTGTGAGATCGGGGTTCGCGAGACACGGCGTTTGGTTGGTGAATACTCGCTGACCGGCAACGATGTACGGCAAGGAAAAACATTCGACGATGCCATCGGGTTAGGCTGCTGGGCCATCGACATCCATCCCCGCGACGCCAAAGCCAACCATTCGTTGTTCGCTCCGTTGCCGTTCCAGATCCCTTACCGGATTTTAGTACCCAAACTGATGGACGGCTTATTGGTTGCCGGACGCAGCGTCTCATGCGACCGGGAAGCCCTCGGTTCCATTCGGGTCGGAGCGACTTGTGCCATGACCGGCCATGCTGCTGGCGTGGCTGCCGCTTTAGCCTCGCGCGAGAACATTCAACCAAGGCACGTCGACATCAGGAAGTTGCAACGTACGTTACGACAACAGGGCGCCCTTTTGGAAGTGTGAGTTCACGCCAGTCCATCAGTGAGGAAATGGTGGAGTGCCTTCTTCATCCCTGCTTGCTTGATGGCATCGCGATACGAGCCCAACCGTTTAGCGAGCGCTTTTCGTGTCCCGTTCGGCAAGGATGTCAATCCAATGATTGCAAAGA
>CAZJAK010000192.1:0-1858 GCA_964543935.1 uncultured Spirochaetaceae bacterium
CGGCGCATGTCTTCTGGATGCAGCCGAAGCGGAAATCACCATCAGCAGTTCGCCCATGTCGGTCTGGGTCGAGAATCCAAGCGGAGGCAGCGCAGACCTTGAACTCGTTGCCCGGTCAGGAACGACGGATGTCTGCTCCGACAAGATACACTTCTATCCGTTCACCAGCATCGTGATTGCGCTGGGTGGCGAGGGCCAAGACCCGACAGACCCGGCGAACGCGAATCACGGCATTTTCCAATTGGCGATTGATCTCTACGAGCAGGGATACGACGTCCACATGTATAACGAGGATGGAGTCGACACCGACGGTGATGGCCCTGTTTATAACGAGGTCGTCAATGCCATTCAGAATCGCAACGTCACCCAGGTTGCCATCTATGGGTACAGCCACGGCGGAGGCTCAACGCATGATTTGGCGGAACGTCTTGACGACAACAGCGGTACGATCGGTACGTTCTCAGTGCCATTTACAGCGTACATCGATGCTGTAGCTCAGCCACTGGCGGCGCAAGAGAATCGGCGTCCTCCTGGATCCGCATATCACGTCAATTACTACCAAGTGGGCGTTGGTAACCCATTGGATCCATGGTTCGATTACGGCCTCGACGGTGGTCCAATCGACAATCCGCCCGGAGCGGATCACGAAGTCAATGTTGATGCTGCCGGCCAGACACATACACATCAGACGATTGATGATGATGCAAATGTCCTCAACGGCGTCGAGACGCGGCTTACACCACGGGTAGCGAAGTGATTTAAGGAGGTTCACATGTTCAAGCAATCGGCTTTTCTTGGAATGGTTTTGGCTGGATGGTTGCCTCTTATTACCATGGCGCAACAGGATGCAATAGGAGAGGTACCTATCACGCCAAACGAGAGCGTTCAGTCATTCTTGCGTGCTCTGAGCTCGACGAATTTACAGGAACGTCAGCGGATATTTTCTACAGGAACGGAAACTGAATTTCGGGAAAAGCTGGAAGAAATTCAGAACACGGCGGGTGGCCCTCAAGCATTCGTCGTGCAGTTACTCTATTTCCAATCGAGGGCGAAGGATACCATGGCAGCGATGCTGCCTGTTGTCATTGTCGAGAAACTCGGGATATCGCAGGACGACATGACGAGTGCTTTATTGCTCCACCTCGAAACCGGGGACGCATCTGTTCTCAAGGAGGCGCGCGAATGGCTTGGAGGACTTGACTACAATCGAGTATCGAAGCAATACGACTTCAGCGGGTACGAAGGTATCTTGCGTGAGAAGAAACAGAATCCCCCGCAAGGCCTCATCCGCTACATGTACGGACGTGATCCACGGGCGGCTGTGTTATCCATGTCCCGTGTGTACGGCGACAAGGCCGTCGAAACGGAACTTGCCGACAAGCTCAAGGGCGATCCGAAGGCCGCGTTGCAGTCTCTTGTCGACCGTCCGGAATGGTGGGCGCATCTGTACGTTGCCGAGACGATGAAGAAGGAGCCGCAGTTGCGCGACGCGGCGATCCTCAAGAAGCTGGAGAAGGACGACAATCCTCTGGTCAAAGAGAAGGTTGCCGAGATTACATCTGGCAAGTGATCCCGCTCCGCGCCCGTACACGCAATAGGGGTCAGATAGTATGAAAGGCAGTTGGAGCTCCGTGCGGATGAGGTATAATACTCATCAAGGAGACGCGACCACAAAGGTCCGTCACAAACAACCCGGAGACAACTGCCATGAACTATTCCGGCATAGATTATCACAAGCGTTACTCGGTTATCTGCATTGTAAAAACAGAAGGGGAAAACAGAAGGGGTCAGTCCTATATAACAAAGGAAGGGGTCAGTCCTATAAATTAATAATGAATGTTGACAATTGACTCCTGAT
>CAZJAK010000193.1:0-1855 GCA_964543935.1 uncultured Spirochaetaceae bacterium
GCATAGGTCAAGTCAGAATACGAATTTTTCATAACCTACTCCACATCCCTTCTCATGATGAACTTCGTTTTGATCGGAAGCTTGGAGGCTGCGAGTTGGAGCGCTTCACGGGCGAGATTCTCTTCGATCCCTCCCATCTCGAACATGACTGCACCAGTCTTCACGACGGCGACCCATCCCTCAGGACTGCCCTTGCCGTTTCCCTGACGGGTTTCGGCCGGCTTCTTGGTGAACGGCATGTCGGGGAAAATGCGGATCCACACTTTACCGCCGCGCTTCACGTGACGGGTCATCGCGATACGGGCGGCCTCGATCTGCCGGTTGGTGATCCACCTCGGCTCCACCGCGATAAGGCCGAACTCGCCGAATGCCAGCGAATTGCCCTTATGGGCGACGCCGTCCCGCGTCCCTCTCTGCTTCTTCCGGTATTTCACTCTCTTAGGACTAAGCATGGTGCATCAACTCCTTGCCTCGACGCCATCCAGACGATCCTTGGGGTTTTTCTTCACCAGGAGTCCGGCGTCGTCTTTTTTAGCCTTGTCGAGGATCTCGCCGTTGAACACCCACACCTTGACGCCGATCGCACCGAAGGTCGTGTTCGCCTGCGCGAATCCATAATCGATGTCGGACCGCAGCGTGTGCAGCGGAATCCTTCCTTCCTTGAGCCATTCGGCTCCCGCGATTTCCTTACCGCCCAAGCGACCCTTCACCTTGATCTTGATTCCCTGGACTCCACCCTGCATCGCCTTGGAGATGGCCGTCTTGAGGGCACGGCGATGGCTTCCGCGGTTCATCAACTGCTTGGCCACGTTGGCGGCGACCAATTGGGCGTCGGTGTCCGGATTCTTGATCTCCTTGATCTTGATCTGGATCTTCTTGTCGGTCAGGCCCTGCAAGCGGGCACCGAGCTTCTCGACGTTCGCACCCTTCGACCCGATGATGATGCCGGGACGGCTGGTGGCGATGGTCAAAGAAACGCGCTGGGGTTTGCGCACGATTTCCACATCGGAGATTTCAGCTCCTTGGACTTCGGGGCAGGTCAAGAGCACCTTGCGGAGCTTCAGGTCCTCGTGCAAGGTCGCCGCATACTCGCGCGGGTCGACATACCACTTGGACTTCCATGTCTTGTTCACTCCCAAACGGAGACCGATCGGATTAACTTTCTGGCCCATTTACTTCCCCACCTTCTCGTCAAGCACTACCGTGATATGGCACTGTCTTTTCAACAGGATGTCACGCCTCCCATGGGACCGCGGCCACACGCGCTTCATTCGCGGGCCGTCGTCGACATACAGTTCAGCTACGACCAGTTGCTCCTCATCGAGGCGCTTGTTCTGGCTCATGGCGTTGGCCGCTGCCGATTCGACCACCCTCTTGATGAGGTAGGCGCCCTTCTGGGGCATCGCTTCGAGGATTGCCAAGGCTTCGACATACGGCTTTCTCCTCACCAAGTCAGCCACGGGGCGGACCTTGGACGGAGAGGCCGGTAAGTATTTCGCACAAGCCCTAAAACCTTTTTTTTCTTCCATTTGTCTAACCTACCGCTTACTTTTTCGCTTTCTTGTCACTAGCGGTGTGGCCACGGAAGATCCGAGTAGGAGCGAACTCGCCGAGCTTGTGCCCGACCAAGTTCTCCGTGACGAACACCGGCACCCAGGTCTTGCCGTTGTAGACGGAAATCGTAAAACCAACCATTTCGGGGATGATCGTGGAAGTACGGGAATACGTCTTGATCATCTGCTTCTGGCCCGACTTGTTTGCTTCGGAGATCCTCTTGAAGAGCTTTTTCTCAATAAAAGGACCTTTCTTGATTGATCTAGCCACTTTTCTACTCCTACTTCCGCTTCTTCACGAT
>CAZJAK010000194.1:0-1845 GCA_964543935.1 uncultured Spirochaetaceae bacterium
ACAAAATTTCCTTTTTCATGGGGTAACTACTCAGGTCCCCCAAGTAGTGCTTAGTTGAGAAATGACAGGGAAAACATATTGTTGAACAGCGCCACCAGGGATATGAACGGGTTCCCGCCATTTTTCCTTACGGTATCGATCACGGAGAATATCGAGCAGAAGTTGGATCCACCATCGGCAGAACGGAAGGACCCGGCCACCTTCATCTTCAGCTTGCTCAACCTGAAGCTTTTCTCCCCGATGTTGTTGGAGAACGGCACCCTGAAGTCGGTGAAGAACCTCATGACATCGTCCTTCAGCTCCCGCAGCCGTTCGAGAAGGCTGAGGACCTTGCCTTTTTTCGGCTTGCCCCGCCTGGCCACCTCCGGCTTTTGGTAGGGATTTCGTGAAAACCCGTTGGCCAGGATCCGGTCGTACCGTTTGGAAAAGGCCTGCACCATCTCCCGCGGGGCGGCGGCGATGCCTGTCGCCAAAAGCTTCCGCTTCGCATCGTACAGTTCGCCGAGCAGCTTTTTTAAGCTGGATGCCCAGCGCTGCCGATGGTTCTGGACCACGCCCTCGAGTTCACGATCGATATGGGCGCCGCATACCGCGTGGGTGATGTCCTTGAACGCCTCATGGTAGTAGGAGCCCCAGCAGTCATGGACCGCGACACCCTGGAACTGCTGCAGGACGCCACCGGCAAGAATGCCTTCGGCCCCCCGCTTGGGATGGGCGCTGATGAGCGTCACCTTGTCGGTGGATGAGGTATGGGCCCAATGCACCTTGCCGTTCACCCGGATGCCTGTTTCATCAAAGTGCGCCGTATCGGAAGCGATCACGTGCTGTTTCAGCTCAGGGACAAGGGCGTTGCAGCGTCCAGCGCAATCGGAAAGGATGTTGCACACCGTCCCGTCGCTGAGACGGATCCCTGCAAGGCCCTCCACCAGCTCGCAGATCCTGGAGGCGCTGACCATGCCGAAGGATGAGAGTGCGACCACCATCGCCTTCAGATGGCTGCCGTACTGCAGCTGTGTGTTGACCCCTTCGGGGAAGCTGCCGGCCAATGTCTTGCCGCTTTTAAGACAAACGCGCTGGATGCGGTCGTACCGGCTCTGCTCGGAGACGATGCGGACATCCACGACATTCCTCGATTCGATGACGGAACCCGCGCAACGATCGGCGAGCTCGCAGGCGACGCAACCGGCAGGCACGCATCGGTGGATGACATCGGGGGTCTCCTTGAGCTTCAGGGTGGAGCCAGCGTGGCCCTTCTGGCCACCAGAACGCTTGGTCTTGCCGCCACGCTCACCCTTGTTGATGGCGGAAGGCTTGGGCTTGTTGAAGAAGTCCGAGCTGGAAGGCTTGCTGCTGTTCCCGCTGTTCTTGTTCAACCGCTCCTCCAGCTCGGAGATCCGAGCATCTTTGGAGATGATGATCTGCTTGAGTTCCGCGACAGTGTTGGTAAGCTCCTCGATGATCCCGGTCTGGGTGTTGCTCTGATCATGGACTTCGGACAGCTGGGCTGACTGCTTGATGACTTGGGAAACCAACTTCTCATTGAGCGTGGAAAGACCGTCGATCTTGCGGTTGAGCTGTTCGAATTCCTCCTTCCAAGAGCCTTCCGGTGTCATCTAAATCCAATCCTCCATTGGAAATAGTATAGCACATCATACATGAAAATGCAATCAGATTTCATTATATTGACAGGAATTACTGGCTGTGTTGAAGACCCTGTGGAGGCGGGACCTACAAGCCGATAGAGCTTCTCAGGACCATCTGAGTCAGACTTTTGTTACTCAAGAATTGAGTGGATCACCTGAGTAGTTACCATTTTGCAATAATGATGTTAACAAACTTGACCTT
>CAZJAK010000195.1:0-1832 GCA_964543935.1 uncultured Spirochaetaceae bacterium
CTACTCCGGCGAAGTGCCCGGCTCATAGGGCGGTGGCACCTTTTCCCCGTCTATCCGCACTTCGCGCCCATCCTTGTACCGGATCGTGAGGGTGGGGACACCCGAGGGGTCGAATTGTTCAAAATCGCCCTGCTCCAAGCCTCCCACATACCGGCCCTCCATCCTCACTTGCCCATTTGGCCAGTACCAGCGGTGCTTCCCTTCGGGCTCTCCCTCCACGAAGCGACCGACGAAGCTCTTGCGGCCATTGTCGTAGACATGCACCCATTCGCCGTTCCTCAACCCGGATCGGTACTCGCCCTCTTCCGTGTGGTCCCCAACATGATAGATCCATTTCCCCTCTTTCAGCCCATCGATGTACTCCCCTTGCGTAATGATGGTACCCTGTCCATCATACTCCACGCTCATCCCGTCCTCGCGTCCCTTCCGATAATCTTCTTCGCGGTGCAACGCACCGTTCTCATAATACCATTTCCAAGCGCCCTGTGCCAGTCCGATCGCATAGTTGCCGCGTTGTTCCACCGCACCGCTCCGGTGATAGTAGACCCATTCCCCTTCGCGCTTGCCTGATCGGTATTCCCCTTCCGCCCGCTTCTCGCCGCTGTTGTAATACTCGATCCAATGGCCCTCCAGCGCGCCGACTTCGCTGACGGAACCTTCGCTCAGCAATCGGTCGTCGGAATAGATGGCGGCGAATGTCGGCTTACCGTCCGTTCCGAACCGGCGGAACAAGCCCTGTTTTGCGCCTTCCTTCGTGAACGTACCGATGCTCTCGATCTTTCCGTTCGGGTGGTACGTGTTCTTGATGTTCAACAACTTGGTTTCCTCGGCACCTTTCAGTTCCACTCCCAGATCGAACTTTTGCAGGTCCAACAACCCTCCGTTCACGTCATACTCCTTCACGATGCCCTGCAACTTGTCGTCTACGAAAGTGCCCTCCCACTTCACCTTGCCATTGGCGTGGAATTCCTTCCATGGCCCCTGTTTCTCTCCCAAAGCGTCCTTCCTGTTGATGTCCGTACGGCTTTTCAGCACACCGGCCGAGTAGTTGAGCACACTGATGATCCGTCCATCTTCCGCGTACTCGTATGCTCTTCCCTCCTCCTTTCCTCCGCGGAACGAAACGCGCTTCTGCACATGACCGTTCGGATCGAACTCCAGGGCCTCCCCCTCCCGCAGGTCGTTCACATACGGTTCCTCCGATAGGACAGTACCATCCGGCCCGAACTTGCGCATCATGCCGTTCTTCTTGTCCGCCCGGTAATCGATGGTCTGGAGCAGGCTACCATCGGCCGCATAGAAGCTCCAGGTGCTATCCAGCAGGAAGCGGACACGATTGCCTTGGCTCCGCAGTACCCCGGTCTCGTAATAGGTCTTCCACCAACCTTCCGGTTTTCCGTTCACGAGCGTGCCCTCGCTGCTCACTTGTCCGTTGGGGTAATAATACTTGGTAGGACCGTCCTCGCCAACCGGTTGTGCTTGGATGAACAGGGGTACGACCATGATCAACCAACAGAGTATTGGTATTCTATTCTTAATTGTAAGGATCATAGATGTAATGAGCGCTGTTGGATCGGTGGATGATCGCTCGTGGGGTCGCTTGGAAAGGCGACTTGTCAAAAGTACCCAACGGGCTACTCACGTTCATGGCCGTTGCTCGTTCCATAAAGGCTTACGGGGATGGGGCTACACGGAATGGATGAACGATCGTGGATAACCGATCCGCATGTGGATCGTGGATAACTCGAACCCTTTCGGACCTCCTGGCAACGGTGGGATCGATGTGGATGGATGGAGTGGTTTTGAACACCACGAAAGGACAAAGCGCCGTT
>CAZJAK010000196.1:0-1814 GCA_964543935.1 uncultured Spirochaetaceae bacterium
CTAGACAAGCATGGCATCGACTGGAAAGAACGGAATATCGGATTCCATAGCTGGCGGCACTTCCTCAACACGCAACTACTCTCACACGGAATAAGCGGAGAGAAGACACGAGAGATCACCGGACATGCGACCGAGCAGATGACCCAACGCTACAAGCACTTCCAACTTGAAGACTACCGGGACATCCTCGATGTCACCGGACAGTTGTTGGAGAAGTAAGGTCGAACCATATGTTGTCGTAGATGGCGTAGTATTCTTTGCCCTTGTCGTTTTGGTTCAAACTTTTATAAAAATGTGAACTATTGTAGTTGACAGCGAACTGAAATAGGTTATACTAGACTCATGAAGCATAAATCCCAACCAACACAACACGCTCAGTTCAGCGTCAGAGTCCCCGAAGACATGCTGACCATCATAGACAAGAAAGCAGCGCAACAAAAGCGCAGCAGGAACCAGGTGGTCTTGTTGATGCTTGAACAAGCCATCGAACACGAGGAGCGCAAGACATGCTGACCATTAAAGAAGCGGCGGCCCTACTTCGTTGCACGGAACGCCACCTGCACGATCTTGTGCATCGTGACCCCAGCGATCCTGAGAAGCTGCAAGCATACAGAATTGGTCGCAGGCTCGTTCTGAAAGAGGACGAGCTGGAAGCCTATGTGCAAAAAAGGAGGGTCTGAGATGGACCTTGGAATGATTGTTCTTTCGATTCTCTGGGGCGTGGTCTTTATCGTTGGAGGGCTGTGCGTGTACATCCTCATCCGTGTCGAGAAGATGACCGACAAGGAACGGGAAGCGTTGGGATTCGGCCCAAAGGGCCAAGGGCGCTGACGGGGTTTCCTCCCCCGTGGACATATCGACAGGTGTACCACCTCACCTGACTGCCGGTGGAAGTCCGGCTTCTTAGAAAACCTTGCCCGTACGGGCTGGTAGATATCACACACATTGATCGCCCGTTTGATGGCAACCCGGAAAGACGGGTGACAGTCGGGAAAGACCGGCGCATGGCGGTGCAGGGTTTGCGACGGGTTCGCCTCCTTCCCCCAATCGGGTTCGACTCCCGATGCCGCCCTAGCCGGAAGGCAAAGGAGTTGCCATGACCAAGATCATCGTGACCACAGGCGACAACGAACTGTCGATGACACCCCGTGAAGCACGGGAACTGTTCAACGAGCTGGTCGACTTGTTCGCACCAATCGACGAAGCCGAGTTGCAAGCTGTCGACAAGGCTAACGAGTGCGTCGTGGAGCGCACCAAAGAGGAAACCATCGTCCAATAACCAACTTAAGGAGGCATGACTGTGAAAAAGTGTCTGTTCAGTGGCGGGGTGCATTTTACCGTCACCGGCACCCCCATCCCATACCATCCGGCGATTGTTGCAAAAGACCCATCGTTCGACGAGCCGTCCGAGGGCGGCTACGTCGACAACTTCGATGCTTACATCGACGACCAGCGGGTCACCGATGTGCTGTCGGAAAACACTATCGACGACCTGATGGACCAATTCCTGGAGGAGGCGATATGATCCAGCGCCTACCCATCCCGACCAACCGTGAACAGTGGATCAAGCAACGCAAGGGTCGTCTTGGCGGGTCAGATGCTGCCGCCGTGGCTGGCTTTAGCAGGTATGCTTCGCCGTTGTCAGTCTACTGCGACAAGCTGGATCTGGTACCTGAGCGTGAAGACAACGAGGCAATGCGCCAAGGTCGTGACCTTGAGGATTATGTCGCCCGCCGGTGGTGCGAGGAAACCGGGCTGAAGGTCAGGCGTGAGAACTCCATCCTTGTCAACGACGCATACCCATGGATGCACGC
>CAZJAK010000197.1:0-1812 GCA_964543935.1 uncultured Spirochaetaceae bacterium
GCAAGTTGTTTTTGTTCGTCCGTCAGCGGCACGTCATGCTCGTGGATGTGGATCGGTGGGATCGTCTCTGCGTTGTCGTGCCATCCGTAAGTCGCCGGATTCGTCAAGAAGATTGACCAATGGGACAACGCCACGTAGAACGGCTGCAAGGCGTGCGGCTTCAGAATCCATCGCTCCTGTGTCTGGCCTTTGTTGACGAAGAACCGTGCCAGGAAGGCGTTGACGTTCGGGAATGCGTCCATGAAGACGGCGTGGTTTGCGAACTCGATCCGGTCGTTCGGTGCCGGCGTGCCGGTCCCAGCGAGTTTCCAGTCGAGCCCGCGTCCAAGCTCCAGTAGCTTGGTTCCCCACTTGCCGTAGTGCGATTTGAGCATCGACGAGTTGTGAACAAGCAGTCCGTTTACTGAGTAAGATGGATGCCGTTCTGCTTCAATGTCGTAGAAATATAGCTTTCCGTCGGCCTCCCTGAGTCGTTCCAGTTCAGGATGTCCTTGTTCCAGAACCTCAACACTTTCCACCCAAGTGAAGTCACTTTCGCATCCCGCTTGGCATCTTTCGCCTTTCGAGAGTAATGGGATGGACCATCCACCTCGATACACACTTTCATTTCGACGTTCGCTAAATCTAGCTTGTAACTTGTTGGATAGCCCGCTTGACGCTTCACCAAACGCAAAGGATATTCCGCCTTCCAATCTGGCCCCAGTGCATCCAACAAGATCATCTGCGGAACAGTCAAGCCCGTCCCGTTGCCACCAGGCACGGAAGGTCTGTGCTTCATTTTCTTTAAGATTGCCGATACCTTGGCACGCACTGCTGGATTGCTCATCGGATTCAGTGCGGCGATGCGAGCTAACTCTTTCACAGCCTTCGGAGATCCCGACCGAAACCACGCGGCCTTCTTGGCCCCACGTTTCGCTCTGGCTTCTGGAGTTTGGCATTTCGCAACATACTGCGGCTGGCTCATCCTCCATTTCGCTGAACAAGATCGACTGCAAAACCTGGCCACGCCCTTCGTATCCTTGGGGAGGAACACCACACTGCACCATTCGCACGGCCGCTCTTGCTGACAGAATGGAATCTCCAGGTTCAAGGTCTTGAGCGCAGACCCAGCCCCTTTGGGTAAAGAACGGATGATTTGGGCTACAAGTGATTTTCGTTCCTGCTTTGACAGCGATCGCATGGGACACCTCTCGTTTTTTGATGGCTATTACCCTCGACGAACCGAAGGCTCCCATAATTGTATCGCCTGGAAGTATGTTTTCAATAGGCTTCTGTATTGAAACACCATTGTCGGAAAGAACGTCAATTTTCGTGCCTGGAGCAAAGCATTCATCCAAGATCAGGCAGCCGAGGTTGCCTTGCTCCAGGTCGTCGCGGATCGCATCGTAATTCGTGATTCCGATGCCGCCTTCGCCGTGAATCCACTCGTGGAGGTGTGCGGCGTCCACTCGCTCGATGCTGAGTGTGTCGCCGAAGAACTTCCTGGACTCGTCCAGCGTCTGCGGAATCACCATCAGCGGCGAGACGATCAGGATTCGCTTGTGCGGCGGCAGCAAGCTGCGCACGTGCCTCGCATACTCCAGAAAGATGCCAGTCTTGCCGAATCCGCAGTCGATGAACAGGCAGAACTTGCGTTTGCGGATCGCCATCGCCGTGATGTCTCGCTGGTAGTCGAACATCCACGCTGGCGGCGTGTAGTCGGCCGTGCGGTACTCCGTCGCCGTGCATCCGATTCGCTCGGCGTACTCATCAGGAAACCACACAGAGCGGCCTTGCACGCGATATGACGGCAATGCCTTGACTTTCAGGAAT
>CAZJAK010000198.1:0-1805 GCA_964543935.1 uncultured Spirochaetaceae bacterium
TTGCAGCCATGGCCTGCACGGCTTGCTTCAAGGCATCGATGAACAGGTTTGGATCCATCTGGGCCCATCCGGGCACGGGAGTGCAGTATCGATAGTCGCTCACCGCAACATCGATGATGTCCATTGTCGAGTCGACAAGAGACATTTTCATACCGCTTGTTCCGAAATCGCATGCCAAGATGAACGAGTCTTTCATGAGTCACTCTCTATCCACATACCAATCATCGACAAACACAGGCTGGGACCACGCCCTACCCCCGTCCGGCGCATGCAACTCCACTCGGAAATAATCGAGTGCCGTATCGATGCTCCATTGCGCGCAGTCGAGTGTTGTCCCTTCATCAGATTGGAAAGTCGTGCATATTCCGTTCGAGCTGACGATGTGGATGCTAGCTGCCGGGCTGCAACGAAGCTGCAAGCATCCGCCAACAATCCGCATGTCGAGGATGCGCGGTCCAGTCGAGGGATAGAAGTCGCCATGTTTCAAGGCCCCGACCAAACCCCTCTTGGAAAAATCATCGCTCAAGACCATCGTGAAACCACCACCGCATTCGATGTTCCCATCCCCGTACAGGTGGGCATCGTCGGTCGCGATCGCCCGAATCCGTTTCCCGCGGGAAAGGCAATAGTCCCAAACAACCTCATCCGAGCATACCCCCGTCGACTTGATGCTGGCATTGTTCCACACTTCAAACGCTGTGCAGCCACAGGTCGCCAACATCATGTCCGCCTCGACCCGCGACCAGCTGGGATGATTGAACATGACCAGTTGGTCATGGGCATGGTAAAAGCGGATCTGCTCGTTCCACGAATCGACGCCGTAATCGACCGGGCGCACCAGGGTCTCATCGTGCTTGAACCAATTGCCGCACTCGACTGTGACATCTTTGACGAGGTTGAAGTGCATTTGCTTTTTCTTAGCATAATCAAGCGAAAAAACATGCTTCGGATTGGGCAGGAAGGCGTTCTCTACGCCGCTGAGCACTAAAAACGTGCTACTGTCGCACTCAGTAGAATCCCAATAGACCTCATGGTCGGTCATCAGGCAGAAATCAAAACCTTTGGCCTTGTACTCGTCGAGCACATGATGGTAATCAACTGTGCAATCGGGTGAACGGAAGGTGTGCAGGTGCAACTGCCCCTTGAACTGCCGCTTGGCTGAGTCAATCAATGCGATGTCTTTCATGATACCTTTCCTGAACAAGAAAACCGGGGAGATACTTGTGATTCTCCCCGGTTTTCACAAGGGTGATCAACACAGGGGTGCGAGGATCATTTATTAGACATGTGCCAGAGATCAAGAGCCTCGTTGATCTGCTCCGTCATCTCCTTGATGGCACGGTCGATGCTGTAATTCGGATCTGCGGCCACCTTTTCGAGTGCTTCCAGGCCAGCTGCCTTGAATTCGGTGTCGATCATGTTGATCGGGTAGAAGGAGCGCGTATCGCTCTTCAACTGGCGATCGAGTATGTACGTCGCATAGGGGAACCTGTTCTTCACATAGTTCTGATAAGCCACAGTATTCCGGCAGGCCTCGTTAAGCGGGAGGTATCCTGTCTGCAGGCACCAGCGGGCTTGGTTCTCAGCCGAAAGGAAGAACTTCAAGAATTCCCAAGCGCCCTGTTGCCCGATCGGATCGCCCTTCTCAATGAGATAAAATCCGTTGCCCGACGCCGGCAGACCGCTGGCCCTGCCCTTGGAGGTGACGGGAAGCCACGGGATGAAAGCCACATCGATTTTCTTGCCATCTTCCTTGTGAGCGGTATTCCAAGCACTCTCGACGCGTCCATAACCGCCGACCGTAC
>CAZJAK010000199.1:0-1758 GCA_964543935.1 uncultured Spirochaetaceae bacterium
CCACAAAAACGGGAACAACGCGACGAAGAAAAGATCACGTCGGCCATCGGCGACATCCAGGCATACCTCAAGGCGCTTCAAGAGTATGTTCAGCACGATCCCGGCTCCGATCGCACATCCGATTTCAAACGTGTTTCCGACGAATCCCTTTGTTGGCAGGCTGTGGCGGAATGGAACAAACTCGCTTCGATCTGGCGTCAGGCCGGCATGGCGGGTTTTCGCCCGTCGAAGACTGAAGATCAACTGGCCTTGGCCAATACAGTGTCGGAGAACTTCGCCGACTGCCCTGAGTGTGAAGGGCTTCAGAAGCTGTTGCCGTACCTGAAAGCGATCACCCAGCGTGACAACGGTGGGGAACGCATCGAGGTGCCGCTGAAGAAGTTGTTTGCGGACCCGCTTGTAGCGGATGCCTGGATGGTCGAGACGAAAGGGGCCGTCGATGCTAAGGACGGCGGCGATAACCAACAGCGATACTACTTCCGCGAAAAGCCCAATGTGGAACGCGACTCCCCGCCGTCAACCATGTTTACATACGTATCGAGTTTTGACGGGAAAACGAAGAGCGGATGGTTGAAGCAAGACAGCAAAGTCCAATACGTTGGTCGTGCGCCACAGACGATCGTCGCTGAACAAGTTCTTCCAATCCTCAAGTCGCTTAACGATGATAATTGGGAGAAGTCGTTCTGTCGAATGATTTCCGTAATCCGTGCAGACCGCGCGATGGACCCCATCCTGAAGGTCAACTTTCTCCAGCAGGTGCTGGATACTGGCACGCGCGGGAGTCACAGTCTTGAAAAGGCATTCGGACGCCATCTCGAATGGATCAAAGAGGCAAGGATCAATGCCTTTGCCAACTGGCTCGATCCGTTGGATTCAACGGTCGCCAACGAACGGAAGGAGGCCGCCGGAAAACTGGAGAGCTTTCCTGACATTGATGTAGCGATCAAGACAGTTGAGGATGATGTGAAAACGAAGCGACAACTCCCCGTGTTCCAGTGGGTAGGATGGCTGCATCGGAGCAGGGATGGCCGGTGGGAATGCGTGATGAACTCAGAACCAGATGGAGCCGGTCCACTGTTTGTGGTTTGCCGACAGTCAATGGGAGGAAAACCCGTTCTCAACACCATTGGCCGATTCAGCCGCAAGACGGCTGTCGTTGACGGGACGGCGAACACATCATTGGCGGAAGGGAGACCTGTTTACTTGAAAGTGCCTTGAACGGTGGGAGCGTCGGTTCCGGTGGTTGATGGGGAAGCAAGAATGGAAAAGCAGCTTTACATCCGGGTACGTGGCAGGGTTCTTGGCCCCTACGATCAGGACAAACTACGGTCGCTCGCACGGCACGGGCAATTGAGTCGGCTGCACGAACTCTCCACAGACGGCACGAGTTGGGTAAGAGCGTCTACGTACCCGGAACTGTTTGTAAGTCAAGAGCGGCAGACCGTTTTGACTGAAGAGCAGGTTGTTCTGGAAGTTCAGAAGCCGGTTGCAACGAGTGGACCGCCTCAGATGTTGTCCGGTCAGCGGTGGTGGTATGGCAAGAACGGTTCTGAAGCCGGCCCCGTAGACCAAGCAACCATTCAACAAATGTTGGCGTCGGGGAATCTTAGTCCAGACGATATTGTCTGGACCGATGGGATGACCCAATGGGTTCCTGCCCGCCACGCCCCTGGTCTCGCACAGTTCGTGACGCCACCGCCACCACCACCGTCACAACCGTTGGCTGGGAACGGCAAGTTTTGCCATCACTGTGCGGCT
>CAZJAK010000200.1:0-1756 GCA_964543935.1 uncultured Spirochaetaceae bacterium
GCCTGAATGTCCAACGGTACCTCCACAAACACCGGACCAGATCTGCCACTGGTGGCGATGCGATAGGCCTGGTTCATAATGCGCTGAACTTCATCAACATGCTCGATCGTCAAGGCCATCTTAGTGACCGGCCTCGCCATAGCAGGCAACGGTAGCTCATTCATGCCGCCCTGACGCCTTGAACCGCCAGCCATAGTGGTCGAGGTGACCTGCCCAGCGATGGCGATCATTGGAATGCTATCAACGAACGCGCAGCCCAGGCCAGTGAGTGCATTGGTGCCGCCAGGACCCGCCGTGACCATGACCACACCAACGCCACCATTGACGCGCTGGTCAGCTTCAGCTGCGAACATGGCAGCTTGCTCATGGTGCATCGGAATGACCTCAAGCGCCGGATGATTGGCGATCGAATCATTAAGATGCATAGCCCCTGCGCCGCAGACACCATAAACACGCGGCGTGATGCCTGCGATGAATTCAGCGATGTAGTCTGAAACCTTCATGCGTCATCCTTCCTCGGAACAAGCACATCGTTAGAGCTGCCGTACTCTTCGCGAGCATTCGAGTGCGTCACACCCATGTTTCTGAGGTCATTGGCCTTGATTGCTGATGCACAAAGATCGGCCCAGGCTCGGCCATTCTGACCAAATGAAACGAACCAAATTGGCAAATTCGATTTTCCAGCAAGCACTCGCATATTGTCTGCGGCCTTTGGATGAACATCACCGCGCTCGATGATCGCACCAACGACTGCAGGATGCCTCAGCAGCGGAATTGATGGCTGGTCATAATCGCTCATGCCTGGATTCTTGCAGATGATCTTGAGCTTGTATTCCTTCCAGATCCAATCGAAGGTGTCGAGCACAACCGAATTTAGGTAGGCATCACGGTTGTCAGTCTCGATGTATTTGCCGCCAAGGCGCACGACCTTGTTGAGCTGCCGAACGAGATTCTTGCGAAAGCCTTCACCGGAAGGAACGGGCATGCCCTCGGAATACTGTCGCGCAGTATCGTTCGGACGCAGGTAAGGACCATACTGTGGAAGCTGGCCTTCCTCGACAAACAGGTTGACGTAGTAGGCTGCGATCCCGCGCACTGGAGCTGTGTCTGTGCTGAAGCTGCACATGGTGATGCAACCACCTTCACCGGCCGGATTGTCGCGACCAATGATGTAGCGCAGTGGCACGCGGAGATCGTCCACTGCTTGCTGCTTGAATGCTGAGACCAGACCGATGCGTTCGGCGATCTCTCTGAGGCTGAATGTCACAGGAAGCCCATGTGTGGAGGAGGAGCATCGGTGCGGAACTGAGCGCGCGGGTCGCCCTTCATCATCTTGTCCAACCAAGAGTTCGTGTTCGTCTGCAGGCAATTCGGCCCACAGTTACGTTGCGCGTTGAACTCGTCGCTGGCGAGGTAGTTCAGAACTTCCCAGTATCGGTCGGAGTGGTACATGTCACGGAATCGCTCGGTACATATATTTCCAATGTGAAATTTTTTGTAGCGTTCATTAAAGAGCTGACCGCACGGAGCGATGAGTCCGTTTCCGGACATCTGTAGGATGAATGGTGGGCCATAACAGCGCTGATAGTCCCTTCGTCCCTCATCTTGAAGTCGCGACCATTTGACGGCAACACGAAAAGTGTCATCTGAATAGCTCTCTGCTTCCTGAAACACCGGGAACAGCTTGTCATACTGGCGATAATCGACACCAAGGTCATTGTCTCGGCTATCGGCAGTATGCTTGAAGATCAGATAG
>CAZJAK010000201.1:0-1712 GCA_964543935.1 uncultured Spirochaetaceae bacterium
GCTGAGGCGACATTCTTGGCCGCCGTTACGAGGGGTGAAGTGTCTGTTGCGGAAACCAGTTGGTTACATTTACCGGTCCACAGTATCTTCGCTCCGTCCACGCTAATCAAACGGGCACCCACCGCAACATCGAAGTCTTGGGTGCCTAGGACACCCCCGTGAAGCTAGCAGAGCCAGCTTCTTGTCTTTGATGAGGAAATGCCTAAGTAATTCATCATCGTGAGTCTTGGTCTGTCTCAAAGGAGGTGGCGCATGATGATACTTGGCAAGGCGTTCGAGAAGTTTGTAGAGGGTAGCCCGGTTTGCGTGATGATTCGGGGTAGTCTGGAGTACGCTTTGTCGGAAGAGTTTGTCAATCAGATCTTTGCGAGCACAGCTCTCCGACAGTACACACGGGACCTGTTGTTTTCGGACGTGGTGGATGTGATGGGAGGCGTCGTGTGTCAGGTCTTTCCATCGGTCCATGCGGCGTACCAGAAACAGCGGGAGCGGTTTTCGGTCAGCCGTCGAGCGTTGTACGGTAAGATCAATCACGTCGAACCACGCGTCACTCGTGAATTGGTTGTACAAACCGCCCAACGGCTGCGGCCGGTGGTCCGGAGACTGCGGAAACGAAGCGGCCGAAACTCTTTGTTGCCTGGGTTTGCCGTGCGGATTCTGGATGGTAATCATCTGGCAGCTAGCGAGCACCGCATTAAGGAACTGCGGGAGATTGCAGCCGGGCCGCTGCCCGGACAGACGCTGGCGGTGTTCGATCCGGATTTGGGCTTGATTGTCGATGCGTTTCCTTGCGAAGACGGCCACGCCCAAGAACGCAGCCTGTTGCTTGACGTATTGGACTCCATGCAACCGGGCACGGTGTGGATTGCCGACCGCAACTTCTGTACAAGCCTGTTCGTGTTTGAGACGGCGGTGAACAAGGCGTACTTTGTCATCCGCCAACACGCGACGAACGTGCGTTGGGAACCCGTCGGCGAATACCGCAAGGTCGGGCGTACGGAAACGGGGGTGGTCTACCAGCAACGGGTGGAAGCGATCGACGATTGGGGAAACCGGCTGAGCCTGCGTCGCATCACGATCAAGCTGGACCAACCCACGGAGGACGGCGACACCGAGATCCATATCCTGACGAACCTGCCGAACCGTGTGAAAGCCACGCGGATCGCGGAGGCATATCGTGGTCGTTGGAAGGTCGAGGGCGCGTTTGGCGAATTGGCCACGGCGCTGCACTGCGAAATCAAATCCCTCGGTTATCCGCCAGCCGCTCTGTTTGCCTTTGGAATTGGGTTGGTCGCATACAACATTCTGAGCGTCGTGCGCTCGGCCCTGGCCGCCGCTCACGGCGAAGAGCATCTCGAAGAGATCTCTGCCTACTACGTCGCCGATGAGATCCGTGGGATGATGCGTGGGATGATGATCGCAATCTCGGATGAACATTGGCGACGGCACTTCGGCAAGCGAACTGCTCACCAAATGGCCAACGTGCTGCTGGCGCTCGCCCGGCGCGTCGATCTGGAATGCTTTCGCAAGCACCGCCGTGGTCCGAAGAAGCCAAGTCCCAAACGGACGAAGTTCAAGAAAAAAACCCACGTCTCGACGGCACAGATCCTCGCCGAATCGCGCGGGAGACAGATACGATGCTTGAGCTAAGAACCAACACACGCACTGAACACCCTCATAGATATGCATTCGCTGATAGCTTCACAGGGGTG
>CAZJAK010000202.1:0-1712 GCA_964543935.1 uncultured Spirochaetaceae bacterium
GGCCGAGAGGATGTCGGTGTTGTAGAAGTAGCCGGTGCTCGTGTTGCCGAACGGGACGCACTGCCATTTGCCGCCCCTGGTGTAGTTGGTGGCCAGGTTGCGGACGATCGTCGACATGTCGTACTTGTCAAAGTCGATAAAGTCCTGGACAGGAACGTACAGGCGGTCCTTCTCGGTCATGGCGATGTACTTGGCCGAGTCGTTGCCTGTGCTGTGGATGATGTTGGGGCGGTCTTGGACCGTGGAGGTGAGCATCTTGGTAAGGATGTTCTGGGTATAGATCACCTTCACTTCATAACGGTCCTGCGAAGCGTTGAACGCTGCCGCGGCATTCTCCACCACAATGTGGGAATTCCCGCTCATCTCATCCCAGACGACAACCTGGATTTTCCCGCTCGGGGCCGTGCCCGTGGGGATGTGGGGGCTTGCTGTTGGAGCCGGTGCGGTTGTGGCAGGTGCCTCTGTTTCGCCTTTGGCGAATGCGGAGAACATCACTGCCAAGACAAGCAATACTGTAAGAATCCTTTTCATGGTCTACCTCCAATAGTAAAATTGAGAACTTTCTATCCATATCATATCTGAGCTATTCAATACGCGCAAGAAAAAAAACTATATTTTGACTAAATCTTGCCAATATTATTAAGAATACAGGTAGCAACCTGTTAAACATTTCCAATTATTCAACGAATAATCCATTTGTTGCATACAATATTGTCTGAATGAAAAAAGGACCGCCCGTTACGATGAGGCGGCCCAGGGATCCCAAGCGAGGTGAATCACCCTTTGATGGCGCCTTTGGTCATGCCTTGGATCAGGTAATCTTGTCCGATGAGGAAGATGACGATGGGGATGACCAGGGAAAGCATGGCCACCGCCAGCATGGACCCGTAGTTCGGGACCGCCCCGCTGCCGATCATCTGGGCCATCCCGATCTGAATGGTGTATTTCTCCGGATTCCTCGAGATCAACAGCGGCCACATGTAGGCGTTGAATTCACCGATGAACAGCATGATGCTGACCGAGGCGATCGAGGGAAGGGTGAGCGGGATGGCAAACCGCCACAAATAGCGCATCTCCCCGCATCCGTCGACGATCGCAGCCTCTTTCATCTCCTTCGGGAGCGACAGGTACGCTTGGCGGAACATGAACAGCGACCGGCCTCCGGCGAACGAAATCAGGCTGAGCCCCAAGTAGGTGTTGATCAAGCCCATGCTCCTGATGGTCAAGAAGTTGGTGATCGTGACGACTTGCCCGGGAATCATCATGGCGATGAGCACGAGGGTGAACAGCATGTCCTTGCCTTTGAAGTTGAAGAACGCAAAGGCATAAGCGGCCAATGATGAGATTGCCACCTGGGCGACAATCACCATCGCGCACATGATCAAGGAAGTCTTGATGTAATCGAAGATGGGCAGGGTCTTGAAGACTTTCAGGTAATTGCCGATGGTCAAGTTGTCGATGATGACATTCCATGTCGGCAGTGCGTAGAGCTCTTCGTCGGGGACGAAGCTGAATACGAATCCGATGAACAGCGGGCTGATGAAGAGCAACCCGAGCAGGACCTTCAAGGAAAGGATCATTCTCTCCTTGGTTTTTTTGTTCAACTCAAAGGATTTGTTACTCATTGATAGAACACCACCTTTTTCTCGAATACGAATTGGATCCGTGAGACAAGGAAAATCACCAATGAGAGGGCCAGCGCGAAGATGCAC
>CAZJAK010000203.1:0-806 GCA_964543935.1 uncultured Spirochaetaceae bacterium
CGGCCTCGCGGGCTTCGGCTTCTTCACGGAGGCTTTGCTTACGGTCGATCCGCTGCACCTGCCAGGCGCCGAAGCCCAGGAGCGAGGCCAGCCCGGCGAAAGGCATGATGATGCCTGGCTCGAAGGCAATCCCCAAGGTGGCGATCAGAAACAAAGCCGTGGCACTGACGAACATGGCCTCGGGCTTATTGAGGAATTGCTCGGCAAGGGATTGCCCCAAGGGTTTGTCATCGGAAGAACGAGTGACGACGATACCGGCGGCGGTAGCGGTGAGCAGAGCAGGGATTTGGCTGACCAGCCCATCGCCGATGGTGAGGATGGTGTAGGTGCGCAACACCTCCATGATACCCATGTCATCATAGATGGCTCCGATGGTGATTCCGCCAATGATGTTGATAACGGTGATGATGATCCCGGCGATGGCGTCGCCGCGGACAAACTTGCTGGCCCCGTCCATGGCGCCGTAGAAATCGGCTTCCTGGGCGATCTGTTCGCGGCGTTTGCGGGCTTGAGCCTCGTCGATCAAGCCGGCGTTGAGATCGGCGTCGATGGCCATCTGTTTCCCGGGCATGGCGTCCAAGGTAAAGCGAGCGGCGACTTCGGCAATACGCCCCGCGCCCTTGGTGATGACGACAAACTGGATGATGACCAGGATTAAAAAGACAACCAGCCCAATGACGGCGTTCCCTCCGGCAACGATATCCCCAAAGAACTGAATGACCGCCCCGGCTTTGAATTGTTCACCCGAACTGGGGGTGAGGATCAATTTGGTGGAAGCGACATTGAGCGAGATGCGGAAAAAGGTC
>CAZJAK010000203.1:816-1702 GCA_964543935.1 uncultured Spirochaetaceae bacterium
ATCAGCAGGACCGATGGGAAAGTGGTGAATTCCAGTGGATCGTTGAGGTAAATGGCGATCATCAAGACCAGCAGCGCAATCGAGATATTCAGCGCCAACAAGACAGAAAGTGCCGAGCCCGGGATATAGCTAAGCATGATGCCGAAGATCCCGATGAAGGAGAGGGCAAACAGGATGTTGGTCGCTCGTTGCACGATGGGGCTTTCAAAGGCAGTCGCCATGAATAATCAACCTTATCCTTCGGTGTTCACTTTCCGTGTCAGTTTATAGACATATGCCAGCACTTCCGCTACCGCCTGGTATAGATCCGGGGGGATCATGTTGCCGACTCCCACCAGTTTGTAGAGGGATTGGGCCAGGGGTCTGTTTTCGACAATGGGGATGTTGTGTTCTTTGGCGATCTCCTTGATGCGCCGTGCGATGAGATTGCGGCCCTTGGCCAGAACGATCGGCGCGGGGTGTTCCGCGGAATCATACTTCAATGCTACAGCATACTCGGTTGGGTTGGTGACAACAACCTCGGCTTCGGGCACCTTTTCCATCATGCGGCGGCGTGACATTTCCATCTGGATGGAGCGGATGCGCTGTTTGATTTTGGGGTCGCCCTGGACATCCTTCATTTCTTGCCGGACCTCTTCCTTGGACATTTTGAGATCCTGGCTCTGTTGCCAGCGTTGATAAGTAAAATCCAGAATGGCCAGGATGAACATGATGATGAGGGCTTTGATGGCCAGATCCAGCGATTGATAGCCGATAAAAATGATGATGTCTTTGATATCCATGTCGACCATGGCCATGGTATCGGGGAGGCCTTTGTAGACGGTGTAAACCATGACCGGCGCAATAACAAACATCTTCAACACCGCTTTGATGAACTGTACCCGTC
>CAZJAK010000204.1:0-1690 GCA_964543935.1 uncultured Spirochaetaceae bacterium
ACTTCCCGATTCTTGCAGCGAACCTTGCCAGGGTCGATGGAACCATGGCAGCCAAGCCGTATACCATCATCGAGCGGTCAGGTATAAAAATCGGCATCATCGGTCTTACCAATCCCAACGCGCCCCGCTGGGATGGTGAGAAAACCGATCCTTTCATCTATGCACCCGTAGGACAGGCCGCGCGCAGGGTGGTGGACATCATCAAGGACAAGGTCGATGTCATCGTCGTAGTCTCGCATGTGGGGATCTATCCAGAATATGACGAGGAAGGCGGCAGCGACGGAGCGAACAGCATCCTGGAGCTTTGCCCCGAGGTTGATGTCCTGATCGTCGGCCATGACCATAATGCGATCAAGGAAATCCGCAAAAATACCGTCATAGGCGGAGCGAGGAACCTTGGAAGGGAGGTGATCCGCATCGATCTGGCACTCAACGAGAAGCGCGAGATTGTCGACCGAAAGATTGAGCTGGTCGATATGGCAAACTATGAGCCAAGCGATTTCATCCGCAAGAACACCTTCATCGCCGAAGCACACAAGGCAACAAGGGACTTCATCTCCGGTGGTGCTCCCTCGGCCGATGGAAAGCCAAGCGGCGGCATCTTCGGTAAGGCTTCTGTTGATTTCCAGCCGAAGAATGAGATTCTTGGAATTCCCGAAGGCAAGCTTCGCGATACCGCGGTCATGGATTTGATCAACACCGTGCAGCTGATGAACAGTGGTGCCGATGTTTCCGCCGCCGCCCTGTTCGCCGACACCAGTGATATTCCCAAGGGTGACATCAATTATGGAACCATCTTCGGCATCTACAAGTACGACAACACCCTCTATCGCGTTGAAGTTACCGGTGCCGAGCTGAAGGCCTACATGGAGTGGTCTGCAGCTTGTTACAACCAGTGGAAACCGGGTGACATCTCGATCAGCTTCAATCCGGAGAAACCCGGATACCTGTACGATATGTTCAGTGGAGTCGACTATGAAATAGACCTCTCCAAACCGGTGGGAAGCCGCATCCGCAATGTGATGTTCAAGGGAAAGCCGCTTGCCAACGACCAGCGTCTTACCCTGGCAGTCAACAACTACCGTTACTCATCGGCTCTGAAGGCACAAAAATTGGTGGCGGGAACGAAGGAGTGGGAGAGTCCGAACTCCATCCGCGACATGCTGGTTGAGTACATCAAGGCACAGGGTACCATCACCCCAAAGGTGGACAACAACTGGAAAATCACAGGTGTCAATCTTGCCTCGCCGTATCGCGACCAGGTGATCAAGATGGTCAACGAAGGCAAGCTCGAAGTACCGTATGCCAAGTCGCTGAATATTGATGAACTCAAGAAGCAGGGTGTAATCAAGTAGGAAGCAGAGAGCATCGATACATCGATACATTGGAGGCGGCGGCAATGCCGCCTCCGCTTCGATGCAAGAAAAACCCTCACCCGAAGTGGATGAGGGGAGAACTTCCATAAAGGCTTCACGATTCAATAGGCTCTTCCTCGAATGCCTTGTTTCTGCGCTTTTTGACGGCATCGGTGAGAAGGTACTCAATTTGCCCGTTGATCGAGCGAAAATCGTCATCGGCCCATTTCGCCAACTCTTCCCACAGTGATGACGAAAGACGCAGCAATACTTGCTTCTTCGCTTTATCCTTTGCATCCATACGCCATCATCCTTTCCCGCTCGATTAATAGAGT
>CAZJAK010000205.1:0-1687 GCA_964543935.1 uncultured Spirochaetaceae bacterium
CTGCCAACACGACAGATATCGCATTCGCTCGTACAAGCACCGTCAACATGATTACCGTGAACCTGCCCACTGCAGACATTGATGTCGAAGCTGGCAACAGCACGACGATCAAGGTAACTGCATACGACTACTGGAACAACACGGTTGCATCCGGCACCGTGATCACATGGACAAAGAATGTGGTTGCTGGTCTGCCCGCCGCTGGTTCGCTCGCCTCAACATCGAGCAACACCGATGCGTCAGGCGTGGCACAGGTCACATTCACCCCGTCCACGGTTGCTGGCAACAAGTTCACAATCACAGCGACGAACGGCACGGCCACCAAGACCACGCCGAACATCACAGTGATCCCGAACACCACGCTCAGCATCCTCAAGGTTACTCCTTCAACAACGACGGTTGCAGCTGGTGTACCGTTCACCTTAGGCGCAACCGCATACGACATGTATAACAACGAGATTATCGGCTACACAGGCGTTGCGAACATCACCGTTACGGGCGCAAACAATGCTCCAGCGGGTACCACACCTGTGCTTCCGACCTCATTCTCGTTCGTCGCTTCGAGCACAACGACTGCCAACATCACGCTCTACAACGCCGCTGTTACAGCTCTTGTCGTTACATCCAACGGCCTCACGGTCAACGGTCCGGCAAGCGTAACAGTCGTTCCGGCTGCAGTTGCTGACTATGTGCTTTCTAACTTCCCGACGAGCCACATCACAAACGAGTACTTCAATGTTACAGTTACGCCGAAGGATGCCTTTGGCAATGTGACAGGCTCAGACGGCAAGAGGCTCACAATCTCCGCGCAGCTACCGTCCGAAGCTGGCAGCACACCTGTCGGCACCGTGATGGATCCTCTGTTCGGTGGTTCAAACCTCGGCCCGATCACCGGCCCGGCAACCTTTAGCAACTTGAAGTACCACTATGTCGGCTATGTTGACCTGTATGTCATTGATGATGGCACGCCCATCGCAGTGCGTTCAGTCCGCGGTGCGACAGCAGATGTGTACTTCGATGCGACCACGGTAGTCGGCTCGATCACTGTTGACCTGTTCAACGGCGTTGGCTACGACGCTCTCGCGAAGAATGTCCGCGCTGGCGATATGATCTCTGTCCGTGCTCGTCTGCTTGACGCAAACAACAACCCGGTCAAGACAGGCCAGACGGTAGAGTGGTCATATACCCGTACAGCAGGCGATAGCGCTCACGGCGCGATCGGCGCTTCACCGTTCTCGAACACAACAACTACAGATGCAAACGGCTACTTAACGGTTGACTTCAAGCCTTCAACGACGGTCAACGATATCTTCGTCGTCAAGGCCAACAATGTCGTAACCGCCAATTCGCCGAACATCACCGTCATACCTGATGATGTTATTGCATCGTTCACCTTCACGACAGCGAGCCTTGATGTGATGGCCGGCGTGCCGTTCACAGTCACAGTCACAGCGTTTGACCAGTTCGGCAACAAGATGACAGACTATGCGAATACACGCAACCTCACATTCTCAGGCGCGTCAAGCATCACTTCGCCCAACGGCACATTCAACCCGATCTATCCGACGAACCCGGTTACCTTCGCTGGTGGCGAGACCTCTGGCATCCAGATAACCATGTTCAAGGACGAGACAGTTGACCTCACCGTTGCCCTTACAAGCGATGCAAATGTCAAGGGTACACTTGC
>CAZJAK010000206.1:0-1682 GCA_964543935.1 uncultured Spirochaetaceae bacterium
AATTCGGCTGGGATTATGACGATCATAACTTAATTGCCAAAGGGATGACCGTGGGGCACCTCATGGAATGTGCCGGGCAAGTGACCGGTGGCTATTTCGCCGACCCAGGCTACAAGGATGTGCCGGGTTTGGAAAACCTTGGTCATCCGATTTGTGAGGTGAGCGAGGATCATGTATTCATCACCAAGACACCAGGCACTGGCGGTCTCGTGACCGAGGACACCTGCAAAGAGCAGTTACTGTACGAGATAACCGATCCTTCCGGATACCTCTGTCCCGATGGGATTGCTGATTTCACTGGCATTAAAATCCGTCAAGCCGGCCAGGACCGCGTCGAGGTAAGCGGATTTAGGGGCCACCCGCGCCCACCGACATTGAAGGTATTGATTGGAGTGACCGAAGGGTATCTCGCCGAGGAGATGGTGCTCTATGCCGGACCCGGGGCGATGGAACGCGCCCAATTGGCAGAGGATATCCTGCGTAAACGATTTGCAGCGGGAAAGTTGAAAGCTCAATCGATCCGGATGGACCATGTCGGCATCGACAGCATCCACCGGGAGGCGACACCACAGTGGTTGTGCGTTGATCCATACGAGGTCATTTTACGCATCTCGATCCGAACCGAGGATGCCGTTGAGGCTCACAAACTCCGCTATGAGGTTGATCCTATGGCTGTGAACGGTCCGGCAGGAACAGGCAAGTGGGCGCCAATGGGTAACCGGGTCAGGCCGATTGTCGGGATGTTCTCTGCGCTGATAACGCGGCAGGAGGTGCCGGTCGTCACTCAGTCGTTTTTATTGTAGGTATCAATGTTGAGGAATCCGAGTGTGAGCAATCAACCGTGCTGTTGAGGCACGTGTACGATATTCAGAAAAAACCAAGGAGGTTTGGACATGAAAAAGAGCTTTTCGATGTTTTTAGTCGCATTGCTGGTCCTGCTGGTGTGGACGGTCGGGGGAGTGTTCGGTCAAGCGACGACTGAGACAACCAAGGTCGAGCCGCTGAAAATCGGCTATATCGGTGCATTAAGCGGTAACTCGGCTCCCATGGGTGAACCTGCCCGACTCGGTATGGTGTTGGCTTTCGAGGAGATGAATGCCAAAGGCGGCATCGCCGGCCGTCCGGTTGAACTCATTGCTCTGGATGATGAGGCCAATCCGGCCAAGTCGGTCACACAAGCCAACAAGCTTGTCCAACAGGACAAGGTCGTAGCAGCCATCGGTGGACCAAACTCCGGTACTGCCTTGGCCAACCGGCAAGTGTTCTTCGAGGCGAATATTCCGGAATTGGTGTCGATTTCCACGATGGACGACATTATCAACCCGAATCATCCCACCTTCAAGACCACATTCCGCTTGAGCGCGTCTGAAAGCTACCTCATCAAAATCCTGGCGAACTACATGTTGGACAAAGGCTTCAAGAAGGTCGGTATCATCGCCGACACTTCGGCTTATGGCCAAACGGCTACCAAGACGATCGAAAAATGGTTCGCAGAATTGAACATCCCCATTTCCAAGGTCGTCAATCATGAAGTGGCGGCTTCCGACCTCACTTCGCAAATTTTGCAGCTCAAGAATGCCGGAAGCGATGCCGTGTTCATCTACAACTTGGGTTCCGATGCAGCGTTGACGCTCAAGACCATGAAGCAGATTGGATGGAATGTGCCGGTAGTCGGGGCGCGG
>CAZJAK010000207.1:0-1678 GCA_964543935.1 uncultured Spirochaetaceae bacterium
TTCTTCCACCTTTTCAAGCAACCATACATGTTTGCATTGAGCAGCACTTTCATGCTGTTGCTCTCATTCATCCTGTTCCAGCGCAGGGAATTGGAACGTGACCAGCTTACGGGAACGTTGCACAACGTGGCGTTCCTGGAGCGGTTGGACCAACTGGTGCGTACCAAACAACCTGCAACAATCATGGCCGTGGATATCGAAAACTTCCGGTTGGTGAACGATCGGTTCGGAAAACATGTGGGCGATGCGATCTTGCAGGAATTCTCTTACCACCTGATCCACATGACCAACCGGAACTCGGTCTTCCGTATCGGTGGCAACCGATTCGCTTTGGTGCAACCTCGTCTGACCCATAATGCGATCGTACGACAGGTCAGGGCACTGAACGGCAGGGTGGCCGAAGGTTGGCCGGTTGGTGAAGCACACATCTCCTTCCACGTGAACACTGCAATCATCGAAGTGCCGTTGCACGGCAGCTCAAGCGCACAGGTATTGGAAGCACTCGATTTCACCATGACGGAAATCAAGGCACGGCGACGCCAAGTTGCCATCATCTTCAACCGCAAGCTCACGCTCCTGCAGCAACGGAGGCTTGATGTGCTTACCGCGGTACGCCGGGCACTCTCCCATGAATCGATGGTCATCGTGCACTACCAACCCATCTACGACACCTCCAACGGGCACATCATCGCCGCTGAGGCATTGATGCGGTTGCAAGACGAACAGTTGGGGATGATCTCACCTGGTGAGTTCATCCCGGCAGCCGAACAGGCAGGCCTCATCTCGCGCCTGACCGAGACCATGCTGCGCAAGGTGACGCACTTCTTGGCCTCGCATGAAGCGCTGTTCAAATATCTTTCGCATGTCTCCATCAACATATCGGCCGACGACCTGGTCTCCCCCGAAACCTCACGCCGGTTGCTGGAGATCATCGATACCTCGAACATCGATCCCCACAAGATCGGATTCGAAGTCACCGAATCGATGTTGCTCCTGGCAACCGATACAGTCAAGAACGCATGGGAAGCCTACGTGGACAAAGGAATCCTCTTCATGTTGGACGATTTCGGCACCGGGTATTCCAATCTCGAGACCTTGGTGAAGCTGCCGTTCAAGGTGGTGAAGATCGACAGGAGCGTCGTCTCGAACTCACACAACAATTTCGAACTCATCACCTTGATCAGTGTCATGTTGGAACGGCTGGGCAAGCAAATGGTTGCCGAGGGGGTGGAAACCCGGGAGCAGCTGGATTTCATCCAAGCGGCGGGCATCGAGTACGTACAGGGCTTCTTTTTCTCCAAGCCCGTTCCTGAGGATCAGCTGCTCGATCTCATCCGGTTCGACAACGCCAAATGACCTGGCTGCCTTTCGGGCCAGACTCTTGAGCAGCAACAGCCAAAACGGTATAGTGAGCCTGCTTTGCCCGAGGAGACATGCACCTGACATGGAACAGAAATCGCTGCAGTCCGTAGATTTGTTCACATTGGTATCACAGATCTCGGATGGTCTCTATTTTGCAGATATGGATGGCATATTCCGCTATGCGAATGACGGTCTTGCCGCGATCTTGGGCCTTCGGTCGGCTGCCGAGTTGATTGGGCGGAACTTCAGGGAGTTCGTAGCCCCCGAATACCTTGAGGACTTGCAGGGACTCTACATCAGCGATTTTCAACATCAG
>CAZJAK010000208.1:0-1673 GCA_964543935.1 uncultured Spirochaetaceae bacterium
CTAGCAGTTTGTCGGAGTGAAATTCTGTACAGATAATGTCCTTGGTGGTACAATGTCGTGTATGGCGAGAAACTTCAAAACAGTCGACTACAATCAATCTCTCAAACAAACGGTGACCATTGAGGAGATCCTGCCCGCCGATCACTTGGCACGGTTCATCGTGTCGGTCATGGCCGTGCTCGACCTGAGCGCCATCTATGCCCGATACGCGCCGTGGGGTGGGGAACCCTATGCTCCAGAGATTCTGTTGGGGCTGCTGTTCTACGGTTACGCGACAGGGGTGTTCAGTTCGCGCAAGATCGAGCGTGCGACCTATGAGTCGATTCCTTTTCGCTTCCTCGCTGGCGGACTGCATCCTGACCATGATACGATTGCTGCCTTTCGCAAGAGCTTTTTGGCCGAGATTGCTGACTTGTTTGTGCAAGTGCTTTTGGTAGCCCACCAGGCTGGGGTGCTGAAGCTGGGTCACGTCAGTCTGGATGGGAGCAAGATTCACGCCGATGCCTCCAAGAGCAAAGCGGTCAGCTACAAGCGACTTGTGCAGTTGGAGCAGCAGTTGGGCACAGAGGTGGCGGAACTGCTGTCGTGGAGTGAACGTGCGGACCGAGGCGAAGCGTTGCCGGAAGGGCTGGACGTTGAGGCGGAGATCGTGTATCGGCAAGAGCGGTTGACCAACTTGGGGCAGGCCAAAGCGGTCCTGGAACTGCGTGCCGAGGAGCGCTATCAAGCCGAGAAAGCAGCCTATGAAGCCAAGGTCAAGGAGCGAGAGGAGAAAGCCAGGCGGAAGGGACAGAAACCTCGTGGATCCCAGCCCAAACCGCCCACTCCTGGACCGCGGGCCAAAGACCAATATAACTTCACCGACCCGGCATCGCGGATCATGAAGAACAGCACCAACAAGGGCTATGACCAGCATTACAACGTGCAAATTGCTGTCGAGCAGAAGAGCTTGTTGATTGTGGCCCACACGCTGTCCAACCACGTCACCGACCAGAAGGAAGCGATTCCCACCTTGGATGCGATCCCCGCTGAGATCGGCCGGCCCGAGGCAGGGGCCTTGGATGCCGGATACTTCAGCGAACACAACATCGCCGCGATGGAGCGCCGAGGGATCGACGCTTACATTGCCACGGGCCGGGAGCCGCATCACCGAAGCTGGAAGGCATGTCTGGCCGAAATGACCGCACCCCCAGACGATGCCAGCCCGCGGGCCAGGATGGCCTACAAGCTGAAGACAGCGATCGGTCAGTTGATCTATGGGCTGCGCAAATCGACCGTGGAGCCAGTCATCGGCATCATCAAGGAAGTGTTGGGTTTTCGTCAGTTCTCGCTGCGTGGCCTGGTGGCCGCGGCAGGAGAATGGGGGCTGGTTTGCTTGGCCTTCAACCTGAAACGATTGCACGTCCTGCTCGCTGGTTAGTCTGGCAACCAACCGGCGAGGTGGATTATCTGTCCGGGAGACTATAGATTGGTGCCCAGCCACCCTGTTCGGGCATAGATCATAGGATGTGAGGCCCTTATTCGTCCTGTTCTTGGGCGTCATCCCTTCACGATCTGGGTGAGTCCTTCTCGGTTTGGTCCATCGAAAGGCTATGGCCATTTTCTCTCCGACAGACTGCTAGATGCCCAGTTTCTGGCGCATGTAATCCCGGCTGATGGTCACACTCTCGGCC
>CAZJAK010000209.1:0-1651 GCA_964543935.1 uncultured Spirochaetaceae bacterium
AATCGCTCGGCTGTCTTGCGTCACGGTCGTTCCCGACTGCCGGGCGAAAGCGGCTGAATACTTAAATTCGGGCAACGATTGCCCTTCGTCTGTCTCTACAGCAATGTCTTCATTCGCAATGAATTTCCTCCACTGCGTCTGATTGGACATAGCATAGAGTCCAACGTTTACCAAATCAGATCGGAAACTGGCAGGCAAACTAAATGCTGCCGGCCCGATCTGGGTTTGGACTGTGCTTGGACTGGTGGGACTCTCGCCGATGAAGATTTCTCTCGGCCAGCTAACGAATCCCGTCTTCCACCTTTGAACGGGAACTCCATTCAAGTTGATGGATCCTCCAAATACGTTGATGCCCGCACCCTCACCTGAGTCCACCTTGATTATGGTGTTGATGGTGCAAAGCCCAGATTTGGATAGGGTAACTTTGCCACCTAATCCGGTGCCTTTCCCTTTGGCGTCGAACTTCAACGTTAGGAAGGAAGTAAGCATGAGTTCCTGTTCGGTGATGACTTCAATCTCTCCGCCATCTCCACCGGAATCACCGCCACTTGCACCAAAGAATCCGGAGGAACCCAACATTAGCTGGTCTGCCTTGATGTGGATTTTGCCGCCTTTGCCAGAGCCAAGACCATAAGCAGCCAAAAGTCCGTCGATGGTTACTTTACCGTCAATGTCGACTTGTATCATGCCAGCTTCTCCATCCTCAGTGTGAGTCAGGATGTCTGCCACAATCGAGCCGTCCATCGGTGAAACCAGCTGTACAGTACCACCCTTGCCGGTCCCTGTGGTTGAGACATCTACGGGTGCAGCAACCATCAGTTTATCTGCAGATGTCATGCTGACAGTGCCACCGTCTTTGTTTGTACCTCCCGATGCCTTCACCGCTGGCTGATCGGCCAACAATGTGACGCCACTATCGCCCACAGTGAGAAGTCCCTTGCTTTGCAGGAGTACGGAACCACCGTCGCCAGCGGAACCGCCGCTAGCATCAAGGGACCCTTGGGAGAGGTCTAAAGTATCGTCACTGGAAAGAGAAAGAAAACCGCCTTTCCCATTGCCTGCGCCGTTGACCTTCAGATTGCTGTTGACAGTTAGCTTGCCGCCAGTGCTTGTGGTAAGCGAGATGTCGCCACCGTTGTTGTTGCCCAAATTCCCTGCCGATGCGGTAACTTGCCCAGCATTGACAGTAAGTTCGCCGGCAGCTGAAAGTTCCACGGATCCACCGGCACCGCGCGGACCACCATCCGCATGGAATTGGGCAGTGGCAATGTTCAGCGTGCCTGCAGCAAGCACCTTTATGTTGCCGCCCTTTTTCGTGTTCTGCCCGTTGGCCGTAAGTGAACCATTCACGGTCAGCGTCGAGCCCGATTGGAGCGTCTTCGCAGTGATCTTGCCGCCTTTGCCATCAGTGCCGCCATTCACGTTGATGCTACCGGCATCGATGACGAGAGACGACTTGGTGGTAACGATATCCACCTCACCGCCATCTCCCGAGCCAGTCGAGATAGCAGTGATCACAAGCCCAGGCGCGCCGCCGATGGCGATGTCGTCGGTGAGCCGAAGTGAGATGTTACCGCCTTTGCCTGTACCGGCGCCGTTGGCGACCAGCCCGGAGTTGCCTCCGGTGGCGTTGTTGACCAGGTGGTCGGCA
>CAZJAK010000210.1:0-1647 GCA_964543935.1 uncultured Spirochaetaceae bacterium
GCCGTGCCGCCGGTGCCGATGATCGTACCGTAATTGTCGAGCGTGTCGTTGCCGGTACCAGTCAGGAAGATTCCACTCTCCCCCTTGATGGTGCCCAATGTCTTGTTGAGGATGGTGACTGTGCCTGCATTGTTGCCGCCGATGGCGGCTCCCCCTTTATCACTGGCTGTTATATCGCTGTCATTTGTGATGCCGGCAGAGCCAAGTGTTTCGATACCGTATTTATTCCCATGAATCCTGCCCCCGGCAAGGTTTGTCACGGAGGTGGAGTACACAAGATTGCCATCCTGATTGACGACTTTACCTGCCCAGATTCCAACGCCATCCTCTGCAAGACTCTCGATGTTACCGCTGTTCTGGATATCGCTGATGCCGTCCACAGCGATACCAGCTCCGTCACCGGTGATCGATGCGCCCGCTTTGTTAACGATGTCCGCTTTGCCATAATAAATCGTATCACCTTCTATAACATTGCCAACGAGAATACCGGCACCTCCGGTTGCACTACTCGAAATGCTTCCATCGTTCTCAATCGTACCTGTCCCGACACCCAGGATGCCGAACTTGCTACCATTAATATTTCCACCAGAATTATTGAAGATTTTATAATTCCCACCGACATAAATAGCCGTTGGGTTTTCTTTTTCCTCACTGCTTGTGGTCTTCACGCTGTTGGAGATCGTGCCGCTGTTTGTAATCGTTCCATCTCCAATCCGAACGGCCGCACTCTCACCGGTGATGCTGCCGGTGTTGTTCAACGTCAGATCCCCACCACCATACACACCATACTTCCCGCCCTCGATCTTGCTCTTTTCACCGGTGTTCTCTACCGTTCCAGTACCGGCGACCATAACCCCTGACTCCGTCTTTCCCGTAATCGTCCCTGTGTTCGAAACCTTGCCGCTGCCGGCCCAGACTCCCGTCTTGCCACCGCTGATGCCGCCTTCATTCGTGACATCCGCTGCACCAAGTACGGCAACACCATATTGCCCGCCCTCAATCCTGCTGTCCTTACCAATGTTCTGGACCGTCCCGGCATTGCCGATGACAACACCGGTCCCCGCCGTCCCGGTGACGGTCCCTCGGTTCGTCACAGTCGCGTTTCCCTCTGCATCAATTCCATTGATGGAACCTTTAATCTCGCTCTTCTGCGCATTCGTGACCGTGCTTGTCGCACCCTTACCCGACAGATAAATAGCCGTCCTCTTCTCACTCAGGATGGTTCCGCTGTTTCGGACCGTCCCGTTCCCGCCAACGTAAAGACCAAAATTCTCCGTCCCCGTAATTCTTCCTTTGTTCGTCACATCAGCCGCATTCGCAATATAGGCACCGTATATGCCACCCGTGATCGTCCCGGTGTTCGTCACCGTACCGCTGCCCGCCGCAACTCCTACCTCGCCGCCGCTGATGCTCCCGGCATTGTTCAAGGTCAGGTTCCCGCCGGAGTACACCCCGGCAGTGCCACCGGCGATGATACCGGTCGTCTCATTTGTGACATCCCCATCATTCACCAAATATACAGCCGAGTCACTTTCACCCGTGATCGTCCCTCTGTTCGTCACCTTCCCGCTGCCCGCCGCAACTCCTACCTTGCCGCCGCTGATGCTCCCTTCATTCGTGACACTCGCAGCACCGCCAACCGCCACA
>CAZJAK010000211.1:0-1639 GCA_964543935.1 uncultured Spirochaetaceae bacterium
CAGGCCATGTCACCGATCGTGCCGACAACTTTGCCATGGTAGGTGGCGAAGTGGGCTTGCGCGCAATCCTCGATCAAGACCAAGCCATGCCTGCGGGCGATGTCGGCAATCGGATCCATGTCGGCCGGAATACCATGGATGTGGGTCACCATGATGGCCCTGGTACGGTAGCTGATGGCTGCCTCAATCTTGGCAGGATCCATGTTTTGGGTAACTGGATCGATATCGACAAACACCGGGATGAGTTGTTGATAAAGAATGGGGATGACGGTGCCCATGTCGGTGATGGGCGAAACCAAAACCTCGTCGCCCGGCTCGAAGTTCTGATAAACCAAAGAGGTATGAAGCGCAGCAGTCCCGCTGCTTACAGCCACGGCATGTTCATCGTCGAACATGGCGCTGAATTCCTCTTCGAACTGCCGTACTTTGGTGCCGTAGATATAAGCCAGGGTTCCTGAATCGATCACTTCCCGCAATTGCTGAAGTTCTTCCTCCCCGATCAACCGCCCAGTCTTGTTGGCGATCGTTGGCAGCTTGCCCGGAATCAAACGCTGTTTCTCGTCCTTCATGCTCGACCTCTTTCCTTTATGCTTTCCATCATGCCGAGAGTCCTCACCCGATATCCTCGGGGAACAACTTGACTGTCGGCTCATACTCCAATTCCTTCATGAACGGATAGGTCCGTTCCCGATCGACCTTCCCATACGGGATGTTCCACACATCGCTGCGGCTCAAGCCAGGGCTGTCGATGAAAAGACAACGCTTGCTGATTCCATCATAGGAAGCCTTGTACGAACCTTGCGATTTGATACCGACCAGCTTCATCCGCTCGGGCAGCAACCCCATGCAACGATAATGCTCGGGGTCGATCGTATAGGGGGGCAATGCGGTGATTTGCAGGAACATTCCTATGCCGAACTCGATGATGGCCGAACACCCCATCGATGTGGCCACCCCATGTTGAACCGGGCCTTGGAACACATAGGTGCCGTCGCTGAGCGAACGGACCACTCCGCTGACCTCAATTGGCTTGAACCATGGGTTGAAGGCCCCTCCGACCGTGACCGTGACCGTTGTGCCCACTCCGCTTTTCAGGCACTTTGAGACAGCGGCGGGATCGCATATGGTAAGGATTGTCGGTACGGTTGCGCCCGATTCAAGCAATGCCCGAATCAGGCAGGGGCTGTCCCCGGTCGCTCCGGATCCGACGTTGTCGGATGGCTCATTGAGCAAAACCGGTTGTTCAGAAGAAGCCAAAGCCTCCCGGATGGCGCTAGCGGCATCGTAGAGCTTGAAATCCATGAAATACGTGCGGGCATCATAGAACCAGTGCGCCATCTTGAGGATCTCGCGTTTAATCTCGGCGATGTGCTGCCGGTATCCGGTGAGGATAATGCACGAACCCAACTCATCAACATCGATCCACGGTTGCACGCCGAATACCGCTGCGCTTACGGCGATTCCAAGCTCCTCCAAACGAGCGGCATGCTCGATGAGTTTGCGCATGGGAGGGTTGTCGGCGATGGTCATCCGTTCGAGCGGAAGAATCATCGGAAGCTTCACAAAAGCCCTGAACAGCTGGCCGGCATGGCAAGTGTGCTCGTGCAGCAGGACCGAGGATTTACGGCCTGTCTCATAC
>CAZJAK010000212.1:0-1634 GCA_964543935.1 uncultured Spirochaetaceae bacterium
GGTACGCTCGTATCTCCGTTCTGCTGGCTTGGTGACGCTACTCCCTCTGGGGCGGGCATCGACCGCGGGGCGCGTTCCGTCATCGAAATGGTGGCTGCTTAATAGGAGGTTTTATGGTCAATGTCATGACACATGATAAAAAAGTCGAAGTTCTCGAAGTGGTGGCAGGGATGTATCGGGCATACCTGCACGACCATCACACCCCGATTTCCATCGATGCCGAGGATGGCCAGCGCACCGAGTACCGTTGTGAAACAGTCGTCACAGAGCCAATGAGCTTTGCATCGGAGCAGGAAGCGCTGGAGTTCTTCACCGAGCATCACGGCGAGCTGTTTTCGTTGCTCACGGCTCGTGAGGCGATGGTAAAAGCTAAAGCGGATGCGGAAGTGGCGCAAGCGTACTTGGACAATACCGACTACATGGTCGTCAAGTGTGCCGAACTTGGGCTTTCGATGCTTGACAGGTATCCCGACGAGTATGCGAAGCGTGAGGAAGCACGACTGGTCATCCGTGAGTACAGGGGCATGCTGTGAGGCCTGACCGCATTGTGCATACGCTGGTGTCGGCCTTCGTCACGGGATTGGTGATGGCGGGGGTGCAGGGGATGAGGTGGGGGTGTAAAGGAGATGGCGATGCGTACTGACCTGACCGTCCATGTGGCCTTGTGCTTCTCAGCCGTGGCCATCGGCAGCATGGTCGTGCCACTGTGGGTGGCCGCTTCGATTGTCTGTGCAATTGCGCTGACCAAGGTCTTCGTGGACTGGTACCGCTTCGGCAAGGTCATGCCAGGCTATACCGACTACGCCTTGGACAACCTGCTGGTCGACATGGTGGGAATCGCACTGGCTGTGACGGCTGTCATGCTCGCCGTGGCGCTTGGCATAGGAGGGGGACTTTGATCGTGGCGATGAACAAGAAAGACGGCTTGAACGAATTTTTCCGCTCGCTGATGCTCAAAGTTCTCGCCAGCGTGACATCGACCGCCATCGTGTGGCTCATGCGGTCGATTGCAAAGTTGCTGTGATATGGGGAGTCGGTGTGCTTCGAGATGTGCTAGACACACTCCCCGTTTTTTTTGGATGACCGCCGTGGGTCACGACACGGCACGATGCTCCGGTATCGCCGGAGAAAGGGAAGCAGGGATATGGGATTGGAACATCTGTTAAGACCAGAGTTCGTGTCCCTCACACTGTTCCTCGTCGGTTTGGGTAGTGTGCTGAAGTACCGCACCCCGCTCGACAACCGGCTTATACCGGTCGTTTTGTTCGGGGTCGCTTTTGCGGTGGCAAGCGCCATCGGGTACGCACACAGCCAAGTCGCCGGGTGGAACCGCGTGATAGACACGCTGGTAGACGGGGGGCTGGTCAACGGAGGGGTCGCAACCGGCATTGCGGCGTGGGGATGGGACGCCTTCTTTGGTCTGTACAAGAAGGGTCACAAGGGAGGTGACAAACAATGATGAGCTTTAAGAAAAACCTGTTCACGGTTCTGCTATCCATAGCACTTGTATTGATCGGGTGCTGGCTAGTGGACGTGGACACGGTGAAGATCGTTGAGGGCATGATACTGGTCATCGCAACCATGGTCATGACACTCCTGATCGAGGATTTTTGGCGCAAGGCGCTGACTGCGAA
>CAZJAK010000213.1:0-1606 GCA_964543935.1 uncultured Spirochaetaceae bacterium
ATATCGTCTCTGGGATGGTGATCATATCAGCGACCGCCAGCTCGGGCAGCGCCAGCTCCAGGTCGACCAACACCAGCTGCATCTCAATCCTTAGCATCGTCATATCGGGGTAGGGGTCGAAGGTCGTGTCCAGAGAGGTGGTGTTCATGCCTGCAAGGTCTTCGTAGGTAGCGATGACCGTGTAGATGGGCATGGGGTGCGAGTTGGAATAGGACAATACATCGATCACATCGGTCAGCAATGGCATGGTTACCATGCCAAGGTTGTTGGTGACGCCGAAGGTGGTCTCGTTCACACCTAGGTAGGCCAGGACGTCAGCGGGCGGAATTAGGTTCTCGGTGTTGTTGTAATAGTACACAGCAGGAGATCCGCCATCATCCCTCGCCACGACCTCGGCTCCGCTCACAGGCAGACCGTTGGAATCGATGACCTCGATATCGGCCCACCTGTAGATGTTAATTGATGGGGACAAGACCGCTTCTATCCATATCCAATCAAATCCTACTTGCGCGGGATCTTGGTTATTGAAAACAACATTCATGTCTGATAACTGTGCAAGATTGACTATGCCAGAGTCGATTATTGTTGTTGAGTCTGAATTCGGATCGAGTGTTGCTGAATCGATGTACATATCCATATTGGATAATGTGTTGCCAGTGATGTTCCATTGCAGAAATTGTTTTAAATTGAAATCGTACCCTGGACCAACTCCATATTCAACGTTTACAATTATTTTTGAGATTGGAGCATTTATTCCTACGATGTTAAATTGTGTTATACACATCGTTTCTCCAGAGTCAATCCGATAAAATAGCACCCCATCGTTTTGTAACAAGGGAAGAACATCGACTTCCCCTGTGTCGTCTGCTCCTATTTCTAATGGTTTAAGTTGGATGTCGCTTTCTATCGTTAGGAATGGCCCCATTCCATCCGCGTAGAACGTGCCGTCGACGTTGACCCCGTAAAGGTTGGCGGTCGATCCGTCCCTGACCACAAGCTTCCTGTAGGTCATCGCGCTGGTGTAGTTGTCATAGTTCACGCCGAGGTGGGTGTCCACCGCGGTGAGCTCGGTGTTGCCGGCCATGGTCATGTTGTTGTATGCCGAGACCTCCAACACCACCTCGATCCACACCCGGTCGATCAGAACATCCTGGCCAGCGGTGTTGTCGAAGGTGACCGTGAGAACCGACAGGTCCATAGCGGACAGGTCGAGCGGTAGGTCCTCGGTCAGGACCTTGAACTGGTTGGTGCCCTCCGGGTCATAGTCCTCATAGGTCTGGACGACCTCCATGTTCGTGGCCGGAATGGACGTCCCCAGATACTCGGCGTACTCGAAGGTGTCCCCGGTGGCCACGAAGAGGTCGGCGGTCCTGTAGAGGGCGTTCAAGGTAATGCTCAACGCCTCGTTCTCATCGAAGAACAGCCCGCTGATGTCGAACCCGGAGATGGTTATCCCGGTTCCGGTCGCCACGGTCACGTTGTTCGCGTCGTCCATGGTCAGGTCTTCAGCGACCCCGTCGGGAACGGTCGTCCTGGCGGCGTCGGGGTTCCGCTGGAACGTGTATCCCACATCTATCTCGTTCGCGGTAGCGTCAGCGAACGGGTA
>CAZJAK010000214.1:0-1604 GCA_964543935.1 uncultured Spirochaetaceae bacterium
TCGTGCTTGTGGCCTTGACGTTGCTCAGCACTGTCTTGGCAAGTTTCATTGGAGAAGACCTGATGGGGTTTTCCAAGAGCCCCGTTTCTGCCGTGACGGTTGCCGTCATCATTGGCATGCTGTTAGGCAATCTGATCAAGATGCCGGTTATTTTTGACAAGGGCATCCAGTTCGGTTCGAAGAAGATTTTGCGTTACGGGATCATCTTGCTGGGATTGCGCTTGGGCCTTGGCCAAATAGGGCAGGTGGCCCTATCGGTGTTGCCGGTAATACTTGTCTGTGTGCTGGTTGGACTTTTTTTACCGCACTTGTTCAACCGCTGGTTCAAGCTACCGGGACAGTTGGTCACCCTGATCAGTGTCGGTACCTCGATCTGCGGCATTAGCGCAATCGTGGCCACTTCGGAAAGCATCTCGGTCAAGAAAGAGTACACGGCTTATGCTATCGCCACGATCACGATCTTTGGTCTGTTGAGCATGATGGTCTATCCGTTCTTGGCCCATGCCGTGTTCGAAGCCGACTCGCTCTTTGCCGGTTTGTTCCTCGGCACCGCCATCCATGACACCTCGCAAGTCACCGGAGCGGCTTTCATGTATCAGGATTATTACCATGATGAGGCTGTGGTGCAGGTGGCCACCATCGCCAAGTTGATGCGCAACACGTTGATGGTTTTCGTCATTCCGGGCCTCACTCTGGTCAGCAGGCGCCAGGAAACAGCACAAGTGAAGCAAGAGGGAAAGAAGCCCGCTCTGAAGACCCTCTTTCCATTCTTCATGCTTGGCTTCTTGGCCATGGCAGCCCTACGAACCATAGGCGATCACTTTATCACTGTAGACACGGGCAACTTGTACCGAACCTACCAACAGGCCATAACGTTCCTGTTGGAGCTTTCCTCCGTCTTCATCACCATGGCCTTAGCCTCGGTAGGCCTGAAGACCTCCATCAAGGTCTTCAAAGGATTGGGCTTGAAGCCATTGGCTGTTGGTTTATTGACTGCAGCATTGGTTGGAGTGACCAGCATACTGATGATATTGCTTGTGCTGGATTGAGAGCATCACTGAGCAGCTCGCAGATGTATGCAGCAGTGCTAGAACCTCCACGTCGATGCCATGTCCTTCATCTGCATGAGCGGTATTCTCATGAGTTCTGCAGCCCTGGAGAGACTGATCTTGTTTTGTTCATATGCTTTTCTGACAAGCCGGGAATACCGGTCGGGTCCCAAGCCTACCAAAGACGTGATGGCATCCGGTTCATAATGGTTCTTGACGTCATGGTTGTATTGAGAACGATAGTACAGGGAAAAATTCATAAGCAGATCGCTGTAGGCATGACCAGGATGCAATTCGCTGTACCTGTGAAGCACGGTTTGATAACTCACACTGAAGAAGCGTTTGACCCGCAACACAGTGTCGACGAATGAACCCCCACGATATTCTTCCCACTTTTTCAGGAAACACTGCGAAGGCATGAGCAGTTGGGCAGCGAACTCGTTCGCTTGTGTTTCCTCCAGTGGATTTTCATTTGAGCAGATTCCGTCGTAAGAAGCGATATGGAGCACAAGATGCCCGAGTTCATGGGCGATGGTGAAAATCTGACGTTCGATG
>CAZJAK010000215.1:0-1601 GCA_964543935.1 uncultured Spirochaetaceae bacterium
GTCGACATGATCAACAGCCGTCAGTCCTCCGAATTTCTTGACCAGACCGGTTATTTCAAGCAACGCCATGTCGTTTCCTCCGTGTGATTAAGTTCCCCACCCGTTCGATGAAACCAAACAAACCTCGGGGAGCAAACACTAAAACCAAACACACCAACACACCGTACACGAGGATGTTGTACTCGGCAAACCCATACAAGAGCTCGGGCAACACGGTGATGATCACGGCTGCAAACACTACACCGAGGTTGCTTCCGATCCCACCGAGTACCACCATCATCAATATCTGGATCGAGGTATGCATATTGAACACCTCGGGAGTGATGACGGTGTTCATATGGGCATAGAATATACCCGCCACTGAAGAAAATGCTCCGGCAACAACGAACATCATGACCTTGTATTTCGAATGCTCGATGCCGATTGCTGCGGCACCCATCTCGTTTTCCCGCACGCTCCTGATAGCCCGTCCGATTCGAGAGGCTTCGATGTTCTCACAGATGATGAACAACAGAGCTGTCGCCACCACTATGATGATAAACAGGTTGTCCACAACGAGGTTTCCTAGTATCTGCCGCACCGGTATGTAGATGCCGTCATGACCACTCGTTACTGGTAGCCAGTTGGTCGCCAAGCTTTCGATGATCATTCCGAATGCGATGGTTGCCATGGCCAAATAATGGCCATGCAGTTTGAGGATGGGTTTACCGATTGCGTAGGCAACCAGACAAGTGAAAACCACAGCACTAGGCCAGGCTATGATGAAGGGAACGGCGAGTTTCACTTCCAATATTGCAGAGACATACGCCCCCAAAGCATAAAAACCAGCTTGTCCTATTGAAATTTGGCCAGTATGTCCGAACACAAGATTCAGGCCGAGCGCCAAGATGGCGTTGACCGCAATCATCTGGATAATTTGGCAGACATAGGGGTTGATCCCGAGCTTCTGGTAAACGATGAGTACGATGACCAAGGCCAGCAGGACGATCCTCGATTTCTTCATGGTCAATCCCCCTCCTTTTCAGGCCACAAACCCGAAGGCTTCACGATCAACATCACCAACATGATCAGGTACGAGATGACCGGAGCATAGGTCGAGGAGATGTAGAACGAGCTGAAAGATTCCGCCAATCCAATGATGATTCCTCCTACAAATCCTGCAAATGGGTTGCCCATGCCTCCGAGAATGCAAGCAGCGAATCCTTTGACCCCCAAAGCAACCCCCATGTAGGGCGATGCGCCCATGATTGGCGACACGACGATACCACCAATACCCGAGATGGCTGCACTAAGCATGAAGGTGACTGCGATGAGCTTGCTGGTCTTCAAACCAGCCAACTTGGCTGCTTCCCGGTTGAATCCGATCGCTTGGATAGCCCTCCCCAAGGATGTCTTGTTGAGGAAGAACCAAAAGCCGATCACGCACAAAGCGGTGACCCCTATGAGGATGATCGTCTCCGGGAAGACCATCACGTTGCCTCCCAAGCGGACCGGATCACCTTCGATCAAGGCCGGAACCCTGAATTGGCGTTTGCCGATGAATATGGAGAAGAGTTGTTCCAGCACGATGCCGACAGCAAGCGTGGCGATGATGATGTTGA
>CAZJAK010000216.1:0-1594 GCA_964543935.1 uncultured Spirochaetaceae bacterium
AAGCCGATCATCGATCAGCACCGCCTCAGCCTCATCAAAACCGTCCAACAGCTCCAGGCCATCCTCTATCCCCTTGATGAACAGCGTTGTCGAGAGCGCATCGGCAATCATCGCCTCAGGGTGCACTACTGTCACTCCGATCACGTGCGACTGTGCCGGGTAACCGGTAGCGGGGTCCAAGATGTGATGCCATCTTCGTCCATAACGGTCGATGAAGAAACGTTCATAATCTCCGCTGGTCACCACAGCCACATCCGATACCGAAAGGATTCCGACCACTTGGTCGGGAATCCTCGGATGGCGGACCCCGACCCGCCACGGTTCACCCGTAGGCCGGCAGCCTACGAGTGAGACATTCCCACCGATGCTGACAAATGCACTGGAGGCTCCCGAAGCATGCAAGAGCTGGACACAACGGTCGCCTGCATATCCTTTCGCGATTCCACCAAGGTCAATCGACTGCCCCATGCTTCTCAAGCCGGCTTCGGATGCCTGGGCATCAAGCAGTACATCGTGCCAATCGAGCAGTCCGAGCACCTGCCCGATCTGTTTCGCTTCCGGTGGATGACTGGCGTGCCCATAATCCCATAAATCCACCAACGGTCCGATTGCCACCGAGAACGATCCGTCGGCAAGTCCTGAGATACGTGCGGCACAGCTGAGTATCTCTACGGTCTCAAGGGCAATCGGAACGCTACCCTTGCCCGCCTGCAAGTTGATGCCGCAGATGTCGCTCTTGCGCATATGGCGGCTCAACAATGACTCCAGACGTTTCATTTCTGCCCTAACTGAGGAAATCGCGGCAGCCGGCGCATCACCGCATACCGTGCAGTGTATGCCCGTATGCATCCCCACCCAGGTCTCCCGGGCAACGTTCTGGCATTCTCCTTCGCGTTTCACGGCATTCAGCTCTCCAACAACCCGTTCATCACGAAATCGGTCATCAACTCGAGCAAACGGGGGAAATGGTGGATCCCGATTTCCTCCTTATGCTCATCGATATTGATGATTGCCGAGAACATCGCCATGATCATCTTGCTGTCAATATCCTTGCGCATCACACCCTGTTCTTGCCAGTGACAGACCAACTCATGGAAAAAGTCGTACATGAAATCTACTGCCTCAAGTCCATGGGCATCCCGGTACGCACGTTCAACTTTGGCAAACACCTCCTTGTCGTACCACACTCGCAATATCGGATTCTCGGCGAATCCATTGGCGTTCATCTCGAGCATATGTGAGATCACCTCCGCCGGATGGCGATCCCGGTCGATGGCGGCAAGGCACCGTTCCTTCAATTTCACGTTCTCCTCAAGGAATATCTCCATGAACACGGCTTCTTTGGAAGCGTAGTACAGGTAGAAAGTACCTACCGCGATGCCGGCACACCCGGCGATGGCGGTGATATTGGTTCGCTTGAACCCCCTCTCGACAAACAACTTTTTAGCACAATCATGGATCAATCTCTTTTTATCTTCCATCGTACCACCCGTATGAATGAATCTTTTTTTATTCATTCATACTATTGTGCAATTGTCCCATCTTGTCAACAAGCCGCACCATCGACTTCCCCTTTTTTTTATAACATTCACAT
>CAZJAK010000217.1:0-1588 GCA_964543935.1 uncultured Spirochaetaceae bacterium
CCGTTCTTCTACAAGTCCGTGCGTGACTTTGTTGCCGGTGGCGAGTACGACCGGGCGTTGCAAGCGGCAATCGACCGTGAGTTGGAAGGAATTCAATTGTGACATACTACGTTTCCAAGCCGACTACCGACACTCTCATCGCCTACATCGAGGCCAACTTCCAGACCTATCTGGATGTCATCTCTACCGCCAGCTCCGTGACGCTCGCACCCCTGACTAACGTCGACCGAGGAGGTGCCGACTTTGAGAGCAAGCACCACCTGATGCCGTTCTGCCTCATCGAGCCGCAAGGCATGGAAATCGAGGATGAGATACCCACCTATGTCGAGGTCGTCCTGCGGTACGACATCCTCTTGGCAGTCGATGGCTTTCAAGAGTCCGACGCCTTGACGTTGCTTGAGTGCTATCAAGACGCCTTTGTGGCGATGACCCTCAGCGACGACACGCTTGGCGGTGCAGTCGACCACATATCCGTAAAAAACATCGAGCAATTTCCCGGTGGTTCCGGGACAACGAAATATGCGATTTTGGCCGTCGAAGTGACGGTCACCCAAGGAAGGTGAATCATGTACAAAAAGATGTACAACAAGGTCACGGTCGGAGGACCAGAATCAAGCCTCGGAACCGCTGTCGAACGGACCAACCGCCTGCCGATCACCGGCATGGTGCTGGTCAATCAAAAAGCCAACAAAGCGCCGTCTGAAGTCATCACGGGGCGTGGCACGACACGGGCGTCCTACATCGACTCCATCGAGCTGAGCATGGAGATCCCGATGGAACTGCACTGCGACAAAGGCACCGGCCTCTTGTTCGTGTCGAACCTCGGCCAAGACCTCGCCACACCTGTGCAAGTCGGCGCTGCCGTCCGCATCTCGTACACCGGGGCGCAAGCATCATGCAAAATCGTGGTGGCGAACACTGCCGAACCGGCGGCAAAAACCATAACCTCCAGCATTGGCGCCCTCGGTGCCGAGTCGGTGGACAATGCCTTCGGCACAACTGGAGTCATCGACCTCACCGCCGCCGCACATGACACCGCTGCAGAGCTGGTCGCCATCATCAACGCTTATGACGACTACACCTGCGAGGTGCTGTTCGGTGCCGCAAATGCCGACACAAAGGACCCGCTGGCCATCACCTCGGCGCAAGCGGCTGGCAACTCGGTTATCGTGTACTTCAAGAGCGCTACCAGCGGTGTATACCTCCACCGCTACACCCCCGTGCTGACGAACACCGAGAGACCGACGTTGACCTTCCAGAGCGATGGAACCGGTCTGGTCGAGGATATCATGGCCGGTGCGGTGGTCGACCAGCTGGCCTTCTCAGCCGACCTTAAGGGCCGTGTTGCGATGACCGCAACCGTGGTCGGAACCGCAATTACCAACGATACCGCATCGACCGTGGCGCTTTCGACCAAGAAGCCGATGAAATTCTCAGGGGCTGCCTTCTATCTTGCAGGGGCCAAGCAGACGTTCGTCAAGAGCTTGTCGGCCACGATAGCGAACAACCACGATGCGGTCGAGGGTTTTGGCGCTGGCAGCCTCTACAAGCAGGACCATGCCAAGGGCGCCTTCGCCGTATCCGGCAC
>CAZJAK010000218.1:0-1583 GCA_964543935.1 uncultured Spirochaetaceae bacterium
CCCTTTTCTTTCACCATCACGACGATGTTGCCGACCAGTTTGACTGCGCACAACACCAGCATGAGGATGAAGATCGCAGCTGGGAATTCCATCGAGGCCACGCCTTCGAAGGTATACGAAGGGCTCGTTTCGGCCATATACAGCAGGTATGAGAAGAAAGCCAAAAATACCACAAGGACGATGTTCTCATACAATTTACGACTTTTATTCATAACGCCACACCTTGATGGGTGGGGCTGCCGAAGCAGCCCCACTCGACATTACTTCGTGAAGATCTCGCGGCTGGCGTTGGCCAAGCCGTCGTACACTTCCTTGAAATAGACTTCAAACTCCTTGCCGGAGATCGGATTAGCTACGATACCGACCTGGTTGGCGAAGGCTTGGTAAGCAGGAGACTTCAGACCGGCAGTGAACATCTCGGTGATCTTCTCGACCACGAGAGGATCCATGCCCTTGGGTCCCATCAGGTACCCGATGTGGCGGATGACGCCGAGGGAGAACACGTCGTAACCGAGCTTGTCGAACGTCGGCACTTCGGGCAACAAGCCGAGGCCTTCCTTGTTGAACACACCGACGATCTTGAGCTCGCCGGAACGGACCAGGTTGATGACTTCACTGGGTTTGAGGACGCCGCTGTCGATATGTCCGCCAAGGATTTCGGCGATGACGCGCGAGCCACCGTCGAACGGCATGAACAAGAAGGTCGTGTTCAACGGCTTCTGCAACAACGTGGCATAAGCCTGGTTGACGTTGTTCGAACCGGGGATCCCGACCGAGATCTTGCCGGGATTGGCTTTGGCGGCATTGAGCAACGCATTGGCATCGGCATACTTTCCGTTGTTCTTCACCACCATGCAAACCGGCTCTTCGGCGAACAGCATGATGTTGGTGGCGTCTTCGATCTTGGTCTGCAAGCGGCCTTGAGTGATCAAGGCGACGAACGAACTGGTCGAGAGACCGAGAGTGTACCCGTCCGGTTTGGCGGTCTGGGCTTCCATGATGCCGACCGCGCTACCGCCACCGGGGACGTTCTTGACGACCAAGTCGACGTTGTACATCTCTTTGAACACCGGTTGCAATGCACGTGCCATCAGGTCGTTCGTCCCACCCGGATTCCAGGGAACAATCAACGTGATCTCCTTTGTGGGATAATCGACTGTCTTTTTCGCACCTTGCTCAGCCTGACCTTGGGCGAACAGGGATCCGAGAAGAACACTGAGAACCATGAGGGTAACCAACAATTTCTTCATCTTCGTCACTCCTTGTCAAAATTTTTTCGGTTGATGCTCTCAACCGTTTTTCTAATGTTTCCGATGTGGACCGCCATTGCTTGTCGGGCCGCAACTGGATCATGGGCGCACAAAGCTTTGATAATCGCCCCCATCTCTTCGACGCTGTCACGCTCGCGTTGCGCCCACGTGACGTTTGCCTTGCGGATGCGCTGGATGATGGTGGCGAACATGCCTATGGTCGCTTTGAGTGTCTCGTTCCCGCAGGCATCGTGGATGGCCGTATGCAGTTCGCGGTCGAGCTGGAACAGCAAGGGGAAGACCTCTTCGCGCTTGCTGGTGGCAAGCCGTTGC
>CAZJAK010000219.1:0-1573 GCA_964543935.1 uncultured Spirochaetaceae bacterium
CAGCCGTTGCCTAACCCCCAGGGGCCGGGTGACACCGGCCCCGTACTCAAACACGAAGGAGATTCAAAATGGCTACTTACGAACGTCTTGATTACGGTTCCAGTGACGGTTGTCAGATCGGCGGCGCTGCGACGGACAAGGTTGGTTTCTTCGGTGCTACTCCGGTGGTGCAACAGACGACCGTTGCCGCTGCGACCGATGCCGCTACTGTCATCACCACGGCCAATGCCTGTCGAACGGCACTGCGAAATCTCGGCTTGATGGCCTGATGAAGCCCAAGGTACTCATTGCGACACCATCGTTTGATGGCAATGTTCGCATTGAGTACCTGCTGTCCCTTCTACAGACGCGAGAACTGATCGATTTCGATCTGTGTCTCGTTCCCGGTGTCCATTTCGTGGATCAGGCTCGGGACATGGCTGCTGCGCGATTCCTTGCGTCAGATGCCGAGTTCCTGTTCTTCATTGACTCCGATTTGGAGTGGCCTGCTCAAGCTGTTCCCCGACTTGTCAGTTACGATCTCCCCGTGGTGGGAGGGGCGTACCGAATCAAGGATGACCGGCATCTGTATCCGAACTACGGGGAGCAGTCCACCAATGATGATCTAATCAAGGTGTCCATGCTTCCTGGTGGATTCCTCTGTATTCGTCGGGATGTGATCCAGTCGTTGTGGGATTCGACACCCCATTACAGAACCGCGATCCGTGGCAACTTTGTAGAAGTTGCTGCCATGTTCGCCAGAGAATTGCACGATGGTCTGATGGTGTCAGAGGATGCCATGTTCAGTCGTCGGGCGTCCGCTTTTGGGCTATGGCTTGATCCGGACATCACTTTTACCCACGTCGGCACGAAAGGCTGGCAGGGCAACTACAAGGAGTATCGCAATGCTGATGTATAAGGAAGACGGTGGATTTCATAATTTTCCTTCTCATTTGGCTGATGCTGCTCGCGCCGATGGGTGGATCGACGGGCAACCGAAATGGGATGAACTCATGGCGGCGAAGGGGGTTGCCAAAGAGGGCAATCCTGCTACAATGACCGCACAGTCGGCAGTGAAACGCCCTGGACGCCCTCGCAAGGTTGTTCCCTCCATACTGAATGACGGGGACGAAAATGAGTACAGCGCAGACGATCATTGATCGCGCACTCCGACTGATCGGCGTCATTGAAGCCGGAACATCTCCCACATCGGATGAAACAGCGGACGCACTGATCGCTCTCAATGCCATGATTTCGTCGTGGCAAACGGAGCGATTGGTTGTGTATGCGTTTGTCGATACTGCATACACACTCGTCGCTTCGATTCAAAGTTACACCGTTGGCCCGAGCGGTAATTTTGCGCTTACCCCACGTCCGCCAAAGATCGAAAACGCATATGTGAGGGCATCTTCGATTGACTACCAAGTGGAGTTGATCGACAAGGATCGGTGGCTTGCGATCCCCGACAAGACCTCCGAATCCGATATTCCGATGTACGCATACTACGAACCGTCACTGACGACAGGGACGCTCAAGGTATGGCCGGTGCCGAACGCGGCAAACTCTCTCCACATCATCACATGGTCAAGTGTCA
>CAZJAK010000220.1:0-1560 GCA_964543935.1 uncultured Spirochaetaceae bacterium
CGACGGCGTCTTCTTCCTCGATTGGGAAGCCTTCCCCGACAACGAACTCGTGATTGCTCCTCCCCAATTTAAGGTTCTTCATGCTCAATCTCGCATCGAGCTGGGCAAAGAGCTCCTCAACAAAGAAAACTATGACCTTACCTATTCTGTGGAAAATCATCTGATCGTCCAGGTGCTTCCTGCCGATTCCAGAGATTTAGCCATCCACGAAAACAGCCGTGTCTTCATGCTGGGCAACCAACATCAGACTGCTATCTATGGCCAGCTCAAGAAAACTCAAATCGACGATCCCAAGATCATGGAAACCACCCTCCACTTCACCCCCACTGGTCTCAACGAAGCCATTGCTCATCTTGGCTTCTACAACCCTAACAAATACTACCTCACCGGCCCCTACGATCTCAAAAACACCTCCACCTACACCCTTCTCAATCTTATCCAATTTGACGCTGCCCTGGGTCTCTATGTCGAAGCTCTTTCCGATGGCCCCATTGTCATCAACAAAGGCAATGAAATCCTCGTCCGTGTGAAAGAAGTCGGCACCATGGCTCCTGTCGAAAATGCCACCGTCAAAATCGAAGGTCCTGGCATCAGCGCCAGCAAGCAAACCGATAAGTCCGGTATTGCGGTCTTCCCTATCAATGCCAATGGCAAAGGAGTTGTTAAAGTCCATGCCAGCAAAGAAGGTCGCGTCATCGGCTACAAAGAACTCCCCATCATCGAAGATCTCTCCAAACCCTTCCTCGATGTCTATCCTTTAGCTCCCCTCACCAACAAAACCCAGATCGAAGTCACCGGCTATACCAATCCTGGCAACAGCGTGAGCCTCCAGGGCAACGTCTCTGCCACCGTGGACGACAAAGGCAACTTTAAAGCCAGCGTGACCCTCAAAGAAGGACTCAATACCATCCTGGTCGAGGCTCGCAATACCCGAGGCGAAGTTGCCAAAGCTTCCGTCACCACCACCCTCGATACCCAGCCCCCCAACATCTTCATCGATGATCCTGGCCGTCTGGTGGATGTCAAAGAAGCTATCATCACTGGTCGCACCGAACCCAATGCTGAAGTCAAACTCAATGGCAAACCCGTCACCCTCACCCACGATATCTTCCGTGGCACCCTCCCTGTCTCCCTCGGCAAAAACACCATTACCGTGGAATCCACCGATCAAGCTGGCAACAAGAGCACTGCCACCCGTGAAATCTATGTCTACCATCGCATCACCCTCAAACTCACCATCGACAACCCCGTCGTCACCATCAACGATGAAGCTCAACCTGCCCTTGAAGCTCCTCCCTACATTTCCCGTGGTCGTACCTTCGTCCCCGTTCGTATCATTACCGAAGCTTTCGGTGCCAAAGTGGACTGGGATAACAGTTCCAAAACCGTGACCATTACCCTGGGTGAAAAAATCGTCATCATGCAAGTCGGCAATCCTGAAGCTCTGGTGAATGGCAAAAAAGTCATGCTGGATGCTCCACCCGAAATTCGTTCAGGTCGTACCTTCGTCCCCATCCGTTTTATCTCCGAAGCTTTCGGAGCTATCGTGGAATGGGATGC
>CAZJAK010000221.1:0-1559 GCA_964543935.1 uncultured Spirochaetaceae bacterium
TGCGCGGGGAATCCAACGGACTGCATAAGCGCCCATTGCTGACCCGCCTGCTTCATCGTTCGTTGTTGGCGATGTGCACGGCGTTCCTGGCGATCGGCAAGGCCAACCGGCGTTTCTACAAGGCATATGGCGTGTCCGACTCGCGTCTGTTCGATGCGCCATACTTCGTGGACAACGCCATTAGTGTCCCAACGTTATTCGAACAGGATCAACTGTTTGCGGAGATTGGCACCGGGCTCCTCATCGGCGGTTTGGGTAAGTAGTTGATCCAAAGGCATTCGTTCGAACATGGTCAGGCTCAGGATTTGTAGGATTTGGTAGAGGGAAGCGGAGAGATGCAGGCGCTTCTTGACAATGGCCACCAGGACGTAAACCGACACCGCAATCCAGATCTGCGACTTGACCGCGTTCTCCGAAGTGCCGAAGAAGGCTTTGATCCGAAGATGCTGCTTGATCCATTTGAAGAAGAGTTCGACCTGCCACCGACACCGATAGAGTTCGGTGATGGTGAAGGCCGGCAGCACAAAATTGTTGGTCAGGAAGACCAAGGTCTTGCCCGTTTGCGGATCCTTGAAGCGAATGCGGCGCAACGGGGACGGGTAGTACTGCTGCGTATGCTTGCCGGTGAGGAAGATGGTCTGGTCGCAGAACAGGCCGGTGCTGCGGTCGACGGGACTGGAGTAGCGGCGCTGCGCTTGGGTGTTGCGCTTGGCGCGGGTGACAAAGAAGCTGCCGGCTTGATGCAAACGATACAACCGCGCAAAGTCGAGGAAGCCCCGATCCATGATGTAGAACGCGCCCGGCTCCGGTATCAACTGGTCGAGGATCCTGACCTCGTTCATCTTGCCATCGCTGATATGGATGAACGTCGGAATGTTGCCGCGCAGATCGAGCAGTGTGTGCAACCGCAGCGCGCCTTTGGTTGCTTGGTAGGGCGCCCACGGAAACACCGACAGGGACAAGTCGATCGTCGTCGTGTCGAGTGCATAGACGGTGTGCTGCAACTCCACCCCGAACGGCTCGTCGACATACAGCGGCCGCGCGATCTTGATCAGGCTCTGCGCGAAGTCGGCGTAAATGCGCCAGTCGCGCACGGCGTTGGCATTGGCCAGCGTGTTGCGTGCCACGATAGAACGAAGGCCCAAGTGATAAAGCTTGGAGCGTTGCGCCCGCAAGCACGCCTCGATATCGCGCAGGCTCTCCCGAAACGTCAACTGTGCGAACGCCATGCTCAAGAACTGATCGAGGCAGGAAAACGACTTAACCTTGCGCTCCCCAGCATAGCGAGTAACGATTCTGCGAAAGGTGTGCAGCGGCAAATGCTCCATGACCTGCGCAAAAACCAGCTTGCCCGCGTACATGATTCGCTCCCACGATGGATTCCATCGAAGAGTCGCAAATCCGGGGCCTCCGGTTCAAGTCGGTAACAGGCAAAAACATGAAAAAGTGCTTTCAGTTCCTTGGTTTATGAAACATCCACACCAAAACGTTGGGACACTACTGGGACGGACCACGTTTTTCCCGCGATCGGTTGAAGGAGACCGGACCGGCCTCGTCGG
>CAZJAK010000222.1:0-1535 GCA_964543935.1 uncultured Spirochaetaceae bacterium
ATCGAACCACTCTCCGGAAAAGAAATTCCTGTTGGGATTTTGGATACCGGTCTCTATCGAGACGATATCGGCATGACGACGATCGCACAGCCGGTCCGGAGCACGGAGATTCCCTTTGATGTGGAAGGGAAGGATATTGTGCTGGTGGATGATGTCATCTATACTGGCCGAACCGTACGGGCTGCGTTGAACGCGTTGATGGACTTGGGCCGTCCGAGCCGGGTGCAACTTCTGACCCTGATCGATCGGGGGCACCGGGAACTGCCGATTCAACCTAACTATATTGGACACGAAATCAAGACCTACGCGAAAGAACGTGTCCTCGTCTTTCTCCGAGAGGAAGACGAGACGGAAGGTGTGTTCATCGAGCAGAGCGGAGAGTAAAGCAAGCCCCGAAAGGGGCTCATTTTTTGTAAATGGAAGAAACAAGATGAGAGTCTGGCGAAGAAAAGACTGTCTGGGTTTGCGCGATGTCAGCCGGGATGAAATTGAACTAGTCTTGGATACCGCGCGCACGATGAAGGAAATCCAAAGCCGTACGATCAAAAAGGTTCCCACATTGCGGGGGAAAGTGGCCGTATTGCTTTTTTATGAGCCCAGCACCCGAACGCGGACATCGTTTGAACTATCCGCCACCCGTTTGAGCGCGGATGTGGTCAACATCGAAACCGCCACTAGCAGTGTGGTCAAAGGTGAAACGCTGGTGGACACCGCCCATAACTTGCGGGTGATGGGGACCGATGTCATCATCTTGCGTCACAGCATCACCGGGGCGCCCCATCACTTGGCCGAGCATATTGAACTGCCGGTCATCAACGCCGGGGATGGAACCAACGAGCATCCCACCCAAGCCCTGTTGGATATGTTCACCATCCGCGAACATAAGGGGACGCTGGATGGACTGGTGGTGACGATCGTTGGCGATGTCTTGCATGGCCGAGTGGCCCACTCGAATATGTGGGGCCTCTTGACCATGGGCGCCAAGGTTCGGTTTTGCGGCCCGCCTACCCTGGTGAATCCCCAGATGAAGGATATGGGAGTGGAAATTTACCATGATCTGGATGCCGCCATCGAAGGAGCGGATGTCATCAACATGCTGCGGATTCAAAAAGAACGCATGACGCGCAACTTTTTCCCCAGCATCAAGGAATACAGCCGGATCTATGGCTTGACCATGGAACGGCTGAAGCGAGCCAAACCGGGGGTGCTGGTGATGCATCCCGGTCCGATCAACCGCAATGTGGAGATCATGTCCGACGTTGCCGATTCGGATAGTTCCGTGATCCTGGAACAAGTGACCAACGGGATCGCGGTCCGGATGGCGCTCTTGTATCTCTTGGTCAGCGGCGAAAAGGAATCCTCCAAAAAATTGGATGAAACGCCCCCCTTGTTTGAAGAAATCAACGGATAACGGATAGATAGAGACCATGAAGACTTTAATTCAAAATGCACGCGTTCTCGATCCGGCTTCTCGAACCGATCAAGTGATGAACGTCTTACTCGACGGGGACCGGATCGCCGCTTTCGCCCCTGGA
>CAZJAK010000223.1:0-1532 GCA_964543935.1 uncultured Spirochaetaceae bacterium
GAACTCTGGACTCATCAACAACCAAAGAGCCAACATCAACCTCGACGGTGGTCTTACCGTGGGGTACTATGGCGACCTTGGCGAGCTCAGATTCACGCTCACGGAAAACAACATCATCTATACGAGAACCTTTGCATACAACAACAGCGCGGTCTATGTGCCGATGGGTATGCTCAGGAACGCGGCGGGCAACTACTATGTACCAAACGGCCTTAAGGGCGTGGACAACACCATCTACTCGGACGACGCTTATGAATACGTCAAAGTGGAAATCGTTGACAGGCGTGTCATCGTAGAGCGCGGCTATGCACCAGAGGTGATTTATGACAATGACACCCATGTCACCGTCATCACACCTTCATATTTCACCATCGGCAGCGTCCCGATCACTTTCTTTAACTCGGACGGTGGAAAATCCTCAAGAACATTCACATACACCAACCCGGCCAGCGAGCCGAAGATATTGAATGTGGAGCCACAGACGCTCTCGTTCGATGAAACGAAATGGCTCGTGGAAACCTCTGTCGACGGCGGTATAGACATCGAAATCACCGGTAACGACTTCAGGGATGGCGTAAAGGTCTTTATCGGCGGTAAAGCCGCTACAGTCAAAGAGCTGACGACCAAATCGATCAACGGAATCGTCTATGACCTCATCGTCGCAACCGTGCCTAGGGCAACGGTCAACGACATCGATGTGGAATATCCGATCATGATCGAGAACGCGGACAAAGGTCTCGCGTCATCGAACAACCTCGCAGACCTCATCGGCACGAACTACGGAAACGAAAAGCTACCGTTCTACTTCGTCTACAAGCAGCCGCTTTCGGGCCCGAGAATCGACACGATTACACCTAAAAAGACATCGATCTATGGCGGAAACAAAATCGTCATTAAAGGTAGCGATTTTAGAGAGGGCGCCAATGTCATCATCGGCACACGCGCAGGCGTACCGATCACAGGCGGCGTCATCACAGAGCGTGGCACCGTCCTCACATTCACCACACCGACGAACATGACCCTCGGTCTTAAGAATGTCCAGGTGCTCAACAACGACTACGGCATCGCGATCAAAAACGATGGCATCATGGTCGTCTCGGCACCGACACTAAGTCCAGTCATCACCGATGCAAACGGCGTACCGATTACGCGTATCTCCGTTACAGGTGGTGAGGTCATCAGGCTGAAAGGAACCGGCTTTGCACCGAACGCGAAGGTCTACTTCGGCGGCGAGTGGCTAACCGTATCCCCTACAGATAGCGTCGCGGAGGCGGATCAAGGCATCTATCGAGACGACTCGGTCAAGTTTGTGAAGGGTGGCAAGGTGGCGACCAAAGTAGAGTTCGTGGATAGCGAAACACTTCTCGTCACGACGCCTGTCGTTGACTTTGAAGGTGAAATCAGCATCGTCGTCAAAAATGCCGACGGCGGAACGACGGACAACAGCGTGAAAATCGGCTATACCGTACCGGTGCCAAAGGATCCGACAGGTCTCAAGGTGTCCGTGGTGGACGACCGATATATCAAATTGT
>CAZJAK010000224.1:0-1529 GCA_964543935.1 uncultured Spirochaetaceae bacterium
GGTCGCCCTCCTAAAGTGAAGCCCGTATAGTCTCACTCATTGGGAAAGTTGTAATTAAACCAAACGTGGTGGAATATTGAACCAATAAAGGATGTATTCATGGAACAATCTGCCTTAACGACCATATTGGACAGTTTCGACATCCCGATCATGATCCTTTCGGCCGATTTCATGATTGAATACATGAACGAATGGTGCCGCTCGCTTTTTTGCCATGACGGCAACGTGTCGGTCGGAAAACATTTCGGCTCGGCATTCCAAGATTGCGACACCCGCTCACTGCGTGATTTCGAGGGAAAATCCCTGCGTTTCACCCTTCAAGTGCGAGGCAAGCCACTACAGGGAACCGTGGTTCGTTTCTCCACCAAATCCACCACGAAAAAAGTGGTGGTCTCACTCTGGCCCGCTGGCGGCACATCCAGCATCGAGGCATTGTTGACCGACCAATCGGTGGCTATTTTCGAATCATCCAATGACGGGATTTTCATCACTGACGGGACAGGCATGGTATTGATGGTCAACTCTTCGTATGAACGAATCACCGGGAATACCAAATCGGAGATAGTGGGGAAGCATATCAAGGAACTGATAGCTGAGGGCTATTTCTCCGAATCGGCCACGCTGGAGGTATTGAGGACGCACAAGAAAGCCACCGTGATCCCGAAACTGCGCAACAACCGGGACGTGATGGTTACCGGGGCTCCCGTCTTCGATGCCGACGGGAACATCATCATGGTGGTGATCAATGTCCGCGACATGTCCGAATTGAAGGCATTGCAGACAGAACTGCAAAAAGCCAAAGCATTGGAGGCGACCTATAAAGAGAAAACCAAGTCATTCATCGACATCGTGGTCAACAGCCCGCTGATGCAGGACGTGATGGCCCAGGCCAAACAAATCGCCCCGTTCCCCACATCCGTGCTCATCAGCGGCGAGACCGGTGTGGGCAAAGAGGTCATCGCCGACTACATCCAGCAGCAATCCGACCGCAACGGCAAGCCCTATCTCAAGCTCAATTGCGGCTCGATACCCGAGAACCTGCTTGAATCAGAGCTGTATGGTTATGAAGCGGGAGCATTCACAGGAGCAAGCAAATATGGCAAACCCGGCATCATCGAGCTGGCCAACGAGGGCACGTTGCTGCTCGACGAGATCGGTGAGTTGCCACTGAACCTTCAAGTGAAGTTGCTGAGGTTTCTTCAGGAACAAAAAATCACCCGCATTGGTGGTGGCAAGCCAAAATCGGTCGACGTCCGAATCATCTCCTCCACCAACAAAGACTTGGAAGACCTCACCAAGCACAATGTGTTCCGCAGCGACTTATTCTACCGACTCAACGTGATCCATATCAAAGTTCCGTCCTTGCGGGAACGGATCGACGATATCATTCCGCTGGCTAACTTTTTCTTACAAAAATTCTGCACCAACTACAATCTGACTAAATCGTTCTCCCAAGAAATCCTGCAGTGTTTTTTAGAATACGATTGGCCAGGCAACATCCGCGAGTTGCGCAACTTGGTGGAGAACCT
>CAZJAK010000225.1:0-1210 GCA_964543935.1 uncultured Spirochaetaceae bacterium
GTATGTTGCGCCACAACAAGCCGATTCGGCCTGAATCGCTTCTCTGCGACACGGCTAACCTGACTCATCTGAAAGCGTTCAAACAAGTCCCTAATCAATTTCTTGTCGATAGTTGGCACGATGTCGAGGACTGGGCGACACTGATTCTCACCTTCGAAGACGGTACGAAAGCGACGATTGCTTCGAATGACATCACCCTCGGTGGCGTGGTCAATACTTTCGAGGCTTATGGTACCAATTCCATCATTAAATGCAATTTCTCAGCGAACGACACGGTGAAAGCCTATGCACCGTCAAACGATGTGTTCGGTGATGAATACATCACGGAAAAGATCCAGACCAAATCGGGCTGGACATACCCATCCCCAGACGAGGATTGGATGCGCGGGTATCCTCAGGAGATGCAGGATTTCTCCGAATGCATCGCAACGCGTCGCGAGCCGGTATCGAATGGTGAATTAGGGCGGGACGTGGTCCAAGTGGCTTATGCCGCCTATGTGTCGGCCAATCGCAACCAGCGTGTCGTGCTGCGTGATTTGGACGAAGAAATGGGTGTCACACATCAATCCAAGGAGAGTCGAGTATGAAAGCTGCCGTAAAATTGGACAACGAAAAACGTTTTTACATCCGGGAGATGCCGATACCGGTTCCTAAGCCCCATGAGGCACTGGTTAAAGTAAAATCAGCCGGTCTGTGCGGATCGGATGTGGCAATTCGCAACAACACGTTCATGGGGCGGCATGGCAGGGTGAAACTGCCGTTGATCCCGGGACATGAATTTTGTGGTGAAGTGGTGGAAATCGGTTCACAAGTCAAGAAGGTTAAGATCGGGGATCGCGTAGTCACCAGCGCAATCTCCGGATGCGGGACATGCTATGCGTGCCGTACAGGAGTGGTGAACCGCTGCCGTCAATGGATCCACGTCGGTATCGATATCTCCGGTTGTTTCGCCGAATATATCTCAATCGATCAAGACATCCTCTTTACCGTTCCCCCCTTCATACCTGATGACCATGCCGCTGTGTTCGAGCCGGCCACGACCGGCATACGCGCTGTGCGGACCAACTGCATCAGCCCTGGAAGTTTCATCGTCCATTTCGGCCCTGGACCTTTCGGTCAGTTCATCATGCAAGCGATGGCGGCAACATCTCCCCGTACATTGGTGATGGTCGGAATGAGTTCCGATAACGAGCGCTTGGCTATTGCCCGT
>CAZJAK010000225.1:1220-1527 GCA_964543935.1 uncultured Spirochaetaceae bacterium
AAAGGATTTTAGAGATGACCGCTGGGATGGGGGCCGATGTCGTTGTCGAAGCTACCGGAAACGTCAAAGCGGTCAATCAAGCCATCGAATCGGCTGCAGGTGGTGGCCTGATCCTTATGGGTGGTAGCGGATTCAACGGACAGGACGTTTCGTTCAGTCCGTGGAATTTCGTACGCGATGAAAAAAAATTAAAGGGTTTGCAGGGATTCGAGTGGGCAGATTATCTCAAGGCGATTGACTTGTACGCGAGCGGGAAACTGCAGGTGGCACCGTTGATTTCCAAAACTATGCCGCTGGATGAGATCAA
>CAZJAK010000226.1:0-1524 GCA_964543935.1 uncultured Spirochaetaceae bacterium
GCCTTTCGATGCGATCATCGTCACCTGTGGAGCGCCATTCGTGCCTCCTGCGTTGGTCAATCAGTTGAAGCCTGGCGGACGGCTGGTCATCCCAGTGGGTGAGGGTGAGGTGCAGCGCATGAAAGTGGTCACTAAAAGTTTGAACGGTGATCTTTCCACCGTTGACAAGGGTGATTTCCGCTTTGTGCCGATGCTTGCGGAGAAGAGCAACTGAGTGCCAGCCTGTCGTCGGCGGTTTCACCATCGCGCGCCTTAGCGCAGCATGCGCATCAACCGATGCGAAGTCTTGATAAAAGTCTCATGGTTATGAACATTCCAAGGGCCATCACACGAAGGAATTGTTGATAATGTGAGCCGACCAACCTATGTTTGCGCCCGCCCAGGTCTACTTTTGGCCGGGTTAAAACAGGCACAAAACCAAACCAAGCCCAATGAAAAAGACGGTACTGTCCTTTGCTTTGCTGGGTCTCTGCTCCATGGCGAGCGCTCAGCTCTCCACCCGGGAGAATCAGGATACCCGGTACAAGTTCGGCGGTCGCCCCGTTTCTGGCGACATGGCCCTCGTATTCGGTCTCACGGTTAACAATGCTGCGTTCGGCGATGAGTCTGACACGACCACCCGCAGCATCAGCACGTGGAACCGTCTTAGCCGAGGCAACCTGCTGACCTTCAAGAAGTTCATCGACAATGACTTGGCCATTCGCGCTGGTTTCCGTTTGGCTCGCGATTCGCGCTCGGTGAAAGGCGAAGTGGACTCCACGGAGTTCATTCAAGCTGACTTGGCTGAGTTCGAGTACAAGAAGAGCACCCGCGAGTACATGCTCGTCCCTGGTATCGAGAAGCACTTCAGCAGCTCGAACATCTTCGACGTGTACGCCGGCGCTGATCTTTACTTGGGCTTTGGCCGCGACCGCCAGGTTGAGTCGTACACCTTCCGCGACACGGACAACAACGACATCCACAAGATGACCACCCCGTACACCATCGTTGGTCTTGGTGGCGTGGTTGGCTTCAACGTATTCGTGCTCGACCTCCCTGTGGCCCTTGGCGTGGAGTACGGCTGGAGCGCCTTCTGGCAGCTTGGCAACAAGACCAAGCACGAAGTTGAGAGCGGCTCCGATTCTTGGGAGTACTACACCGTGGGCAACGACCCGAACACGGCCGCCCAAGGCAATCCTGCCAATGGTCAGTACAGCAGCGTGAAGCAGAAGTACATGTCCATGGACACCAACGATCAGGTGCGCGTGGTGCTGAACATCTACTTCAACTAAGCCAACCACTACGAAACCAAACGCAGCAATGAAGAAGATCAAAGCCATCATCCTGCTGCCACTGGCCGTAGTGCTGTTGTTCTCCTCCTGCACGGTCTACACCAAGTCCATCGCGGGCACCAGTGTTGAGACCCAGATTCAATTCAGGATGGAGGACCTCGAGTACATCGGTGATGTGAGCGGCACGGCCACCCAGAGCTTCCTTTTCGGGGTGCTGCCTATCGGAGGCCGCCGCTTCCATGTGGCCAACATC
>CAZJAK010000227.1:0-1516 GCA_964543935.1 uncultured Spirochaetaceae bacterium
GGGTTCGCCGCGATCAAGGTACCGCCATTCGTCAAACGCGTTGGGACCGAATCCGGTGCGCTTGATCGATTTCAGGAACTGCTTGGGGATGATGGCGTCGGTATCCACATTTGCGCGATCAAGTGGCGCAACGACACCTTCATGCGATATGAACTTTTCCATCAGCTTTTTGCCGCCTTTTCGATCGCATCGCCGCCCTTCTTGATATCTTTACCAATGCCCTGAACGGTATTGCACCCTACGGCAGCAAGGGCGATCACAAGTACCAATAGCGTTCGGAAAAGACTTTGTATGTTCATAGCAACTCCCTGACATCAACAAACCGTCCAGCAATAGCCGCTGCTGCTGCCATTGCCGGACTTACCAGATGGGTTCTGCCACCTGCACCTTGCCGTCCTTCGAAATTGCGGTTGGACGTCGATGCACATCGTTCACCGGGCTCCAACTTGTCGTCGTTCATCGCCAGACACATTGAACACCCTGGCTGGCGCCACTCAAACCCCGCAGCGGAAAAAATCTTGTCAAGACCTTCCGATTCCGCCTGACGCCTGACCTGACCAGAACCGGGAACAACCATGGCAAGCTTGACGGTGTTCGCAACCTGCCTCCCCTTCACCACGGTGGCCGCCGCACGTAGATCTTCAATGCGTGAATTGGTGCACGAACCGATGAACACCTTGTCAATCGCAATGCTGGAAATGGCCTGCCCGGGCGCCAAGCCCATATAGGCCATGGCGTGCTCTGCTGCACCTCTCTTCACCGGATCGGCAAAGCTCGATGGCAATGGTACCGTGCCGTCGATTCCGACGACCATTTCAGGCGAAGTCCCCCACGTAACCTGTGGAACAAGACCTGAAACATCGAGTGAAACCGTCTTGTCGAAGCTTGCCCCGGAATCACTAACCAACGATCGCCAATACTCGACGGCTGTGTCCCAGTCTGCCCCGCGTGGCGAAAATGTGCGGCCACGCAGGTATTCGATCGTAACGTCATCCACCGCAACGAATCCAACGCGCGCTCCCGCCTCAATGGCCATGTTGCAAACCGTCATCCGACCTTCCATGGAAAGGGCTGAAATTGCCGGTCCTGCAAACTCGATGGCGTAGCCCGTCCCGCCTGCGGTACCAATCTTGCCAATGAGCGCAAGCACGATGTCCTTACCTGTTACACCTGGCTTGGCCGTGCCGCTGACATAGACCAGCATGGTTTTTGACCGTTGTTGAATCAGGCACTGGGTTGCTAGCACGTGCTCGACTTCGGATGTGCCAATACCGTGCGCCAAACAGGCAAAGGCACCATGCGTCGAAGTATGCGAGTCTCCGCAAACAACAGTCATGCCCGGCAACGTGGCGCCTATCTCTGGGCCTACCACATGGACAATGCCTTGGCGGGGATCACGAAATGGAAAATAGGCCAATGCACCGCTTGCCCCGATATTTGCGTCCAGCGTCTCAACCTGCTGTCGGGAAATGGGATCAACGATCCCCGCTTCCCAATGCTGTGTCGGCGTGTTGTG